>NZ_JBFUHC010000006.1:0-470066 GCF_056402615.1 Pedococcus sp. P3_C7 | reverse complement strand
CTCTCTGGCCCGTCCAGAGAGTGGGTTGGCGCTCACTCAGGTGACGGGCTCCCTCGCAGGGCAGGGCAGGGGGAGGGGTGCGTCAGGCGTCAGGCGGCGAAGGTGATGGTGACGGTGCTGGCCTTGCCGCCGGCCTTGGCGTCGTGCCACTCCCAGCCGGAGGAGTCGCGCGTCCGCGTCCACTCCCGCGACCCGACACGCACGGACGTGGCGCCGTGCAGCGAGGCAGTCGCCACGGCATACGCCCCGGCACTCCAGGCGGCGCGCTCGGAGCCGGCTGTCACGGTGAGGGTCCGGCCGCTGACGGCGGAGGTCACACCGAGCTCGGTCTTGAGGGCCGCCTTGAGGGCTGCCGGGTCGCCGGTGGTCGCGTCGTTGAGCCGGCAGCCGAGGCCTTCGGGAGAGTGGCCGCTCAGCGTGGAGGCGAGCAGCCGCCCCTCCTGCTCGTGGTCGGCATAGGCCTCGGGGTAGGCGCTCTTCTGCACCTTCTGCGCGATCTCGGTGATCCGCATGCCCTCGTAGCCGTCGATCTTCACGAGCGCGTCGTAGAACTTGTTGGTCGCGTAGACGGGGTCGAGGATCTGGTCGACGGTGCCCCAGCCCTGGCTCGGCCGCTGCTGGAACAGCCCCACGGAGTCGCGGTCGCCGTACTTGAGGTTGCGCAGCTTGGACTCCTGGATCGCTGTCGCGATCGCGATCGTGGCGGCTCTCGCGGGGAGGCCGCGCTTCTCCGCGACCGCCTCGATCGTGGCTGCGTATGCCGTCTGGCTGGGGTCGAAGTCGACGCTGGTCCCCGAGGCGGTCGCCTGGCAGCGGGGCCCACCGAAGTTGCTGATCACACCCCGAGCGCCGACGATGCCGGCCCCGACGACTCCGCCCGCCAGGACCAGCACGACCAGTCGGGTGGCGAGCCGGCTTTTGCGCGACGGTGGCCGCTGCTCCGAGAGCACGACCCCGCCGCGCCTAGTCGTTGGCATGCAGGGCCGAGTTCAGGACGATGCCGTGACCGTCGCGGGCACGCGCCTCGACGGTGCCGGTCACGGAGTTGCGGATGAACAGCAGGTTGGACTGGCCCGACAGCTCGCGGGCCTTGACCACCCGGCCGTCGGTCAACGTCACTTTGGTGCCGGCGGTGAGGTAGAGACCGGCCTCGATGACGCAGTCGTCGCCGAGGGCGATGCCCAGGCCCGACTCGGCGCCGAGCAGGCAGCGCTCGCCGATGCTGACCCGCTCGGTGCCGCCGCCGGACAGGGTGCCCATCGTGGAGGCGCCACCACCGATGTCGGAGCCGTCGCCGACGACGACGCCCTGGCTGATCCGACCCTCGACCATGGAGTGGCCGAGCGTGCCGGCGTTGAAGTTGACGAAGCCCTCGTGCATGACGGTCGTGCCCGAGGCGAGGTGCGCGCCGAGGCGTACGCGGTCGGCATCCCCGATCCGGACTCCGGCGGGCACGACGTAGTCGGTCATCCGCGGGAACTTGTCGACGCCCAGCACCTGCACCGGACCACGGGCACGCATGCCCGCACGAGTCAGCTCGAAACCGTCCACCGAGCACGGTCCCTGGGTCGTCCAGACGACGTTGACCAGGACGCCGAACAAGCCGTCGAGGTTGATCGTGTTGGGCTGCACCAGGGTGTGGGAGAGCAGGTGCAGGCGCAGGTATGCGTCGGCCGGGTCGGCCGGGGCGGCGTCGAGGTCGATCTCGGTCGCGACGACCTCGCGGCGAACGTGCCGCACGTCGTCCTTGCCGACGAGCGCCTCGAGCTCGGCCGGGGCGTGGCTCCCAGCGGGTCGGGCACCGAGGGTGGGCTGCGGGTACCACGCGTCGAGGACCGCACCGTCGTCGTGGATGGTCGCCAGGCCGAAACCCCATGCGGTGCGTTCGCTGCTCATGGGACCAGCCTACGAGACGGGGTGGTGTCGCCCAGACCCATGGGTCTTCGGAAGATGCGCCGTGCCAGGGACCTGGCGGATCTTCCGAAGAAGTGGCGGTGGATAGGGTTCTGGCATGGCGAACTCACCTGTCGACACCGTGGCGCTCGACCTCTCGGCGGACATCGTCACCCTCACGGCGGCTCTGTGCGACATCGAGTCGGTCTCCCTGGACGAGGCTGCGATCTGTGACGCCATCGAGTCGGTCCTCGCCCCGCTGGCCCACCTCACGGTGACCCGGATCGGGAACACCCTGGTGGCCCGGACCGACCTCGGTCGCGACGAGCGGGTCGTCCTCGCCGGCCACATCGACACGGTGCCGTTGACCCAGGACCCCGCCAACCTGCCGACCCACCGGCAGGGTGACGACCTCTGGGGCCGCGGAACGGTCGACATGAAGGGTGGCGTCGCCGTCCAGCTCAAGGCGGCCCTCGTGGCCGAGCCGAGCCGCGACCTGACGTTCGTGTTCTACGAGGGCGAGGAGATCGACAGCGAGTTCAACGGCTTGCTCCACATCGACAGGCAGCGTCCGGACCTCATCGCGGACGCCGACTTCGCGGTGCTCCTCGAGCCGACCGGCGCGATCGTCGAGGGCGGGTGCAAGGGAACGCTGCGCGCCGAGGTCGTCACGAAGGGCATCGCCGCCCACTCCGCCCGACCCTGGAACGGCCACAACGCCATCCACGACGCGGGCGAGGTCCTGACCCGCCTCGCGACCTACCAGCCCGAGACCGTGGTGGTCGACGGCCTGGAGTACCGCGAAGCCATGAACGCCGTGGGCATCACGGGTGGCATCGCCGGCAACGTCATCCCCGACCGGTGCGTCGTCACGGTCAACTACCGCTACGCCCCCGACAAGTCGCCCGAGGACGCGCTCGCCGTCGTGCACCAGCTGTTCAGCGGCTACGTCGTGGAGGTGAAGGACAACGCCCCCGGCGCCCGGCCCGGCCTGCACCTGCCGGCGGCCAAGGCCTTCGTCGAGGCCCTGGGTGTCGATGTCGTGGCCAAGCAGGGCTGGACCGATGTCGCGCGGTTCTCCGCCATGGGTGTGCCGGCCGTGAACTTCGGCCCGGGCGACCCGAACCTGGCCCACCACGACGAGGAGCGTTGCCCCGTCAGCCAGCTCGAGTCCGCGGAGGCCGCCCTGCTGCGCTGGCTCGCGTGAGCGCCTGAGGCCCGGCCGCGAGGCGGGCCCGCACACCCCCGCGGTCATCCCTCGAGCGACTCCCCGAAGCCCAGCGGCGCCCGGGTGACGAGGTAGGTCGCCCAGTTCATCTTGAGCACGGTGCCATCGGAGGCGCGGGTGACCCGCAGCTGTTCGCCGCGCTCTCGACCCGACACGGTGCGGAAGGTGCTCTCGTCGAGCCGCTCGAAGACCGATGGCGCGCGGTCGGCCGGAGCCGAGTCGGCGCGTGCCTCGAGCCGCCCTTCGCGCACCGAGAAGGTGTACCCCGAACCCTCTGAGAACCACCGGCCCAGCAGGGGTGCGAGGTCTTCCGGGACGTACGTGCCCGCATGCCAGGGCTCCTCCTCCGCAGGGTCGTTCTCGAGGACGTGGTCGCCCAGGGCGATCGCGAAGGCCGCCGGGTCGGGCGACGAGGAGCTGTTCATCAGGACGATGCCTCCGGTGCCGCTCTCGCGGTGGGTGAAGACGCCGGACACCTGACCCGGCATCCCGCCCGTGTGCCCGACCCAGGTGCGTCGGGTGGTCGAGCGCATCAGGAAGAAGCCCAGACCCATCGCGCCACCCCACCCCTCGGGGTCGACGAGCAGCTGCGGCTGGCACATCTCCTCGAGCGTGTCGGGGGACAGGATGGCCGCATCCGGGGCGGCCACGAAGCCGGACCACCGGGCGAGGTCGGTGACCGTGCTGGCCAGTGCCCCGCACGGCCCCATCGCCCGGAGGTCGAGCACCGGCTCCACCCGGGGCACGTCGTGGAACGGCTGCACGTGGTAGCCCGTCGCCCGTGGCCCGCCGTCGAAGCCGACGCTCGTGCGGGTCATCTCCAGCGGCTCGAGGATGCGGGCGCGCAGTGACTCCTCCCACGAGCGGCCCTCGAGCTGCTCCACGAGCTGGCCCAGCACGGCATACACGATGTTGGAGTAGTGCCAGTGGTCGTGGGGCCGGCCGACGCGCTCGATCGCGTTGAAGTCGCTCATCAGCGTGGCGGCGTCGGGCTGCTCCAAGGTCTCCCAGATGTCACCGAGCGGCTCGCGCGCCAGGCCGGTCGCATGGGAGAGGGCCTGTCGCACCGTGGCCCGCTGCGTCACGCCGGGCAGGTGCTGGTCGAGGGTGTCCTCGAGGTCGAGGCGCCCCTCGTCGCGCAGGGCCATCACCAGGACGGCGGTGAAGCTCTTGGTGTTCGAGGCGATCAGGAACTGGTCGTCGGGGCCGGGGACCCGCGGCGAGGCGACGTCGACGGTGCCGATGCCGTCGGTCCAGACCGGCTCTCCGCGACGGACCACGGCGGCGGCGAGGCCCGGCACGCGACCTGTCCGCTGGCGGTCCAGCGCCAGGTTTCGCAGCTGGCGACGGGTGGCGTCCTGCACAGTGGTGTCCACCCGTCGACCCTAGCGAGGGTCTGGTCGCCGCTCGCCGACCAGCCTTCCTCGCGTAGGTTGACCCCGTGAGCGAGCAGCCCGACGAGCAGACGCCCGACGACCAGACGCCTGACGACCAGGCGCCCGACGACCAGACGCAGACCGCAGGCGCCACCGAGCGCGACCACGAGTACCCCGGGTTCGACTACCACACGGGCCCGGTCACGTTGCGGGGTTCGCGCGTCCCGGCGTCGACCACCGACCAGCGCCTGCTCGACAGCGGTGGGTCGAGTGAGTGGGTCCACACGGACCCGTGGCGGGTGATGAGGATCCAGAGCGAGTTCGTCGAGGGCTTCGGTGCCCTCGCGGAGCTCGGCCCCGCCGTGAGCGTCTTCGGGTCGGCCCGCACCAAGCCCGGCACCCCCTTCTACGAGATGGGCGCCCACGTGGGTCGTCGCCTCGTCGAGGAGGGGTATGCCGTGATCACCGGCGGCGGCCCCGGCGCCATGGAGGCGGCCAACAAGGGTGCCCGCGACGCCGGCGGTGCCTCGGTGGGCCTGGGCATCGAGCTGCCGTTCGAGCAGGGTCTCAACGAGTACGTCAACCTCGGCGTGAACTTCCGGTACTTCTTCGCCCGCAAGACGATGTTCGTCAAGTACGCGCAGGGGTTCATCGTGCTGCCGGGTGGGTTCGGGACGCTGGACGAGCTGTTCGAGGCAGTCACCCTGGTCCAGACCCAGAAGGTCACGTCGTTCCCGATCGTGCTGATGGGCACCGAGTACTGGGGTGGCCTGTTCGACTGGCTGCGCAGCACCGTCCTGGACGCCGGCACAGTGAGTGCCAAGGACGTCGACCTGCTGCACCTGACCGACGACGTGGACGAAGCCGTCCGCCTCGTCACGGAGGCGGAGGAGCCGGTCGCGCCCAAGCGCCCGGAGTAGCCCTCCACCTCCACGAGTCCCACGGCCCGGCCCGGCCCGACCCGCGCTGGGAGGGAGGCGGTCGTGGACGGAGGGTGGACGGGACGGTTGCCGCCGCCGATGATGGAGGCGTGACCATCTCGCCGCTGCCGCGACATGGCGACGTCATCGTCGGTCGAGACGTCGCCGGGCGCACCCTGCGCATCTCAGGTCACCCCGAGTCCGGCCGCGTGGTGCTGTCGATCTGGCAGGACACGGTGTGTCGCGCCACGCTCCGCCTGACGCCCGAAGACGTCCCGCAGTTCGTCGAGATGCTCACGCGCACGGCGATCGCGCGGTCCGACGGAGCCCCCGACGAGGTCCGTGACCTCAGCACGGCGGGCTGACTAGGTCGTCGTCAGGAGTTCGTGCGACGATCGCCCCGTGATCTGGGTCTTCTTCATCGCCGTCGGCGTGCTGGTCATCGGCGCGTTCGCCGCTCTCGTCGTGGGACGGGTGGGCTACGACCCCTTGGCCGAGGCGACGACGACCCAGGCGGATCCGATCCTCTCCGAGGAGTTCGGCTCCGGAGAGATCTCGGCTGTTCGTTTCGACACTGCGCTGCGCGGCTATCGCATGGACCAGGTGGACGCCGTGCTCGACCGGCTGCAGACCAGGATCGCGGAGCTCGAGGCCGGCAGCGATCCCCGCCGCTGACCCATGGCCGACCTCCACCTCACCCGGCACTGTGCCGCGCCGCCCACCACGGTGTGGGACGTCGTGAGCGACTTCGCGGCATACGGGGACTGGATGCCGCTCACCCGCATGCGGGTGGACGCGGGCGGTCCGCGGCCGGGCTGGGGTTTCGCGGGGTTCAGCGGGATCGGCAGAGTCGGGTTCTCGGACTCGATGCTGGTGACCGTGTGGGAGCCTCCGGACGCCGGGGGAGTCGGCCGCTTCCGGGTCGTCAAGACGGGATGGTTGCTGGGCGGCTGGGCTGAGATCTGCGTTGAACCGGCCGGCGAGGGCACCCGTCTGGACTGGCGTGAGGACGTCGTCGTGCGGCCGCTGCCGTTCAAGCGCGTCTTCACGCCCCTGTTGCGCAGGGCCAGCGACTGGCTCTACGGGCGGGCCGTGGACGCCATGGTCGCGCGGGCCGAAGAGCGTCATCGGTGAGCGGTCTGGTCGTGGGCGAGGACGGACTGGCCCGGTGTGCGTGGGCCGGCTCGACGCCCGACTACCTCGCCTACCACGACACCGAGTGGGGAGTGCCGGTCCACGGGGAGCAGGCGCTCTACGAACGGCTCACCCTGGAGGCCTTCCAGTCCGGGCTCGCCTGGATCACCATCCTGCGCAAGCGCGAGGGGTTCCGGTCGGCCTTCGCCGGCTTCGACCCCGAGGTCGTGGCGACTTTCGGCGAGGACGACCGCGCCCGCCTGATGGCCGATGCGGGAATCGTCCGCAACCGCCTGAAGGTCAACGCCGCCATCCACAACGCCGGCGCGGTGCTGGCCCTGCGCGACCTCGGCGGGCTGGATCAGCTCATCTGGTCGCACACCCCGGCCCACCACACCCCGCCGGCCACCACCGAGCAGCTGCGGGCCACCTCGCCCGAGTCGGTGGCCCTCGCCAAGGCGTTGAAGAAGGCCGGGTTCGTCTTCGTCGGCCCCACCACGATGTATGCCGCGATGCAGGCCTGTGGGCTGGTGGACGACCACCTCGTCGGCTGCCACCGGGCGGGCGGACACCAGTGATGCGCACCCTCACGGCGAGGGTGGTGCTGACCTACCTGGCGCTGCGTGCCGTCTCGGCCGTGCTGCTCGTGCTCGCGAGCCACGACCAGGTCGTCATGCCGGACTGGACCGGCCCGACCGTCGAACCCATGGACATGACGGTGCTGTGGGACGGCAGCTGGTACCGCTACATCGCCGAGCACGGCTATCCGCACGTGCTGCCCGTCGACGCGTCGACCGGCCGCGTCACCCAGAACGCCTGGGGCTTCTTCCCCTTGTTCCCCCTGCTGTCCCGGTTGCTCATGTCCGCCACCGGGCTCGGTTTCCCTGTCGTGGCGTCGTCCCTGTCCCTCGTGTGCGGTCTGGGCGGGGCCGTCATCATGGCCCGGCTCCTCGCCGAGCGGGTCGGCGACCGGGTGGCGCTCGCGACGGTCGTCGTCTGGGGTGCCCTCCCGGCGGCGGTCGCCCTGCAGCTCGCCTACACGGAGTCCCTCGCGATGGTCCTCCTGTGCGCCCTGTTGTGGGCGTTGATGCGGCGGAACTGGCTCGCCGTGGGAACCCTTGCACTGCTGTTCGGCGTGACCAGACCGATTGCCGTGCCCGTGGCCGTCGTGGTCGCGGCGATGCTCTGGCTGCGGTGGCGCGGTCGGGCCGCCGACCCGATCGACCGCGCCGAGTACGCCGCGGGAACCTTCGCGCTGGTCGCCTCCGGCGTCGGCGCCGTGGCCTGGCCCCTCATCGCGTGGCGGGTCACGGGGTCGCGCAGCGCGTACACCGACACGATGGCCGCCTGGCGGGCCGGGGGGGAGATCGCGCCGCTCAAGCCCTGGCTGGGCATGTCGCAGTGGGTGTTTCGCGACTTCGACGGCGGCGCTGTCTACGGACCGGTCGCCCTCGCGGCGCTCGCCACCACCATCGTCGTGCTCACCTGCGGTCCCTGGGCGACCCGGCTGGGCCCGGAGCTGCGCGCCTGGTCGCTGGCCTACCCGGCATACCTCGCCGTCGTGCTCGACCCCTTCACGAGCATCTTCCGCTACGTCCTTCCCCTCTTCCCGCTCGCGGCGGTGATCCTCGGTGGGGGCTGGGTGGAGCGCTCGGCGAGGTGGTTGTGGACTCGAACCGCCGTCCTCGTCGCGCTCGGCATCGTCGGGCAGGCCCTGTGGATCTGGAAGCTGCTCGTGTTCGTGCCGCCCTCGGACTACCCGCCGTGACCGTGACCGGCCTGCGGGCCGTCGTGACGTCGCAGGGCCGCAGCGCCGTGGGGCGGTGGGCGCTGCGCCGTCCAGTGGTGTTCCTGCTGCTCGTGTATGCCGTGACGAGGGCGCTCGCGTTCCTCGCCATGTGGGTGGCGGCGACGTGGTTCCAGACGCCGGCGGGGGTCGGCCACCTCGACCCGACCGTGGGCGACATCCTCGGCGGCTGGGACAGCATCTGGTACCGGCGCGTCGCCACGCAGGGCTACCCGGTCCCGTTGCCTGCGGACCCTGACAGCGGGCTGCTCACCTACAGCGCCTGGGCGTTCTACCCGGCCTTCCCCATGATGGTGCGGGGGCTGATGGCGATCGGCCTGCCGTTCGAGGTGGCGGGTGTCGGACTCAACCTCGTGCTCGGTGCGGGGTGCACCCTGTTGGTGTGGCGGTGCTTCAACTACGCCATGCACGCGTCCCCCCAGCCGGCTCGCGAACGACTCGCGCTGGTCACCGGCGTCCTGTGGTGCCTCTATCCCGCGACCGGCATCCTCGTGATGCCCTACACCGAGGCGCTGGCGGGTGTGCTGATCGCCGGGTCGCTCCTGCTGCTCATGCAACGTCGCTACGCCTGGGTGGCGGTGCTGACGCTCGCACTCGGGTTCACCCGCGCCGCGGCTCCCGCGATCGCGTGTGCTGCGATCGCCCACCTGGTGCTGCGGTGGCGTGAGGACAGAGTGGCCGGAGTGGTGCCACTACGGGGCCACCGCATCTCGGCGGTCCTGATGCTGGTGGCGACCGGCATCTCCTCCCTCGCCTGGCCGGTCGTCGTGGGCTTCATCAGCGGGCTGCCGATGGCGTTCTTCGACGTGCAGGCGGCCTGGGGGCAAAAGCCCGAGTCCGGTCCGTTCGTGCTGTGGCTCTCCTGGGCGTGGGAGGGACACGGGATCGTCGGCGTGACGATCCTGGTCTCCCTCGTGGCGACCTACATCGCCCTGATCGTGGGTCGGCACGGTCGCTGGCTGGCGGTCGAGCTGCGGGTGTGGGCGCTGGCCTACCCGCTCTACCTGCTCGCCGTGGTGAGACCGATCACGAGCATGTGGCGCTTCCTGCTGCTGGACTTCCCGATCGCCGCGGTGGTCGCCTCAGTGGCGATGCGCACGTCGACCGGCGCCAAGATCGTGACGCACTGGCGCCGCCGGGTGGGCGTCGTCGGCGTGGTCCTGCTCGTCGGGCTCTTCTGGTTTACCTGCACGCTGCTGACCTACACGCCCTGGGCGTCCACCCCACCCTGACCCGAGCAACCTTTGCTAGCAAAGGTTGCTCGCTGAGGGACAGGTTGCAACGTGTCCGTCAGCGAGGAAACTGTGCTCGGTCGGGCGAATGCTCACTCGCCGGTGAAGACCGGCTTCTCCTTGGCGAGGAACGCCGCGACCGCAGCGCGGTGGTCCGCGGTCCCGCCGGTGAGCGTCATGTACTCGCCCTCCTGGGCGAGGGACTCGGTGAGTCCGTGCCCTGCGCTGAACGCGACGGCCCGCCGGATGGACCCGTAGGCCAGGGTCGGTCCGGCGGCCAGGGTTGTCGCCAGCTCGCGCACCGTCGCCTCGAGCTCCTCGGCCGTGACGACCCTGGTGACCAGGCCCAGGGCCAGGCACTCGTCGGCCGGCACCGTGCGGGGCAGCAGCAGGAGCTCCTTGGCCTTGGCCGGGCCCACGATCCGCTGAAGCGTCCAGGAGGTTCCCGAGTCGCAGGACAGTGCGATGCCGGCGAAGGCGAGGTTGAAGCCGGCGGTGTCCACGAGCACCCTGAAGTCCGCTGCGAGCGCGAACCCGGCACCTGCTCCGGCGGCCACCCCGTTGACCGCCGCGATGACCGGCTTGTCCATGGTGGCGAGGAGCTCGACGATGGGGTTGTAGTGCTTGGCGACGGTGTCCCACAGCGCCGGGTCGTCGCGCTGCAGGAAGGTGACGTGCTCGCGCAGGTCCTGCCCCACACAGAACGCGGGACCGCTGCCGGTCAGCACCACGCACCGCACCGTCGGGTCCTGCGCGACGTCGGTCAGCGCTGTGACGAGCGCTTCCTTGGTGGCGATGTCGAGCGAGTTCATCGCCTCGGGGCGGTTGAGCCGCACCGTGGCCACCGCGCCTTCCCGCTCCACGACGACGGGGGACTGTTGGGGGACGGTCGGGTCGGCGGCGGCGTTGCCGCTGGTGGCGGGCGTTGTGCCCACGGTGTCGGAGGTGTCGGTCATGGGCGCCATCCTGCCGGACCGTCGTCCGACCCGGATTTCGCCTGTGAGCGGGTTCACGGGATAATGGAGCAAATCTGGCGCGCGCGGGGATGATCACAAGCACTGGCGTGGATCCGCGTGGCCAGCAGCAGACCACGCCAAACGGAAGGGACACTCATGGCGGCAATGAAGCCGAGGACCGGCGACGGCCCGCTCGAGGTGACCAAGGAAGGTCGGGGCATCGTGCTGCGCATGCCGCTCGAGGGTGGCGGCCGGCTCGTCGTCGAGATGACCCCCGACGAGGTTCGCGCGCTCGGCGACGCGATCACCAACTGCGAGGGCCTCAAGTAGCCTTCACCGCACGTTTCGAGGACCCCCGTCGGCAGTGTCCGACGGGGGTCCTCGCGAGTCCAGGGGTATGCCGCGGCCGAACCACAGGTGGGTAGGGTCGGGTCCGTGCGTGCACCCGAACTGCTCGATCCCGCTTCCAGCGCCTGGACCATCTCTGCCGAGCCCCTCACCGACGTCCTCGCGGACCTCGACGCCAGCGACCTGCTGCTGGCGCTCCCGGTTCCCAGGGGTGGTCTGCCGCCGACGGGCGCCGGCGCGGCAGCCCTGGCGTTGGTCGGCCTCGACGCCGCCGACGTGGTGGCAGCCCACGAACCCAAGGAGGGTGCCGGCTCGGTCACACGGATCCCCCTGGTCCCGGGGGAGCGACCGGCCCGGACCGTGCTCCTGGTGGGAGTCGGTGACGCGAGCCCGTCCGACCTGCGGACGGCCGGTGCCGCCCTGGGGCGGGCTGCCAAGGGGCACGCCTCCCTCGTGACCACCCTCGGCAGCGGCGCCGCCCGAGGTGCGCAGTCGGCCTTGGCCGAGGGACTCGCGCTCGGTGGCTACTCCAGCCCGCGATGGGTGGGCGACGACGCCGAGCCGGCGACCGGTCCGGCGGGGGAGATCGCGCTGGTCGGCTCCTATGACGAGCCCTCGGTCCGGCACTCGGTCGTGCGCGCCAGAGCCACGATGCTGGCTCGGAACCTCGCGGTGGTTCCGTCCAACATCAAGAACCCCGCCTGGCTCGCCGCCCAGGCGAGGACCCTCGCAGGCCGGGCCGGGCTAGACGTGGTGGTGTGGTCCGAGAGGGAGCTGCGCGCCGAGGGGTTCGGCGGTCTCCTGGCCGTCGGTGCCGCCTCTGCGTCGCCTCCCCGACTGGTCCAGCTCGACTACGCACCGCAGGGCGCGACGGCCAGGACGCCGAGAGTCGTCCTGGTGGGCAAGGGAATCACCTTCGACACCGGTGGGCTCGACATCAAGCCTGCCGAGGGCATGCTCGCGATGAAGACGGACATGAGTGGTGCGGCGGTCGTCCTCGCCGTGCTCGCGGCCTGTCGCGAGCTGGCCGTACCGGTGAAGGTGACCGGCCTGCTGGCGCTCGCCGAGAACGGCGTCGGCGGCGCGGCATACCGTCCCTCGGACGTCATCACGCAGTACGGCGGACGTACGGTCGAGATCGGGAACACCGACGCCGAGGGGCGGATCGTGATGGCCGACGCGCTGGCTTATGCCGACCTGCGCCTCGACCCCACGGTGCTCCTCGACATCGCGACCCTGACGGGCGCTGCCCGCGTGGCGCTGGGGCGGTCGATGGCTCCGGTCTATGCGACCGAGGATTACCTCACCCGCGCCCTCGTCGGGGCCGGCGAGGCGACCGGGGAGCTGCTCTGGCCCATGCCACTCGTCGAGGACTACCGGCCGAGCCTGGACAGCGACGTGGCCGACATCAACCACATCGCGGGCATCGGAGGCGGCGGCGGCTCGATCTCGGCAGCATTGTTCCTGCGCGAGTTCGTGGGTGCGCGACGCTGGGCACATCTCGACATCGCCGGGGTGGGTCGTTCCGACGTCGACCGCGGACTCCTCACCAAGGGCGGGACGGGCTTCGGTGCCCGCCTGCTGCTCACCTGGCTGGAGGAGATGTCATGAACGCGGGATACGGCCTGAGCGTGCGATGGTCCCTGGAGACCGCACCGGACGGCGTCGCCCAGGAGCTGCGTGACTACGTCGTGGGCACGTCGATGGCGAGGTTCATGTTCCTCGACGGGCTCGCCTTCAAGACCTGGCGGATGGTCGAGGGCAAGTGGTTCGAGGGCACCTACGTCTTCGACGAGAAGGTCTACCGCGACGACTTCCAGCGTGAGTTCACCGCGACCGCGGCCGAGTCCGCGGGCAGCGGGATCATCGGGTCCGCCCCGACCCTCATCGAGCCGTTCGAGGTCGTGGCGATCGCCGAGGGTCCGGGTCGGTTCCGTCGCGGCCCCGGTCCGGGCACCGCCTGACCGTCAGCGCTTGACGGCCGCCAGGACGCCGTCACCGACCGGCAGCAGGGCGGGGATCAACCGATCGTCGTCGCGCAGGGCCTTGCCCAGGTCGCGCAGCACCGACGTCTGCTGGTCGCGCGCAGCCGGGTCGGCCACCTTGTCGTGCCAGAGCATGTTGTCGAGCACGAGCACGCCGCCGGAGCGCAGGAGACGAATCCCGTGGCTGACGTACTCCGGGTACTCCACCTTGTCGCCGTCGATCACGACCATGTCGTAGGCGCCGTCGGTCATCCGGGGCAGCACGTCGAGCGCCCGGCCGGTGATGACGCGGGTGCGCTGGTGGGCGATGCCCGCCTCGGCGTAGGCCTTCTTGGCCACGCCCTGGTGCTCGGCCTCCACGTCGATCGTCGTGAGGATGCCGTCTTCGGGCATGCCCTGGAGCAGCCACAGTCCCGAGGTGCCGGCACCGGTGCCCACCTCGACGACCGACTTCGCCTTCACCGCGGCCGCCAGCAGTCGCAGCAGCACCCCCGCACCGTTGCCGACCGGCACGGCACCCAGCTCCTCGCCGCGGCGCCGCGCAGACTCGATCACCTCGTTCTCGGTGACGAACTCCTCGGCGTAGGCCCAGCTGGCCGGCTTCTGTGCGCTCATGCGGCAAACCCTACTGCCGCAAGCACGACGAACCGGGCACGCGGCATACAGGAAACGCTCAGGTTGTTGGGGAACGATGCAAGCCGTTCGGTCGTCTGGACCGAATGCAGGGTGTGCGCGCCGCCAGGCGCCCGACGGAGGTGAGGGACGTGACCGCGACCGACACGATCGGTTCGGCCCGACAGGCTGCCCAGGGGGACGTCCCGGGCACCCAGGAGGCGACCGCGTGGGTGCCCCCGACGTGGGAGGAGATCGTCGAGCAGCACTCCGCGCGCGTCTACCGGCTGGCCTACCGCCTCACCGGCAACCCGCACGACGCCGAAGACCTGACCCACGACGTGTTCATCCGCGTCTTCCGGTCGCTGCACAGCTACCAGCCCGGCACGTTCGAGGGCTGGCTGCACCGCATCACGACCAACGTCTTCCTGGACAAGATGCGCCGCAAGCAGCGGATCCGCTTCGACGCCCTCTCCGACGAGTCCGCCGCGCGCCTGCCCACCCGTGAGGCGGGGCCCGAGGCGACGTTCGAGGCGACCCACTTCGACGACGACGTGCAGCGAGCGCTCGACGCCCTGTCGCCGGACTTCCGGGCCGCTGTCGTGCTGTGTGACATCGAGGGCCTGTCCTACGAGGAGATCGCCGCCACGCTCGGCGTCAAGCTCGGCACCGTGCGCTCGCGCATCCACCGCGGCCGGGCCCAGCTGAGGGAAGCCCTCGCCCACCGTGACCCCACCCTCGCCCGCCCCGCAGTGGACGCCGACCGCGCGTCCGTCGCCAAGCGCCGCCTGCCGGTGCTCGGCCGGGCGGTGCACGGATCGCGATGAACCGCCCGCTGTGGGCAGGTATGCCGGGTGCGGCCCTCGCGGGGGGACGCGGCCGGTGTCTCGGCGACCAGCTGACGGCCTACGCCGACCGCGCCATGGACGAGGCGACCCTGCTGCGGTGGGACCGTCACGTGGTCGCGTGTCAGTGCTGCCGCGGAGCTGTCGACGAGGAGCGGCGCGTGCTGATGGCCCTGCGGTCCTCGCTCGGTGCCGCCGTGCCCGGAGACCTGCGCGGCATGTTGCTCGCCCTGGGCACCCAGACCCCGGGTCGCGCCCCTGACGGTTCGCCTGTCACGTCTGGCCCGTTGCTCCCACCCATCCCGGCCGCGCCCGTGCGGGTCGTCGACCGTGGGGCCCCGGCGCAGCACCGCTCGGCCGGCCGGGCGACCGTCTACGCCGGACTGGCGGCCGGAGCCACGGCCGCGGCGGCCCTGAGCCTCGTGGTGACCGGTGGCCTGGCCCCGACCACGCAGCCGGTCTCTCCGGCGGTGCAGCGCGCCAGGCCGGCGACCCCGGGTTTCGCCACTGCCTCGTTCACCGTTCCCGGGCTCGGCGGCACCCCGTCCGCGACGTCCGTGGCACCCGCCGTGGGCACCGGGCGCGGTCGTTCGGCACAATCGTCTCCATGAGCGACGAGCGAGACCCGGCGGGCGCCGACCAGCCAGTCTCGGCCGACCCCGGCCAGTCCGCTCCCGACCCCCTGGCCGAATCCGCCTGGGACCCCTGGGCGCCCCCGGGGCGAACCGCCGCTGACAGCACCCAGCCGGTCGACCTGTCGCACACCCAGGAGCTCCATGGGGCCACCGGTGTGCCCGCGTCGGGCACTGCACCGTCCGAGCCGCCACCCGTCGACCCGGTCTGGGCCGCTGAACCGACCGGCTGGCCGAGCGACGCCTCGGCACACCAGGCACCCGCCGGACCCGCGCCACACCCCTCGAGCGATCCGGTCACGCAGGCCCCGACAGGCGCGGGCTGGGACCCCATCACCGCCCCCACCGCCGATGCGGGGTATGCCGGCCAGCCGGCACCGTGGGTCGGCCACCACCCGGCGGAGGCCACGGCCCCCCAGCAGAAGGGCCCCGGGTGGGGCGCCCTGGTCGCGGTGGCTGCGGTGGCGGCGCTGGTCGCGGCGGGGCTCGGTGGCCTGTTCGGCGGCTGGCTCGGGGCGACAGGACGGGTCGACTTCGGTTCGCTCGACCGCACACCCTCGTCCATCCCACGCGCCGGCGCCGGTGCCACGTCACGCCCCGAAGGCTCCATCGCCAACATCGCGGCCAAGGCACTGCCCAGTGTCGTGACCATCAAGGTCGACGGCGCCGACGGCGGCGGCACCGGCTCGGGGTTCGTGCTCGACCGGGACGGCCACATCATCACCAACAACCACGTCGTCGCCAGCGCGGCCGGCGGGGGCACGATCAAGGTCGAGCTGTCCAACGGCACCGAGATCGCTGCCACGATCGCCGGCCGGGACGCGTCCTACGACCTGGCGGTGCTCAAGACCAACCGCACCGACCTCGTTCCGCTGGTCATCGGCTCGTCGAAGGACGTCGTCGTGGGGGACCAGGTCATCGCCGTGGGTGCGCCGCTCGGTCTCGAGTCCAGCGTCACCAGCGGCATCGTCAGCGCCCTCAACCGCCCGGTGAGCCCCGGCGGTGACGGCAACCAGCAGTCGTACATCAACGCCATCCAGACCGACGCGGCGATCAACCCCGGCAACAGCGGTGGGCCGCTCCTCAACATGGCCGGCCAGGTGATCGGCGTGAACTCGGCCATCGCACGGATCCCCGGAACCACCGACACCCAGTCGGGCAACATCGGTGTCGGCTTCTCGATCCCGAGCGACCAGGTCCTCAAGACGGCCGAACAGCTCATCAAGACCGGCTCGGCCCAGCACCCGGTGATCGGGGTCGTGCTCGACCGCGAGTTCACCGGTGACGGCGTGCGCATCCTGGCCAAGCCGAGCACCAGCAGCGGCCCGCCGGTCGACCCCAACGGCCCGGCAGGCAAGGCAGGGATCAAGGCAGGGGACGTCATCATCGAGTTCGACGGTCGGCGGGTGACCGACCCCGACGACCTCGTCGTGGCGATCCGCGCCAAGAGCGTCGGCGACGCAGTCTCGATGAAGGTCCGCCGCGGGAGTGAGACGATCAGCGTCACACTCACGTTGTCCGGCTCGGGCAAGTAGCGGCAGGGGCTGGCATGGCGGGCGTCAACGGCTGGGAGTTCATCGCGCTGATCGTGCTGGCCGTGGTGATCCTCGGACCCGAGCGACTGCCTGAGTACGCGTCGAAGCTGGCGCAGCTCGTCCGTCAGGCCCGCGCCCTGGCCGAGGGCGCCAAGGGCCAGCTGCGCGAGCAGATGGGACCGGAGTTCGACGACATCGACTGGCGGCAGTACGACCCGAGGCAGTACGACCCACGCCGGATCGTCCGCGAGGCTCTGCTCGACCCGACGCCGGTCCAGCCCGACGGGGACGGTCCGACCTACTCGACGAGCACGGGCGGCCACGACGCTGCCAGGCCGACGCCGTTCGACGACGACGCCACCTAGACCGGCGAGGCCAGACCCGGGTAGGGGTCAGGAGCGGGAGCTAGCGACCGACGGGGGACAGGCCGAGGGATCGACCGGCGAGTCCGCGCGACCGGGTGCCCAGACCCCGGGCGATGGCCCGCAGCGAGACGGCGGCCGGCGACTCGGGGTCGCGGAGCACGACCGGGGTGCCCTGGTCGGAGCATTCACGCAGGTTGGTGTCGAGGGGGATCTGACCCAGCAACGGCACCTCGGCGCCGACGGCCCGGGTGAGCGACTCGGCGACGACTTTGCCGCCACCGGATCCGAAGATCTCCTGGCGCGAACCGTCGGGCAGCTCGAGCCACGACATGTTCTCGATCACGCCGACAATGCGCTGATGTGTCTGCAACGCAATGGATCCCGCACGTTCGGCGACCTCTGCGGCGGCCTGCTGCGGGGTGGTCACGACGAGGATCTCGGCGTTGGGGATCAGCTGGGCGACGGAGATCGCGATGTCGCCCGTGCCCGGAGGCAGGTCGAGCAGCAGCACGTCGAGGTCGCCCCAGAAGACGTCGCCCAGGAACTGCTGGAGCGCGCGGTGCAGCATCGGTCCGCGCCAGACGACCGGCTGGTTCCCCGGCACGAACATGCCGATCGAGATGACCTTCACCTCGTGGGCGATGGGCGGCAGGATCATGTCGTCGACCTGGGTCGGCCGGTGCTCGACCCCAAGCATGCGCGGCACTGAGAAGCCGTAGACGTCGGCATCGACGACACCGACCCGCAGCCCGCTCTGCGCGAGGGACGCGGCGAGGTTCACGGTGATCGAGGACTTGCCGACGCCGCCCTTGCCGGACGCCACGGCATACACGCGGGTCAGCGAACCGGGCTTGGCGAAGGGGATCTCGCGCTCGGCGTTGCCGCCACGCAGCTGGGTGCGCAGGGCTACGCGCTGCTCGTCGCTCATCACCCCGAGGGTGACGTCGACGGCGGTCACGCCGGGCACCTTGGCCAGGGCGGCGGTGGTGTCCTTGGTGAGGGTGTCCTTCATGGGGCAGCCCGAGACGGTGAGCAGGATGGTCACGGCCACGCGGCCGGTCTCGTCGACCGTCACGCTCTCGACCATGCCGAGCTCGGTGACCGGCTTGCGGATCTCCGGGTCGATGACGGTCGTGAGCGCCTGGTGCAGGGCGTCGTCGGTCACCGTGGCGGGAGCGTCGGTCGGGCTGGGGGACATGCACCCATGCTAGGTCGCGCCCTGGTCCTTCGAAGAACCGGTGGGTCCGCTCACGCTGTCATCTGGCTCACGTCGCCGGACCTCCAGCCCACGGTCCTCGAGCTCCTCGAGCAGGCCCCGCAGCTCGGACCGGAGGAAGTCGCGGGTGGCGGCGTCGCCCATGGCGTGCCGCAGCGACGCCACCTCGCGGGTGAGGTACTCGGTGTCGGCGAGGTTGCGCTCGTCGCGGGCACGGTCCTGCTCCAGGGCGACGCGGTCGCGGTCGGCCTGACGGTTCTGCGCGAGCAGGATCAGCGGCGCGGCATACGAGGCCTGGAGGCTGAGCATCAGCGTGAGGAAGATGAACGGGTAGTTGTCGAAGCGCCAGTCCTTGGGCGAGACGAGGTTCCAGGTCAGCCAGAAGGCGACGAACACCGTCATAGCGAGCAGGAACTGGGCGGTGCCCATGAATCGAGCGAACTGCTCACTCCATCGCCCGAACGTCTCCTGGTTCATGGCGGGTCGCGGCAGCAGCGCCCGGCGGGTCTCGCGGGGCTGGTCCAGTCGGCTGGAGGCCATCCTCCGGTCGCGCTCAGCCATGGGTCACCTCGTGGCGTTCCTCGCGCCAGTCGTCGGGGAGGATGTGGTCGAGCACGTCGTCGACCGTGACGGCGCCGATGAGCCGGCCGTCGCTGTCGACCACCGGGACGCCGACCAGGTTGTAGGTCGCCAGCATGCGGGTGACCTTGCCGAGCGGAGCATCCGCCCGCAGCGGTTCGATCTCCTTGTCGAGGATGCTGCCCACCGCGCCGTGCGGCGGTTCGCGCAGCAGCCGCTGGATGTGCACCATGCCGAGGTACTTGCCGGTGGGAGTCTCGTGCGGCGTCCGGCAGACGTAGACGGTCGAGGCCAGCGCGGGAGACAGCTCGACGCGACGCACGACGGCCAGCGCCTCGGCGATCGAGGCCTCCGGGCCGAGGATGACCGGCTCGGTCGTCATCATGCCGCCCGCGGACTCCTCGTCGTAGGTCAGCAGCCGGCGCAGGTCGGCGGCCTCGTCGGGCTCCATGAGCTGGAGCAGCTCCTCCTGCTTCTCCGCCGTGAGGTTGTGGAGCAGGTCGGTGGCGTCGTCGGGCTCCATCGCCTCGAGGACGTCGGCGGCGCGTCCCACGGGCAGCGTCTCGAGGATCTCGACCTGGTCGTCCTCGGGCAGCTCCTCGAGGACGTCCGCGAGCTTGTCGTCGGCCATCGCCTCGGCCACCTCCGCGCGACGCTTGGGCGACAGGTCGTGGATGACGTCGGCGAGGTCGGCGGACTTCAGGTCGTCATAGGTCTCGAGCAGCATCGCCGCCGACTGTCCGGCCGTGGACTGGTGGATGCCGGTGACGTCCTCGACGGGGACGAGCACCGTGGCGCCGCGGCGACGCCGGAACGCGCCGAGCGAGCCGCGGGCGGCACCTTGGCGCACGTAGACCTTCGACATGGCCCAGTCGCGGCTTCGCTCCTGTTCGATCGCGACGTCCTCGACGGTGGCCTCATAGGCACCCTCGGGGTCGTTGACCGTGACCGGCCGCTCGAGGATCTCGGCCATCACGAGCACCTCGTTGGTGCGCTGCTCGAAGCGACGCATGTTGACCAGACCGGTGGTGATGACCTGGCCACCGTCGACGGAGGTCACCCGGGTCATCGGCACGAAGACGCGACGCCTGCCCGGCACCTCGACCACCAGGCCGATGATGCGGGGGCGGCGACGGGAGGCCCCGAACGTCACGACGACGTCGCGAACCCGCCCAACCTGGTCACCGAGCGGGTCGAACACGCTCAGGCTGGTCAGGCGGCCGACGAAGACGCGCGACGGAGTGCTCACGCGGCCAAGGTTATCCGTCCGATCAGCCGTCGTCGGGGAGGCGGTTGCCGCGCCGTCGGCGCGGTCGTCCGCGCCAGTGCCAGGGACGCCAGGTCGCCGTCGTCGCCTCGCTCGGCGGCACCGGCGCCGCACCCGAGGTCGTGGGGTACGAACCGGGTGCCTCGAGGGGGGCGCCGAAGGGCTGCAGGGCACGCACGGTGCACTCGCGGGCCCACCGGTCGACGACGTCGTCGGTCGGACCGTCGTTGCGGGTGTTGAGGCGGCCTGCCTTGAGGGCCTCGGTGGCCGAGGCCCAGCGCTCGTCGGCGGGCCCGACCTCGTGGACCGTCGCCTGCACGGTCAGCAACCGACCGCCGGTGTCCTTGCTGCGCAGGATCAGCCGGACCTGCTCGGGCAGCCAGGGCAGGGTCTGCTCGCCCGGGCCCGACACGGCATACACGGTCTCGTCCGACCAGGCGTGCCAGAACGGCCACGCGCGGTCGTCCGGTGGCTGAACCCACATCAGCCCGGACTTGGTGGCGGCTTCTGCGAACAGCGCGGTGACGTTCAGCGGCGCCGGGGCTGCGGGAGCGTCGGCAGCGGGCTCTCGCGCGGGCTCGGTCACACGTGAACTGTGTCATAACCGCCACGTGACTGTCGCTGCTAGCGTCGCCGCGTGCGCAGCCCCAAGGACTTCTTCGCCCCTCTCGCGGTGGGTGCTCCGGCGCCCCTCACCCAGGTGCCCTCCCGCCCCTCACGAGTGATCCACTTCTTCGACCCGAGCAACGACAAGATGGCCGCCAAGGTCCCGGCGATGGTCGGCACGGTCGACGTGCTGCTGGGCAACCTCGAGGACGCCGTCAAGGCGGACCAGAAGGAGGCGGCCCGCGCTGGTCTGGTGGCCATCGCCAAGGCCACCGACTTCGGCGACGCGACCCAGCTGTGGACCCGGGTCAACTCCCTCGACAGCCCGTGGGTGCTCGACGACCTCACCACGCTCGTCACCGAGATCGGCGACAAGCTCGACGTCATCATGGTCCCCAAGGTGCAGGGGCCGGAGGACATCCAGTACGTCGACCGGCTGCTCGCCCAGCTCGAGGCGCGCGCTGGGCTGCAGCGGCCGATCCTCGTGCACGCCATCCTCGAGACGGCGCGCGGCGTGGCCAACGTCGAGGCCATCGCCGGCGCGAGTCCTCGCATGCAGGGGCTGTCGCTCGGTCCGGCCGACCTCGCCGCGGACCGCCGCATGAAGACCACCCGGGTCGGTGGGGGCCACCCCGGGTACCTCGTCCGCCAGGACCCTCCGGACGGCGTGGAGGACGCGGTCAACGCGCCCCGCGCCACCTACCAGCAGGACCTGTGGCACTACACGATCGCCCGCATGGTCGATGCCTGCGCGATGCACGGGATCTTCCCGTACTACGGCCCGTTCGGGGACATCAAGGACGTCGTGGCCTGCGAGGACCAGTTCCGCAACGCCTTCCTGCTCGGCTGCGTGGGCACGTGGTCGCTGCACCCCGTGCAGATCGAGATCGCCAAGCGGGTCTTCAGCCCCTCGGCCGAGGACGTCGCGCACGCGCGCCGGGTCGTCGAGGCGATGGGCGACGGCACGGGCGCCGTGATGCTCGACGGCAAGATGGAGGACGACGCGTCGCTCAAGCAGTGCCAGGTGATGCTCGAGCTCGCCGAGCGCCTCGCGGCCACCGACCCGCAGCTCGCCGCCCTGTATGCCGCTGAGCCGGCTCCCGGCGAAGGTGCCGGTGCCTGACGTGGCGAAGACACGCGAAGCCGGCGCCCCGGCATACCGGCCACGTCGTTCGGTCCTCTACATGCCCTCGTCCAACGAGCGGGCCCTGGAGAAGGCGAAGACCCTCCCGGTCGATGCCCTGATCCTCGACCTCGAGGATGCGGTGGCGCCGGACGCCAAGGAGCAGGCGCGCGAGAACGCCTGCGCCGCGGTGCGGTCGGGCGAGTACGGCCGCCGCGAGCTGACGATCCGCGTCAACGGCCTCGGCACGCGGTGGCACGACGCCGACCTGGGCGCCGCGTGTGCGGCGGGTCCGGACGGGATCGTCGTCCCCAAGGTCGGCTCGGCCGACGAGGTGCGCGCCCTGGTGGCGGCCATGGAAGCGGCTGGGGCTCCCGAGCGCACCCGCTTGTGGGCGATGGTCGAGACGCCCGCGGCTGTGCTGCACGCGGAGGAGATCGCCCGGGCGTCAGACCGCCTCGCCTGCCTGGTCCTCGGCACCAACGACCTCTACAAGGAGCTGGGGGCCTCGTTCGCCCCGGGGCGCGCGGCCATCTCGGTCAGCCTGCAGCTGGTCCTGCTCGCCGCGCGGGCTGCCGGTGTCGCCGTGCTCGACGGGGTCTACAACGACGTCAAGGACGCCGACGGCTTCCTCGCGGAGGCAGGGCAGGGACGTGAGATGGGGTTCGACGGCAAGACCCTCATCCACCCCGGCCAGGTCGACCCGTGCAACGCGGCGTTCGCGCCGAGTCCCGCAGCCGTGGAGGACGCACGCGCGGTGATCGCTGCGTTCGAGTCGGCGCAGGCGGAGGGACGTGGGGTCGCGACACTCGGCGGCCGGCTGATCGAGAGCCTGCACGTCGAGACGGCCCAGCGGGTGCTGGCCATCGACAAGGCCATCGCGGCGCTGGCCGACCAGACCTGAGCCGCTCGATCGGCGGGACAAAAGGTGGGCGGGCCGAGGCAACCTTTGCGCTCTCGGCGGCGTCTAGGTGAGTGCGGTCGTCCTCGGGGGAGGGCGACCGCGCCATGTGCCGCCCACGGTTTCGACGGTCACGATTCGGCGCGGGGGACAACCGGATCGCCCTCGCGTGCGTCACCATGACTAACAAGGCGTTGCCAGCGGACAGCGGTCTGCCGGCCAGGGAAGGGGAGTCGATGGATCGCAAGGACGTGGGAGCCCGCACCGCTCTGGCAGCAGCCGTGCTGGCCGGGGTGCTCGCGTTGAGCGCCTGTGGCGGGATCACGTTCGGGCAGAACACCTCGGCGACGCCGTCGGCTGCGCAGGGCACGACCCCCGTGCCGGACCCCTCGTCCCCTGTCGTGGACCCAGCGCCCAGCGACACGGTCACGTCCACGAGCCCGGCGCCGTCGACCACCACACCCGCGCCCAAGCCGACCCCCAAGCCCTCGCCCAAGCCGACCCCGAGGCCGATCCCCACGGCGGGTGACACCCTCCACGCGGGCGACTCGGGTCCGTACGTCAAGCAGGTCCAGCAGCAGCTGTCGGCCCTCGGCTACTGGAACGGCTCGGCCGACGGGTCCTACGGCGGACTCACCTCCCAGGCGGTGATGGCCCTGCAGAAGGCGGCCGGCCTGGGCCGTGACGGCGTCTTCGGTCCCTCGACGCGACGTGCCCTCCAGAACGGCGTCCGCCCGCAGTCCCGCACCGGTGGCACCGGCATCGAGATCGACAAGGCCCGCCAGCTGCTGCTCGTCGTGCGGGGCGGCAGGGTCACCCTGATCCTCAACACCAGCACCGGCAGCGGTCAGCCGTACACCAGCCAGGGCACGACCCGGGTCGCCACCACGCCGGCCGGCAGCTACAGCGCGTACCGGGCGGTCAACCACCTCGACAAGGGTCCGCTCGGTGACCTGTGGCGTCCGCGGTACTTCAACGGCGGTATCGCCGTCCACGGGGCGGGCAACGTGCCCGGCTACCCGGCCTCGCACGGGTGCGCGCGGGTGAGCAACCCCGCGATGGACATGATCTGGGCCGCCAACCTGATGCCGCTCGGCAGCTCCGTCACCGTCTACTGACGGTCGAACTGGTCGCGGACCCAGCGCAGCTGGGCACCGCCATGGCTCGTCCAGTAGTCAGCCGTGTGTGCGCCCTCGTCGAGGGTCAGCTTCGCCGAGGGGAGTGCCGTCGCGAACGCCCTGTTGCCCGGCACGAACGGGTCTGAGCGGCCGCAGTCGAGCCGCACCGGGATCTGGCGCAGGACCTGGGTGCGGCTGGGGTCGAAGACGTCGTGGGCCCCGAAGTCCTCCGCGTCGTCGAAGGCGCCCGCGGCACTGAGCCCCGGGGCGGTCCACAGCGCGGCGCTCTCCGCGACGACGGCGGCGACCCGCTTCGGGCCGAGCTGGCTGGCGAGCAGCAGCGACCCGTAGCCGCCCATCGACCAGCCGAGGAAGGCGACCTTCCCGGCATACCCCGTCTCGCGCTGGACGAGGGGCAGGAAGTCCTCGATCACCATGGCCCCGGTGTCGACGCCCGCGCGGCGCGCGTGCCAGTAGTAGTCGCCGCCGTCGACGGAGGCGAGCGTCAGCCGCGTGGAGATCACGTGGTCCTGGAGGTTCATGATCCGGAACGCGTGGCTCGCGTCGCCGCCCTTGCCGTGCAGCACGACCACGACCGGCCTCTGGCCGGCGTCACCCTCGGTCTGCTGGGCGATCCGCCAGGTGATGTCTCGGCCGGGCCAGTGTTTGCTCGTCAGCGACCCGGAGCGGACCTCGACCGCGGACGGGCCACACCCCGCGACACCCAGGGCAGCCGCACCGGCCACCCCGCCGAGGAGGGTGCGGCGGGTGATGGTGGCCATGACTTCACCCTAGGGGCGAGAACGGCCAGACCTCGGTATGCCACGTTGCGGGCTACCAGCGCGACGTCGCCTCCGCGACGAGGTCGCCGAGCAGCTCGCCCTCGTCGACCTCGAGACCCTTGGCGACGAACCACCGGCACATGTTCGCGACGTCACGCTCGAGGAACTCGAATCCGCGCGGGTTGCCGATGATGTCGACGATCTGCGGCCAGTCGATGATGACGAGGCGCTCGCCGTGGAGCAGGACGTTGTAGGGCGACAGGTCACCGTGGGTCCATCCGCGCTGCGCCAGGACGACCATCGAGCTCCGAAGCTGCTCGAACAGGTCGGCGAGCAGCCCCGGCTCGGGCCGGGTCTGGGAGAGACGGGGGGCGGCCTCGCCGTCGCTGCCGATGAACTCCATGAGCATCTCGCGGTCGCTCAGCTGGACGGGGTAGGGCACGGGTAGCCCCATGCCCCACAGCGTGCCCAGGGCCTCGAACTCCGCGACCGCCCACTGCCCTGAGAGCAGCTCCTTGCCGAACTCCGTGCGACGAGCCATCGCTCGCATCTCGCGGCTGCGACGGACCCTGCGGCCCTCGTGGTAGCCGGCGTCCCGGTGGAACATCCGGTGCTCACCGGTGCGGTAGCGCTTGGCGGCGAGGAACGAGTCGACGGCAGGCGTGGTGGTGCCGTCCGGCATCCAGCGCCGGACGATGTGGACGTCGGCCTCCTTGCCCGTCTTGAGGACGCCGAGGTCGGACTCGACGGCGCCGAGTGCGGTGATGACCCAGTCGGGCCGGGGTTGCGGACCGTGCGTGGCACCGTCCCAGCTCGACCAGCGCTCACCCTCGGGGGGTGCGTCGGGAAGGCTGTCAAACGAAAAGGAGATGTGCTCCTGGAACTGCATGGGTGGACTCCAGACAAAGAAGGGAAAGGGCACGGGATGCGCCCAGGACCGTCGTGGACATCTCGTGCCTCCATTCCCCCTCGAGAGGGAGTCGTGCGCGCGGCTCTGTGCCGCGCGGCATACCCGGAGAGCGTGACAGACGCGGCGCCCCTCCCGCCACCGAATTAACCGCGCCCCACCTTTATCGGGTCTAGGGACAAAGGGATGCTTCACCCCGGAACCGTTCCAGGGTGAAGCCGACACAAGTCCCTAAACCCGATAAAGGTGGGGTCTGGGTGGGGAGGCTCACATGGCGGGAACCTGTGCTGGGACTGGGGCACTCGGCATACTCGCGGGAGGTCCATTTCCCGCTGACCGCGACGACCCGGTCACGAAATCGCAAGGTGGCGAACCACATGTCCCGACTCCAGCAGACCGATGGCCTGACCGAGGAGCAGACCGAGCTCGTGAAGCTCGTGCGCGAGTTCGTCAACGAGCAGATCATCCCCGTGGCGCAGGAGCTCGAGCACAAGGACGAGTACCCCACCGAGATCGTCGAGGGCATGAAGGAGATGGGGATCTTCGGGCTGATGATCCCCGAGGAGTACGGCGGCCTGGGGGAGTCGCTGCTGACCTACGCCCTGGTCGTCGAGGAGATCGCTCGCGGCTGGATGTCGGTGAGCGGCATCGTCAACACCCACTTCATCGTCGCCTACATGCTGCTGCAGCACGGCACCGACGAGCAGAAGCAGCGCTACCTGCCCAAGATGGCGACGGGCGAGATCCGCGGCGCGTTCTCGATGAGCGAGCCGGGGCTGGGCTCGGACGTGTCGGCCATCAAGACCAAGGCTGTCCGTGACGGCGACACCGACAACTGGTCCATCACCGGCCAGAAGATGTGGCTCACCAACGGCGGCAGCGCGAATCTCGTTGCGGTGCTTGTGAAGACGGACCTCGGCGCCGACTCGGTCTACAAGAACATGACGACCTTCCTGATCGACAAGACCGCCGGGTTCGGCGAGACGGCGCAGGGCGTCACCATCCCAGGCAAGATCGACAAGATGGGCTACAAGGGCGTCGACACGACCGAGATGGTCCTCGACGGCCACCGGACCACCAGCGCCCAGATCCTCGGTGGTGAGCCGGGCAAGGGCTTCTACCAGATGATGGACGGCGTCGAGGTGGGTCGCGTGAACGTCGCAGCCCGCGCCTGTGGCGTCTCGATGCGGGCGTTCGAGCTCGGCATCTCCTACGCCCAGCAGCGCGAGACGTTCGGCAAGAAGATCGCCGAGCACCAGGGGATCCTGTTCCGCCTCGCCGACATGGCGACCAAGGTCGAGGCCAGTCACCAGATGATGGTCAAGGCGGCCCGGCTCAAGGACTCCGGCGCGCGCAACGACCTCGAGGCCGGCATGGCCAAGTACCTCGCCGCCGAGAACTGCGCCGACGTGGTGGAGCAGAGCTTCCGCATCCACGGCGGCTACGGCTACTCCAAGGAGTACGAGATCGAGCGCCTCTACCGCGAGGCCCCCATGCTGCTGATCGGCGAGATACCCACGTCGCGATCGGGTGCCGATCAGCGCACTCCCAGCCGGCTTTGACACACTGGTGCCATGAGCACGCAGCCGAATGCCATGGCGAGGTCCCGCGCGGTCCTGGCGCTGGAGTACCCGATGTCCCTGGGCCGCTACGACACCTACGCCAAGGCGCAGAAGGCCGTGGACTACCTGTCGGACCACGAGTTCCCGGTGCAGAACGTCCTCATCGTGGGCACCGACCTCAAGCAGCTCGAACGGGTGACCGGCCGGCTGACCCGGCAGCGGGTCGCCATCGGCGGCCTGGTCTCCGGCGCGTGGCTGGGTCTGTTCGTCGGGCTGATCTTCTCGTTGCTCGATACCAGCGGCGGCGCAGGCCTGGTGGGCGTGCTGCTGACGGTGGCCTTCGGAGCGGTGTTCGGGCTCGTGTGGGCCCTGATTGGCTACGCCCTGACCGGCGGCAACCGCGACTTCACCTCTGTCATGCAGGTCGTCGCGACCCAGTACGAGGTGCTGGTGGAGCACAAGTTCGCTGCCCAGGCGCGTGAGCTGCTGACGACGATGGACCCGATGGCCGCGGCACAGGCCCAGGTCGACGCGGCGCGCGAGGCCGAGCGTCAGCGTGCTGCGGGCCAGCAACCGCCGCCGCCCTCCGCCTGACCCGCGGCACGGCCGGCATACGTCATCGGGGCGCACGGCATACGCAATCAACCGTAGGCAAGTCCGCGCTGCGGGGAGCACACTGCTAGAGGCATCCGCACCGCTGTCTCGCAGCCCGGCTCTCGACGGGAGACCCCCATGGCCCGGTCAGCCGACGTCCCCGTCGACCCCGTGCAGTCGGTCGACGCGGCCACGCTGGCGGACCGGCTGCGCGAGACGCACGAGCGGCTCGCGGCGGTCAACGAGGTGCTCTCGGCGGTCGGACGATCCGCAGGGGACCCCGAGACGGTGCTCGCCACGATCGTCGACAGCGCCCGGCGCCTGTGCCGCTCCGACGCCGCGCAGCTCTGCCTCCTCGACGACGACCGCATCTTCCAGCTGATCAAGGCGGTGGGCATCAGCGACGAGGCCATCGCCTACATCGCCGAGCACCCGCTGCCGCTGGACCGGGCCACGCTGATGGGTCGGGTTGCGCTGGACCGCAGGGCCCAGCAGATCGAGGACGTCGTGGCGGACCCGGAGTACGGGCGCCTCGACCTGCAGCGGGTCGCGGGTTTCCGGACGACCATGGGCGCCCCCCTGATCGTGGACGACGAGGTCGTCGGGGCGATGGTGCTGTGGCGCAACGAGGTCAGCCCGTTCGCCGAGCGGGAGCTGTCCATCGTCACGGCGTTCGCCGGTCAGGCGGCGCTGGCCATCAACGGGGTCCGCCTGGTGCAGGAGCTCCAGGCCGGGCGGGCCGAGCTCGCGCGCAAGGTGGACCAGCTCGAGGCGCTCGCGGAGATCGGCCAGGCGATCAGCTCGACCCTGGACCCGGACGAGGTGCTCGGCACCATCGTGCTCCACGCCGTCGAGCTCTCCGAGGCCGACGGCGGCTCCCTCATGGAGTTCGACGAGGACTCGGGCTTGTTCCGCGTCCGGACTGCCTACGGGACCGGCCCGGAGGTGATCCAGGCACTGAAGGAGACCCGGATCCACGTCGACGAGACGCTCGTCGGCCGAGCGGCCCTGTCCGGCAACCCGATCCAGGTCCCCGACCTGGGTGATGTCGAGCTGGATGCGCACCTCAAGGTCCTCCACGACAACGGGTGGCGCTCGCTCGTGGCCATCCCCATGGCGCGGCCCGACCGGATCGTCGGTGTGCTGGTCGTGCGCCGCAAGACCACCGGTGCCTTCACGGACGAGACGTGCGACATGCTGGCGGCCTTCGCGAGCCAGTCTGCGGTGGCCCTGATCAACGCCCGGCTCTACCGCGAGCTGGAGCGCCAGCGGGCCGAGCTGGCGGTCACGAGCGAGCACAAGTCCGAGTTCCTGGCGAGCATGTCGCACGAGCTCCGGACGCCGCTCAACGCCGTCATCGGGTTCTCGGAGGTCCTGCTCGAGCGGATGTTCGGGGACCTCAACGAGCGGCAGGAGGACTACCTGCAGGACATCCTCGGCGCTGGCCGCCACCTGCTCGACCTGCTCAACGACGTCCTCGACCTGTCCAAGGTCGAGTCCGGCCACATGGAGCTGGAGCTCACCACCTTCCCGATCGCCGACGCGGTCAACCAGGTCCTGTCGTTGCTGCGCGAACGAGCCGGACGGGGCGGCATCGACCTGCGCCCCGACATCGCTGCGGGCCTGTCCCACGTCACCGCCGACCAGCTGCGGTTCAAGCAGGTGCTGCTCAACCTCGTTGGCAACGGCGTGAAGTTCACGCCCGAGGGTGGCACCGTGACCGTGTCGGCGTCGCGCGAGGGGGACGAGCTGACCGTGACCGTGACGGACACCGGCATCGGGATCGCGGAGGGCGACCGGGAGCGGATCTTCGACTCGTTCCAGCAGGGTCCCCGCACCCCCTCGGTGACCGAAGGCACCGGCCTCGGCCTCACCCTCACGCGTCGCATCGTCGAGCTGCACGGCGGCCGGGTCTGGCTCACCAGCGAGGTGGGGGTCGGCAGCACCTTCGGCTTCGCCCTGCCGCAGCCGGCGGCCGCGCCGCACGAGGCGCAGCAGGCTTGGACCCTCCCAGCCGTGGACGACACCCGGCCGACGGTCGTGGTGATCGAGGACGACCCGAGCGCGTCCGAGCTGGTCGGCGTCCATCTCACCGCGGCGGGCCTGCGGCCGGTGCCGGTGCGAAGCGGCGAGGAAGGTCTCGAGGCGATCCGGGCGCTGCGGCCGACAGCAGTGGTCCTCGACATCCGGCTGCCCGGCATGGACGGCTGGGACGTCCTGGGCCAGATCAAGGCCGACCCGGAGCTCGCGGGCACTCCGGTGGTCGTCGTCTCCGTCCTGCCGGACCGCGGTCGCGGCTTCGCCCTCGGCGCGTCCGACTACCTCCTGAAGCCGGTCGCCCGCGAGGTGCTGCTGGGAGCGGTATGGCGCGCGGTCGCCGACCACGCGGACCATGCGGGTGCGGGTGCGGGCGCCGGGAGGGAGGAGCGCACGCTGGTCGTCATCGACGACGACCCGCGGGCACTGGAGATCGTGCGCGCGACGCTCGAGCCCCAGGGCTGGCGGGTCGCGACGTTCACCCGCGGGGCCGAGGCACTGAGGTCCATTGCGGCCCTCGCGCCGAGCGTGGTCCTGGTCGACCTGCTCATGCCCGACACCGACGGGTTCGCCGTCATCGACGCGCTGCGTGCCGACCCCACGACCGCCGCAGTGCCGGTGGTGGTCCTGACGGCCAAGTCGCTCACGCAGGATGACCGGGCGCGGTTGCAGGGGCGGATCGAGTTCGTGGCCTCCAAGAGCCAGCTCGACCTCGGGGTGCTGGCCCGACGGCTGGCCCAGGTAGCCACCACGCGCGGCGGCACCGCGGGCGTGACGGAAGCGGCGGGCGCGACGGAGGCGGCGGGATGAGCGAGGGAACCGTGCTGCTCGTCGAGGACAACCCGCGCAACCTGAAGCTGGCGCGCGATGTCCTGGAGTACGCCGGGTTCACGGTGACCGTCGCCACGACGGGCGAGGAGGCGGTCATCGAAGCGACCCGGACCCTGCCGGACCTCATCCTGATGGACCTCCAGCTGCCCGGGATCAGTGGTCACGCGGCACTGGTCCGGCTGCGGGACGACCCCCGCACTGCGGCCATTCCCGTCGTGGCGCTCACTGCCTTCGCGATGCGGGCGGATCGCGAGCACGCCCTGTCGACGGGCTTCGACGGCTACCTCGAGAAGCCGATCAACGTCCGTGACTTCCCCGACCAGGTGCGCAGCCACCTGCGCGCCGGTCGGTCGGGGGGTCTTCGTGACTGAAGTGGCCGGCACGGTCCTGGTCGTCGACGACCTCCCCCAGAACCTGCGCCTCATGGACGCGGTGCTCTCGCCCCGTGGGTACACCGTGGTGGGTGCCAGCTCCGGCGAGGAGGCGTTGGAGCTGATCGCCGCCCACCTGCCGGACGTGATCCTGCTCGACGTGATGATGCCGGGCATCGACGGCTACGAGACGTGTCGGCGCATCCGCTCGGACCCGGCCACGTCCTTCCTCCCCGTCGTGATGGTCACGGCCAGTGGCGACGCGGAGCGGTTGCGTGCACTCGAGGCCGGCGCCGACGACTTCATCACCAAACCCCTGGACCAGCCCGAGCTGCTGGCGCGGGTGCGCTCCCTGGTCCGGGTCAAGCGCTACCACGACACCGTGACCGCCCAGGCGGAGGCGCTCGCGTCCTGGAACCGCGAGCTGGAGGCCCGCGTGAGCGCCCAGGTCGAGACCTTGGAGCGGTTCGGACGACTGCGCCGGTTCCTGTCGCCACAGATCGCAGGGCTGGTCGTCGACAGCGGCGACGAGTCGTTCCTCCAGAGCCACCGATGTGAGATCACGGCGGTGTTCACGGACCTGCGCGGCTTCACACCGTTCGCGGAGACGGCCGAACCCGAGGAGACGATGGCCGTCCTGAGGGAGTACCACCTGGCCCTGGGGGAGCTCGTCTTCGCGTACGAAGGGACTCTCGAGCACTTCGCCGGTGACGGGTTGCTGGTCTTCTTCAACGATCCCGTTCCCTGCCCGGATGCCCCGGAGCGTGCCGTGCGGATGGCCGTTGCCATGCGGGAGCGGGTGACCGAGCTGGCGCAGGCCTGGCGAAGCCGCGGTCACGACCTCGGCTTCGGGGTGGGAATCGCGCAGGGGTACGCGACCCTCGGCCGCGTGGGCTTTCCCGGGCGGTACGACTACGCGGCCATCGGGACGGTGACCAACCTTGCCGCACGGCTGTGCTCGGAAGCGGCCGCCGGCCAGATCCTGGTGACCCAGCGGGTGCTGACAGGCGCCGGGGCCACGGCGACGAGCCGGAGTGTGGGGCCACTGGCGCTGCGGGGCTTCAGCCGACCCGTGGACGCCCACGAGATCCTCGGACTGACGAATGCGGAGGTAGTGCAATGACGACCACAGCGGAGGGCACGATGTCCGGTCGCACCCTCGACGACCTCGACGACGCGGCCCGGAACGCCGCCTTCGACGCCCTCCAGGCCCGGATGCCCGAGGTCTGGCGGGCGATCGGGACCAACGCGGCGGACGAGTCCGTGGTGGTCATCCCCTCGATGACGGTGGACCGGGTCGTCGCGAGCTCGGGCGGCATGAACCAGGCCCTGGAGGAGCGCTTCCTGTTCCTCCTCCTGCTGCTGCGCCAGCCGCGACTGCGCATGGTCTATGTCACCTCGATGCCGATCAACCCGATGGTCGTGGAGTACTACCTGTCGCTGCTGCCGGGCGTGATCCCGAGCCACGCCAGGGCACGGCTGTCCCTGGTCTCCATCGGCGACACCGGCCCTGAGCCGCTGACCGAGAAGCTCCTGGCCCGGCCCCGCGTGCTCGCGCAGATCAGGGCGCTCGTCCCGAACCGGTTGCGCTCGCACCTCATCCCCTACAACACGACCGAGCTCGAACGTGACCTGGCGCTCGTCCTGGGGATCCCCATGTATGGCGCGGATCCTCGGCTCTTCCCCCTCGGGACCAAGACGGGGTGTCGCCGCCTCTTCGGCGAGGCCGGTGTGTCCTATCCCGCGGGGTACGAGGACCTGCACTCACGGGCGGACCTCGAAGCGGCCCTGCAGTCCCTGCGCCACGACCGACCGAACGCGAGCGGTGCGATGGTGAAGCTCAACGAGGGTGTCTCCGGCGCGGGCAACGCCCTCGTGCGACTCGACGAGCTCCCCCCAGTGGGTGCCGCGGACGAGTCCGCGGAGCTGGCTCGCCGCATCGACGAGATGGAGCTGGAGGACACGCGGATCTCGGTGGACACCTACCTCGCCAAGCTCCTCGAGCGCGGCGGGATCGTCGAGGAGCGCATCGCCGGCGACGAGATCCGCAGCCCGAGCGTCCAGCTCAGGGTCACCCCTCTCGGTGAGGTCGAGCTGCTGTCCACCCACGACCAGATCCTCGGTGGCCCGAGCGGGCAGTCCTACCTCGGCTGTCGCTTCCCCGCAGACCCGGAGTACGCCGGGCTCATCACTCGCGACGCCCAGCGGGTCGGGGACCTGTTGGCCGAGAAGGGCGTGCTGGGACGGTTCGCCCTCGACTTCGTGACGGTGCGCGAGGGCGACTCGTGGACGGCGCACGCCATCGAGGTGAACCTGCGCAAGGGCGGGACGACCCACCCGTTCCTGACCCTCCAGTTCCTCACCGACGGCCGGTACGACGCCGAGGAGGGGCGGTTCGTCACGCCCAACGGCGAGGAGCGACACCTCGTGGCCACGGACCACCTGCAGGACCCGAGCCTGCGCGGGCTGCGGGTCGAGGACCTGTTCGACCTCGTCGCCCGGGCCGGCCTGCACTTCGATCAGGCCCGGCAGACCGGCGTCGTCTTCCACATGATGAGTGCCCTGACGGCCTACGGACGGGTGGGGATGACGGCGATCGGGGAGTCGCCCGCGGCGGCGGACCAGCTCTACGCCGCCGCCGAGGGCGCCCTGCTCGAGGAGGCCCGCGCCGCCCTGCGGGCCGACCCCGTCCCCTCCTGACCCCCGTCCCCTCCTGACCCCCGTCCCCTCCTGACCCCCGTCCCCTCCTGACCCCCGTCCCCTCCTGACCCCGTCCCTCGGGGCACTGTGCCCTCCTGACCGCCCCGGCATTTCCCCTGGGGGCGGTCAGGGGGCGCTCATGGGGTCACGGCGCGATGGCCGTGGCGTGCAGCAGGGCCTCGATGACGACCTGGCGCCAGCTGGTCCGTTCGGTCGCGGTGCGACAGGAAGCGCCACCACAGCGGCACTCCCACACCCACTTGGCGCCGACCTGTCGCACGGTGGGGTGGTGGTGGGCGATGTCGGGACGGTGGCGGGCGATGGTGCTCATGGGGTGCTCCCTCGTGTCGTGGCCGGTGGGCCGGCCGCCCCCTGCGGGACACCTCAACCCTCCCGTCGGCGAGCCGGACGGTCTGTGGGCGCCGACACGCCCGCTGTGTGCCGCCGGTGACACAGAGCCGCCGTGACACAGAGCCGCCGTGACACGGTGCCGGCGGTGACACGGCGGGCCGACCCGTGCTGCACTGAACGCATGGAGTGGCGGCTGCTGGGGGGTCTGTCGGAGCAGGAGCGCCGGCTCGTCATCGCGGGCACCCAGCGGCACCGCTACCGCTCGGGTGAGGTCGTCTTCCACGAGGGCGACCTCGCGGAGTCCCTCCACTTCGTCGCGGAGGGTCGCCTCGTCGCGCGGCGCACCACGGCAGCCGGTGACAACGCGACCTTCGCCGTGATGGGGCCGGGAGAGGCGTTCGGCGAGATGGCGATGCTCTCGCCACAGGCGCGGCGCACGTCCACCGTCGCGGCCCTGGAGCCGGCGGTGACCCTCACCCTCCGGTATGCCGAGTTCGAGCGGCTGCGTGCAGCGCACCCGGGCGTCGAGAGACTTCTCGTCGACGTGCTGGCAGAGCGGGTCCTGCGGTTGTCCGACCACCTCGTCGAGGCGTTGTACCTGCCCGCCGAGCAGCGCGTGCTGCGTCGCCTCGACGGCCTCTGCGCGCAGTACGGCTCGCTCGGGAACGGGCAACCGGTCCGGATTCCCTTGACCCAGACCGAGATCGGTGAACTCTGCGGTGCCTCCCGGGCGACGACCAACAGGGTGCTCCAGGCGTTGGTGGCCGACGGGCTCGTCACGCTTCGCCGCGGGGGCGTCGACGTGCAGGACCGCCACGGGCTGCACCGCCGCGCGACCGCCGGGAGCTGACCCGCCGGTGAGGGAGGCGCGAACTCGGCCCGGCGGCATACCCTCTGTCCATGACTGAGCCTGCTGGGGACAAGCCCACTCTCGCCGAGTTCGGCGACGACTTCTCGTCGGTGCTGTGCGTCGTCGCGCACCCCGACGACATCGAGTACGGCACCGCCGCCGCCGTGGCGAAGTGGACCGCGGTGGGCAAGACGGTGACGTACTTCCTGCTGACCCGCGGCGAGGCGGGGATCGACACGATGCACCCGGACGAGGCGGCCGGCGTGCGCGAACAGGAGGAGCGCGACGGCGCCGCCATCGTCGGCGTGACCGAGGTCGACTTCGGCACCCACCGGGATGGCAACGTCGAGTACGGCCTGGCCCTGCGGCGGGACATCTCCCGCGAGATCCGTCGTCGCAAGCCGGACGTCGTCATCACCGGGCACTACGGCGACCGGTTCGTCCAGGGCATGCTCAACCAGGCCGACCACCGGGCCGTCGGGCTGGCGACGGTCGATGCGGTCGCCGACGCGGGCAACCGGTGGATCTTCCCCGAGCTGGTCGACGAGGGCTTCGAGCCGTGGAACGCCAAGCGGCTCTGCTTCGCCGGCTCACCGACGGCCACGCACTACGTCGACGTGGGCGACCACTTCGACCAGGCGGTGGCCTCGCTCGAGGCGCACCAGGCCTACAACTCGGCTCTGCCTGAGGCGTTCCCCAAGCCGGCCGAGCTGATCGGCATGATCCTGGGCTGGGGTGGTCAGGCCGCAGGCGTCGACAGGGCCCTCACGCTGGACGTCGTCGAGCGCCGCTGAGTCCTCGGCGCTTGCAGCTCAGCGGGACTGGACCTCGCGGATCCACGTCTCCACGTCGGTCGACGTGCGTGGCATGGCGGCCGAGAGGTTCTCGCAGCCGTCGGCAGTGACGAGCACGTCGTCCTCGATCCGCACGCCGATGCCGCGGAACCGCTCCGGCACCTTGAGGTCGTCGGCCTTGAAGTAGAGGCCGGGCTCGACCGTCAGGACCATGCCGGGCTCCAGGTCGGCGTCCATGTACTCCTCGCGGGTGGCCAGCGCGCAGTCGTGGACGTCGAGGCCCAGGTGGTGGCTGGTGCCGTGCACCATCCAGCGCCGGTGGTACTGGCCGTGGTCCTTGTCGAGCGTGTCCTCGACCGAGACACCGTCGGGCAGCAGGTCCCACGCGTGCAGGTGCTCCGCGATGACCCGGATCGCCGCGGCGTGGACGTCCGAGAACTTGTTCCCCGGCTTCACCGCCGCGAGCCCGGCCTCCTGCGCGGCATACACCGCGTCGTAGACCTCGCGCTGCGCCTCGGTGAAGGTGCCGCTGGCGGGGAGCGTGCGGGTGATGTCGGCGGTGAAGAGGGACTCCACCTCGACGCCGGCGTCGAGCAGGATGAGGTCGCCCTCGTGCAGCTCACCGGTGTTCTTGATCCAGTGCAGCGTGGTGGCGTGGTCGCCGGCAGCGCAGATCGAGTCGTAGCCGACACCGTTGCCCTCGTGCCGTGCGGTGAGGCCGAAGACGCCCTCGACCCAGCGCTCGCCGCGGCCCTTCGCCAGGGCTTCGGGCAGGTCGGCGATGACGGCCTCGAACCCGTGGTGGGTCGCCTCGACCGCCTTGCGCATCTCCTCGACCTCCCACTCGTCCTTGGTGAGGCGCAGGCGGGAGAGGAAGTGGGCGAGCTCGTCGTCGGCCTCGGTGAGATCGTCCTGCTCGGTCGCCTCGGCGGTGCGGGCCGCGTCGAGCTCACGGGTCAGGTCGCGGTCGGCGTCGCGCACCAGGCGCACCGTCACCTCGCCCGAGTCCTTGACGACCGCGTCGGCGAGCTCGTCGATGTGGCGTCCGGTCAGCCCGAGCTCGACCTCGATGTCCTCGATGGTCGGTCGCGCGCCGACCCAGAACTCGCCGTAGCGGGTGTCGGCGAAGAACTCGTCGGTGTCGCGGCCGGCGAGCGGGCGGAAGTACAGGATCGCCTCGTGGGTGCCGTCGTCGCGGGGCTCCAGGACGAGCACGGCGTCGGGTTCCCGGTCGCCGCCGAGCCCGGTGAGGTGGGCGAACGCGGTGTGCGGCCGGAACACGTAGTCGGTGTCGTTGCTGCGCACCTTGAGGCCACCGGCGGGGATGACCAGCCGGTCGCCGGCGAACGCCGCGCTGACGGCGTCACGGCGCGCCGCGGCATACCTCGCGGCCTCGCTCAGGGCGCTGGGGCCGGGGCGACGTGGCGCCCAGTCCTCCGCGACGAACGCACGGAACTCGTCGGTGGTGGGGCGGGCGCGGTTCTCGGCGTTCTTCTGCTCTTCGCTCACCCCGCCATCGTGCCACGCGCGTATGCCGCGTCGCAGCCTGCCCGGTCGCGGCACCTCGGGCGGCGCTTCGAAGCGCCTCGGCGAGCGTCGGCGCTCGCCGCTCAGGCGTCGGAGAGGAGCGTGAGCACGGCCTTCTCGATCGCTGCCTGGCGGCGCTCGGGGGTGCGGTAGCGGGACGGGTCGACGTCGACGGTGGAGCCCGACTCGTAGCGGTCGAGCACGCGCGGGTCGATGTAGGAGTTCTTCGCAATGGTCGGGGTGTTGCCGAGGTAGCCCGCGACCTCGTCGACGGCGGCCTTGATGGCCCGCTTGCGCGAAGCCTTGGTGTCACCCGGCTCGTCGCTGGCGCCGAGGGCGAGGGCGGCGAGGACGGTGGCGTGCCACGTGCGAAAGTCCTTGGCCGTCAGCTCACCACCGAGCAGGTCGGCCAGGTAGGCGTTGACCACGGTCGAGTCGAGGTCGGCCCAGCGCCGGGCGTCCTGGTAGGCCAGCAGCCGCTTGCTCGCCGACTTGCGGCGGCGCATCCGGTCGAGTGCGGCGATGGCGGCGGCGTCGTCGATCTCGATGGTGTGCTCGATCCCCGACTTGCCGACGAAGGTGAAGACGATGACCTCACCCCGGCGGCGGACGTGCTGGCGCTCGAGCGTGGTGAGGCCGAACGAGCCGTTGTCCTGGGTGTAGGCGTCGTTGCCGATGCGGAAGTAGCCGAGGTCGAGCAGTCGGACGGCGGTGGCGGCTGCCCTGGGGCGGGGCATGCCCTCGAGCGTGAGGTCGTTGAGGATCCGGCGTCGGGCCGCGGGCAGCTTGGCCGCCGCGGCCAGCACCCGGTCGAACTTGGTCTGGTCCTGCTTGAGCCGCCACACGGGGTGGTAGAGGTACTGCCGCCGTCCCGCGACGTCGGTGCCCACTGCCTGGATGTGTCCTTGGGGCAGCGGGCAGATCCAGACGTTCTCCCACGCCGGCGGGATGGCCAAGGAGCGGATCCGCTCCACGTCGGCGCCACCCAGCCGTTCGCCGTTCTCGTCCAGGTAGACGAAACCCTTGCCGGCACGTCGCCGCGTCCACCCCCTCGACTGGGGTGACACCTTCCGGAGCCTGGGCATCGCGGCCTACAGCCTGTCCAGGGCCGACTTCAGGGTGCCGGCGGTGTCGTTGCCGAGCTTGGTGAGGAGCGGCATCGCCACCGGCCAGAGCCACCGGCCCAGCCCGGTGAAGGAGAACTCGGCCTGGTAGTCCACCGACGACCCGGAGCCGTCAGGCGCCACCGTGATGGTGTCGCGGCTGGTCGTGGTCTCGTTGCGCCCCACGATGACGAACCCGTGGTCGGAGACGCTCTCAAGGGTGTAGTCGAGGTCGACGGTCCGGCCGGCGAACCTCGACACGTTGTGCCAGACGGTGCCCGGTGACCCGTCACCGGAGAGCAGCTCGCACCTGACCGTGCCGGCGTCCCACTCGACGGCGTTCTCGAAGTCGAGCAGGTAGGGCAGGACCTGTGCGGGGGTGGCGGACGTGGCGACGGTGCGCTGGACGGTGGGCATCAGGAGCTCCTGTGGTTGCGACGGGCACGGCGGGTGGTGAGGGCGGTCGTGCCCAGGACGAGTGCTGCGGCGCCGACCGAGGCTGCCGTGCGCCGGACTGTGTGCCGCCAACGCAGGGGGTCCACCGAGCGCAGGGCCGCGCGCACGGCCGCGTCGTAGCCGGTCTGTCCGCCGGGCGGAGGGCCGATGGCCGACTGCACGTCGTCCTCGTGGCAGACCGCGTCGTGGACCAGGCTGCCCACGAGGGGGCGTGCGATGCCGGCCGAGATCGGCGTGACGAGGCCGACCCACAGCCCGGCCAGCCGCGGAGTGAGGACCGGGACCGAGACGATGAGCCGGCGCCCGATGCCCGCGACCAGGGCATAGCGCTGCATCATCTCGGCGTAGGTCAGGACCTCCGGGCCGCCGATGTCGAACGTCCGGTTGGTCTCGGACGGCAGGTCGGCTGCTCCCACGAGGTAGTGGACGACGTCGTCGACGGCGATCGGCTGGATGTTGTTGTCGACCCACCGGGGGGCCACCATCGCCGGCAGTCGTTCCGTGAGGTGACGCAGCATGTCGAAGGACGCGGAGCCGTCGCCGAGCACGACCCCGGCCTGCAGCACCGCCGCCGGCACGGGTGCGTCGAGGAAGATCTCGCCGACCTCGACGCGCGAGGCCAGGTGCTCGGACAGGTCGCCCTGGGGGTGCAGCCCGCTGAGGTAGACGATCCGGCCCGTGCCGGCGTCGGCCGCCGCCGCCGCGAATCCCTGGGCCATCGTGCGGTCGCGCTGGACGAAGCTGCCTTGGCCGTCCATCGAGTGCAGCAGGTAGTAGGCCACCTCGGCTCCGTCGAGCGCCCGCGCCAGGTCGTCGGGTGAGGTCGCGTCGCCTTCGACCACTTCCACGTCGTCGCGCCACCCATGGCGCTCGAGGCCCGCCCTGCTGCGGGTCAGGACCCGCACCGACCAGCCGGCGTCGAGCAGGGCAGGGACGAGCACCCCGCCGATGTAGCCGGTGGCGCCGGTGACGAGGGCGGTGCGGGGTGCAGGGGAGGTCATGGGATCAGCTTCCGGTGGACAGGACGACGGGTAGGAGGAAGAGCATCCCCAGCGACCACGTCAGGTGCGTGATCATCGGGCCGAGGATGCCGCCGGTCACCCGCCGCTGGAGTGCGGTGACGAGGCCGAGGAGGGCGGCCGCGAGGACGAGCAGCGGTATGCCGGCCCCGGCCGTGGTCAGCGCGTAGACGACCGTGGTGATCGCCACCGCGTGGCGCCGTCCGACGGCGGAGTAGAGGGCGCCGCGGAAGTAGAGCTCCTCGGCGACGCCGTTGACCGCGGTGAGCAGGGTGACGAGGGCCAGGGACCCAAGGCGTGCATGGTCGAGCAGGTGCTCCACCGGGTTGCGCAGGACCGGGACGTGGGCGACGACCGCGGCGCCGGCCAGGAACAGGACGAGCAGCAGCGCCCCGAGGGCGAGGGACTGGACGATGGGCCGGGCGTCCTCCCCTCCGGCGCGGGTGTGCGCTCGCCCCAGGTGGAGGGGCCCGGACACGAGCGCACCAGCGGTCCAGACGCCAGCGAGGCCGAGCGTCGCGACGTAGAACAGCGGGTCGCCGGGCCGGATCCGCAGTGCGAAACCGAGGACGACGGCGCCGACCACGAGGGTGACCAACGCGACCAGGCGACGGCGACGGAAGGCCTGGTCGCTCTCGGTGTGGTCACGGGCAACCGGCTGCACCAGCGCGGCCCGGATGAAGTCACGCACCTCCCGGACGGGGTTGAGTCCCTGAGCCGGGTGTGGGGTCGCGGGGCCGGTCATGCGCGTGCCGCGTCGTAGCGTCGCAGTGCCTCGCGGCGTTCCTCGGCATGGTCGACGATGCGCTCGGGATAACCGCGGGCGAAGCCGTCGGCGCTCTTCCAGGGCTCGTGGGCGGCCTTGCCCGAGAGGTGCGCGAGCTCGGGCACGTAGCGCCGGACGTAGTCACCGTGGGGGTCGAAGCGCAGACCCTGCGTCACCGGGTTGAACACGCGGAAGTACGGGGAGGCGTCCGTGCCCGTGCCGGCCACCCACTGCCAGCCGTGGTTGTTCGACGCGATGTCGCCGTCGATGAGGTGGTCCAGGAAGTGCCTCGCCCCGATCGGCCACCAGACGTGGAGGTCCTTGGTGAGGAAGCTGGCGGTGACCATCCTCATCCGGTTGTGCATCCAGCCCTCCTGGAGCAGCTGGCGCATTGCCGCGTCCACGACGGGGTATCCGGTGCGTCCCTGGCGCCACGCGTCGACCGCGTCACCCGCCTCGTCGTAGTCCATCCCCGACAGGGGTGTGCGCAGGTCGTGCCACGTCGAGGACGGGTGGTGCCACAGCACGTCCGCGTAGAACTCGCGCCACGCCAGCTCGGTGGCGAACCGCTCGGCTCCGTCGCCGAGGTGACGGCGCCCGTCTGCCAGGTCCGCCAGCAACGTGCGGGGGTGGACCGCCCCTACCTTGAGGTAGGGCGACAGCCTCGAGACCCCGTCGAGGTCCGCGCGGTCACGGTCGGTGGCGTAGTCGGCGAGGGCGCCGTCGCGGAAGTCCGCCCACCGTCGCAGCGCGGCGCCCGCCCCCGCCTCGGGCAGGCTCGGGAGGTCCGCGGCCGCCCGCGCCTTCTGCAGGGTGCTCAGCCCTGACTGGTCGGAGCGCACCCGCGCCAACCGCAGCCCCTTCGGCTCGATCGCCGGCGCGGGCCACCCGTGGTCGCGCCACGCGCGCGAGAACGGCGTGAAGACCTTGTAGGGCGCCCCCTCGGCGTTGACCACCGAACCCGGCCCCACGGCATACGGGGAACCGGTCTCGACCCAGTCGACGCCCGTCTCGGCGAGGGCGGCAGCGACCTTGCGGTCACGGCGCTGACCCGCGGGCGTGGTCTCGCGGGAGACGTGCACGGAACCGGCGCCGACCTCCTGCGCCAGCTGCGGGAGCACCGTCGCGGGATTGCCCTCCCGCACACAGAGCCGCCCCTCGTATGCCGCGTCGACCGCTGTGATGCTCTCGGCCAGCCAGGCGCGGCGCGCGTTTCCTGCGCCTCGCCACAGGGCCGGGTCGAGGACGAACACGACGGCCACCTCGCCCTGCCCGCCACCACCCGCCGCGGCAGGGGCGGCGTCCTGGGCGGCCTCGTGGGCTGCGCCCAGTGCCGGGAGATCGCCCCTACGCAGGTCCCGGCGCAACCACAGGATGCTCGAGGGGGACACGCGGACGCTCCTTCATGGGGCTGGAAAGGCTCAGGGAGACCCGGGACGGCTCACGGTAACCCGCTGACCTGCGATGTTCAATGTGTGTTGAAGGTCAGAGGGTGCCGTCGGGGCCGCTGCGACGCGCCTCGTCGGCCGAGGCGTCGTCGGGCATCGTCTGGCTGACTCGCTCGGCCGCGACCCGGCCCAGGTAGATGTCGACCTCCTCCTTCGTGCGCGCCTCGTCCCAGCCGAGGACGGGAGCGACGAGAGCCGCGGCGGCCGGCGCGGCGGAGACGCCCCGGTCCCAGGCCTCGATCGAGATGCGGGTGCGCCGGGTCAGGATGTCGGTGAGGTGCAGGGCGCCCTCGTGCGAGGCCGCGTAGACGACCTCGGCCTTGAGGTGGTCCTCGGCACCGTCCAGTGGCTCCTTGAGCTCGGGTCGCTCGGCGAGGAGGTCGAGGATCTCCTGGGTGAGCGAGCCGTAGCGACGCAGCAGGTGCTCGACCCGCGCGACGTGCAGGCCAGAGGCACGGGCCAGCGACTGGCGTTGGTTCCACGCGGCCTGGTAGCCGACGCCGCCGAGCAGGGGGATGGTGTCGGTCGTGGAGTCGGCGATCCGGCCGGCGATGGCCTGGGCCGCCTCGTCGACGGCGTCCTTGGCCATGACGCGGTAGGTCGTGTACTTGCCGCCGGCGACGACGACCAAGCCCGGGGCGCTGTGGGTGACGACGTGCTCGCGCGAGAGCTTGCTCGTCGACTCGGACTCGCCGGCGAGGAGTGGTCGCAGGCCCGCGTAGACGCCCTCGACGTCCTCGTGGGTCAGTGGCGTCGCGAGCACGCGGTTCACGTGGTCGAGGATGTAGTCGATGTCAGCGCGCGTGGCCGCGGGGTGGGCCTTGTCCAGGGCCCAGTCGGTGTCGGTGGTGCCCAGGATCCAGTGGCGGCCCCAGGGGATGACGAACAGCACCGACTTCTCGGTGCGCAGGATCAGCCCGGTGGAGGAGTGGATGCGGTCGCGGGGCACCACGAGGTGGATGCCCTTGGAGGCCCGGACGTGGAACTGTCCCCGCTCGCCGACCATCGCCTGGGTGTCGTCGGTCCAGACCCCCGTCGCGTTGACGATCTGTTTGGCGTTGATCTCGAACTCGCGATCGGTCAGCTTGTCGATGGCGCGCACGCCCGTGACGCGCTCGCCCTGACGCAGGAAACCAATGGCAGCAACGCGGTTCGCGATGTGGGCTCCATAGCTGGCGGCGGTACGTGCGAGCTCCATCGTGTGGCGGGCGTCGTCCACCTGGGCGTCGTAGTACTGGACCGCACCCGTGAGGGCGCTGCTCTTGAGGCTGGGCATCAGTCGCAGCGCCTGGCGCCGCGTGAGGTGCCGGTGGTGGGGGAGGGCCGAGCCACCGCCGGAGCTCATCGACATGGCGTCGTAGAGCGCGATCCCGGATCCGACGTAGGCGCGCTCCCACACGTGGTGCGTCAGCGGGTAGAGGAACGGGACGGGACGGACGAGGTGGGGCGCGAGGCGGGTGAGCAGGAGGCCGCGCTCGTGCAGGGCCTCCCTGACGAGGGCGAAGTCGAGCATCTCGAGGTAGCGCAGACCGCCATGGATCAGCTTGCTGGACCGTGAGGAGGTGCCGCTGGCGAAGTCGCGCTGCTCGATCAGGCCGGTCGACAGCCCCCGCGTCACGGCATCGAGGGCCGTGCCGCTCCCGACCACGCCGGCGCCGATGACGAGCAGGTCGAGCTCCTCGCCACTGCCGAGCACGTCGATGGCGTGCTCGCGCCCCTGCGGTGAGAGCGCGGTGTTCGTGCCTGCCAGTCCCATCGTGCTACCCCTCGTCGACATCCACCCAGTCCAGGGTGCGTTCCACGGCTTTGCGCCACCCGGCGTACCCGTCGGCGCGCTGCTGGTCCGACCAGGTCGGTGACCACCGCTGGGACTCCTGCCAGTTGGCGCGGAGCTCGTCGGTGCCTGACCAGAAGCCGGTGGCCAGACCTGCAGCGTAGGCCGCACCGAGCGCGGTCGTCTCCGCGACCACGGGCCGGGACACGGGGACGCCGAGGATGTCGGACTGCAGCTGCATACAGAGGTTGTTGGCCGTGACCCCGCCGTCGACCTTGAGCACCTCGAGCTCGACGCCGGAGTCCTTGGTCATCGCGTCCGAGACGTCGCGGGTCTGGTAGCAGATGGCTTCGAGGGTGGCCCGCGCCAGGTGGGCGTTGGTGTTGAACCGACTCATCCCGACGATGGCGCCGCGGGCGTCGGGACGCCAGTAGGGCGCGAACAGGCCGGAGAACGCGGGAACGAAGTAGAGGCCACCGGTGTCCTTGACCTGGTTGGCGAGCCGCTCGATGTCGGCCGCGCCAGAGATGATGCCGAGCTGGTCGCGCAGCCACTGGACGGCCGACCCGGTGACGGCGATGGAACCCTCCAGCGCATAGACCGGCTTGGCGTCGCCCAGCTGGTAGCAGAGCGTGGTCAGCAGTCCCGACTCGCTGCGGACGATCTCCTCGCCGGTGTTGAGGATCATGAAGTTGCCCGTGCCGTAGGTGTTCTTGCCCTCGCCGGGCGCGAAGCAGACCTGGCCCACGGTCGCGGCCTGCTGGTCTCCGAGGTCGCCGGCGAGCGGGACCTCGCCGCCGAGCGGGCCGTTCGCGAGGGTGTGGCCGTAGAAATCGGGGTCGGAGCTGGGCCGGATCGTCGGGAGCATCGTGTGCGGGATGCCGAAGAAGCCGAGCAGCTCGTCGTCCCAGTCGAGGGTCTTGAGGTCCATCAGCATGGTGCGGCTCGCGTTGGTCACATCGGTGACGTGCACGCCCCCGTCGGTTCCCCCCGTGAGGTTCCAGAGCAGCCAGGTGTCGATCGTGCCGAAGATCGCGTCGCCGCTCTCGGCGACCGCACGGGCACCGTCGACGTTGTCGAGGATCCACTGGACCTTGCCCGCCGAGAAGTAGGCAGCGGGAGGGATGCCGGCGCGTTCGCGAATCACGTCGCCCTGGCCGGACTGGTCGAGCGCGCGGGCGATCCGGTCGGTGCGCGTGTCCTGCCAGACGATCGCGTTGTGCAGGGGCCGTCCCGTGCGGCGGTTCCACACGACGGTGGTTTCGCGCTGGTTGGTGATGCCGAGCGCGGACAGGTCGCCGGCCTGGAGGTTGAGGTGCGACAGCGTCGAACCGATCACGGTCTGGGTGCGCTCCCAGATCTCGAGCGGGTTGTGCTCGACCCAGCCCGCCCGCGGCATGACCTGCTCGTGCTCGAGCTGGTGCCGACCGACCTCGGCACCGTCATGGTCGAACACCATGAATCGCGTGCTCGTCGTCCCCTGGTCAACCGCGCCAACGAAATCGGCCATGCCGCGACCCTAGTGCGGCGCTCTGCCAGCCGCCCGGCATACCCGATCGTGGGTGTTCGGGATCACGCCTCTGGATCCGGTCCGGCACGCGCCTGGCGCCGGGAAACCGGCGGGCGCGGCGGTTGGCGATTCAGAACGCGAAACGAGCCTGTGGATATCTGAAGGCTCGTTTCACGTTCTGCAGAGAGACTGTCGCGGTGAGCGAGAACGAGGGCTTCTGGTCCGAGGCGGACGAGCGGGCTGAGCGCCGGGAGCTCGCGGCAGAAGAGCGGGCCGCGGCGCTGGCCAGGGAAGAAGCCGTCGTCGACCTGCCGTCCGTCCTCCGCCTGGCGTCGCGAGCGGTCGACGGGCTGGTGCGCAGCACGTTGAACGCCCAGGGCATGTCGCACGTGTCGCTGACCGGGCTCGACATCCTGGGCTTGGCGGCCAACCCCCGTCCCATCGCCAATCTCGCCGACCGGCTCAAGATAGCGCCGCAGTCGGTCAGCCAGGCGGTCGGAAACCTTGCAGGTCAGGGCTTGGTCGACAAGACCACCGGCTATCTCGATCAGCGGACGGTGACGGTGTCGACAACCGAGGAAGGTCGTCGGCTGCACGAGTGCGCACGGAGGGCGATCGACGACGCCCTCCACGTCGTGGCCGAGGACGTCACCGAAGGGAGGTTGGCCGACCTCACCGAAGACCTGGCCCGCGTCGCCGACGTCGACCGTGGCCGCCATCCGTGGAATCGGTGGTGAGCCGTGCCGCGCCGGGTCAGGTGGCGCGGGGTCAGGTGGCGCGGGGTCAGGCCTTGGGCTCGGGCTCGGTGAGCGTCGGTCGACCGGGCTGTTCGCCGCCGCGCGCCTCCAGGTAGGAGTTCTTGGGCACCATCACCTTGCGGCGGAAGATGCACACGAGCGTGCCGTCCTGGTTGTAGCCCTTGGTCTCGACGTACACGACACCGCGGTCGTCCTTGGACGTGCTCTCCCACTTGTCGAGCACCTCGGTCTGGCCGTAGATCGTGTCACCGTGGAACGTCGGCGCGACGTGGCGCAGCGACTCGATCTCGAGGTTGGCGATGGCCTTGCCGGAGACGTCGGGCACGGACATGCCGAGCAGCAACGAGTAGATGTAGTTGCCCACCACCACGTTGCGCTTGAACTGCGTGGTGTTCTCCGCATAGTTCGCGTCGAGGTGGAGGGGGTGGTGGTTCATGGTGAGCAGGCAGAACAGGTGGTCGTCGTACTCGGTCACCGTCTTGCCGGGCCAGTGCTTGTAGACCGCACCGACCTCGAACTCCTCGTAGCTGCGTCCGAATTGCATGGGCCCATCTTGCCGATGGCAGCCGGACAAGGACACCGGTATGCCGCGTGCGTTCCCTCACAGCCGGCGTGGTCGAGCCTGGGCGAAAGTTTTCGTCGCAAAGATCGAGAGGACCAGCGCCCGCCCGTCAGGGTGGTGACAGGGCCGCACGGCCAACCCACGCCGACCAGGGAGCAGCAACCATGAAGTACGTCATCCTCATCCACTCCAACCCCCAGCCCTGGGGGCACCCGACCAGCGACTTCATCCCCGAGCACCAGGCGTTGTCGGCCGAGGAGCGCGCGGCCCTCCAGTCCGACTTCGAGGCGGTGCTGGAGGACCTGTCCGATCGCGGCGAGCTCGTGGGCGGCCAAGCCCTCGGCAGCCCCCACGACGCGAGGCTGTTCCGCTGGTCGGGCGGCCGCCGCAAGATCACGGACGGTCCCTACGCCGAGACCACCGAGCACTTCGCCGGCTTCTTCCTGATCGACGTCCCCACCCAGCAACGGGCCGAGGAGGTCGCGCAGAAGTTCTCCGGTCCCGGCGAGACCGTCGAGCTCCGCCCCGTCGCGGAGTGACCGGGACGGCTGTCCCGAGGCATCCCTGCCGGGCCCTACCCTTGGGCACGTGCCGATCGACCTCCACACCCACTCCACCGCGAGCGACGGCACCGAACCCTCCGACGTGGTGGTCGCCCAGGCGGCGCGCGCCGGTCTCGAGGTGGTGGCCCTCACCGACCACGACACGTATGCCGGGTGGCCGGCTGCCGTGGCCGCCGCCCACGAGGTGGGCGTGGACCTGGTGCGTGGCGTCGAGGTCTCCTGCTCACGCCGGGGCGTCAGCGTCCACCTGCTCGGCTACCTCGTCGACCCGCAGGCCCCGGGCCTGCTCCGCGAGCTGGAGCGGGCGCGGGAGTCGAGGGTGACCCGGATCGACCGGATGGTCGAGCTGATGGCCGCCGACGGCATACCGGTCACGATCGAGGAGGTGCGGGCGCAGGCGGGCGAGGGCACGACGATGGGGCGTCCCCACATCGCCGACGCCCTGGTGGCCAGCGGCTACGTGCGCACCCGGGACGAGGCGTTCGCCGACGTCCTGCGCAACGGCAGCCGCTACTACACCTCGCACTACGCACCCGACCCGGTGCTTGCGGTGCAGCTCGTCCGCGAGGCTGGCGGGGTGCCGGTGATGGCGCACCCGTTCGCCAACGGTCGCGGCTGGACCGTCGACGACGCGGTCATCGAGGAGATGAGCGCGGCCGGGCTCGCGGGGCTCGAGGCGTACCACCGCGACCACCGGCCGGGCGAGGTGCGCCACGCGGAGGAGCTCGCGGCGCGCCTGCGGCTCTTCGTCACCGGGTCGAGCGACTACCACGGCGTGGGCAAGGAGAACCGCCTCGGCGAGAACACGACGTCGGCCGACGTCCTCGCCCAGATCGAGCAGCAGGCAACCAGCAGCACCGACGTGGTCAGGGCAGGACGAACGTGAACGACATCATCAACCTCCAGACGTTCGGCTCGGTCTTCGTGACCCTGCTGGTCATCATGGATCCGCCCGGCGCGCTCCCGATCTTCCTGGCGCTCACGGGTTCGCTGACCCAGAAGCAGAAGGTCGCAGCCGCCCGCCGCGCCTCGCTCGTGGCGCTCGGCGTGATCGTCCTGTTCGCCGTGTTCGGCCAGCAGATCCTCACCTACCTCCACATCTCGCTGCCGGCCCTCCAGGGAGCCGGCGGGCTCCTCCTGCTGCTCGTGGCCCTGCAGCTGCTGACGGGGTCTGAGCAGGAGCAGCACGCCGACGCCGGGGTCAACGTCGCGCTCGTGCCGCTCGGCACCCCACTGCTGGCCGGTCCCGGTGCGATCGTCGCGACGATGCTCCAGGTCAAGCGGGCCGACGCGGTCAGCGACTACGTCGCCGTCGCAGCCGGACTGGTCGCCACGATGTTCGTCGTCTGGCTCTTCTTCCGCTTCGCCAGCCAGGTGCACCGGGTGCTCAAGGACAGCGGCACCGTGCTGGTGACCCGGATCGCCGGACTGCTCCTCTCGGCGATCGCCGTGCAGATGGTGGCCGACAGCATCCGAGCCTTTGTCAGCGGCACCCCCTAACGTGGGCGAGGTGAGCGTGGGGGAGTTCGTGCAGCAGGAGTTCGGGGGTATGCCGCGGCGCCTGTTCCGGGCGAGCCCCAGCAAGCTGCTGGCGTGGGTCGACTGCCCACGGCGCTACCGCATGCAGTACCTCGACCGTCCGGCGCCGGCCTCGCGTCCGCAGCGTGCGCACACCTCGTTCGGTGTGGCTGTGCACAACGCGCTCCGCGACTGGTGGGACCTGCCGGCCGAGCAGCGCACCCCGGCTGCGGGCGCCGAGCTCGTCCGGACGTCCTGGATCGACCTCGGTTTCCGCGATGCCGACCAGTCGCGCGAGTGGCGCGAGCGGGCCCAGCAGCAGGTCGTCGACTACCTCGACGAGGTCGACCCGGCCCACCAGCCGCTCGGCATCGAGCGCACGGTCTCCCTCAAGACCGAGGTGTTCACCCTTCAGGGCCGCATCGACCGGCTCGACGACCGTGGCGGTGAGCTGGCGGTCGTCGACTACAAGACCAGCCGCTCGGAGCCGACCGACGACGACGCCCGCACGTCGTTGCCCCTGGCGCTCTATGCCGCTGCCGCGTGGAAGATGTTCCGACGCAAGTGCGTCCGGGTCGAGCTGCACCACCTCCCGACCGGCGCCGTCGCCACCCACGAGCACACCGGTGAGTCGCTCAGGCGCAAGATCGCCGAGGCCGAGTCGATCGCGCAGGACGCGCGCAGGGCCGAGGAGGACTACGCCGAGTTCGGCATCGACTCGGGCCGCTTCCCGGCCAACGTCGGTCCCCTCTGCCAGTGGTGCGACTTCCGCGCCCACTGCCCCGCGGGTCAGGCCTTCGGTCCGGAGAAGTCCGACTGGGCGGCCCTGGAGCAGCCCGCGGTCCGCACCTGACAGACTTGGCCACCGGCACGCGCAACTCTCGAGGCAATCACAGCAGAAGGGCAGCCACTGGTGGCCAGGACATCCGCGAAACCGGCCACCATCGTCTCGGTGGCCAACCAGAAGGGCGGCGTCGCGAAGACGACGTCCGTGGCCTCCCTCGGTGCTGCCTTCGCCGAGCAGGGCAAGCGGGTGCTGCTCGTCGACCTCGATGCCCAGGCCTGCCTGACGTTCAGCCTCGGTGTGGACCCGGACGAGGTCGAGAGCTCGATCAACGAGGTGCTGCTCGGGCGGGCCAGCATCGCCGACGTGCGCGTCACCTGTGATGACGGCGTCGACCTGGTGCCCAGCGTCATCGACCTCGCGGGCGCCGAGGCCCAGCTGCTGCCCCGCCCCGGCCGCGAGTACATCCTGCGGACGGTGCTGGAGGAGGTGCGCAGCGAGTACGACGTGATCATGCTCGACTGTTCGCCGAGCCTGGGCGTCCTGACCCTCAACGCCCTCACCGCCAGCCAGGGCCTGATCATCCCGATGCCCTGCGAGATGCTCAGCCACCGCGGCGTCGGCCAGCTCCTCGACACGGTGACCGACGTGCAGAAGATCCTCAACAAGGACCTCGAGGTGTGGGGCATCCTGCCCACCCTGTTCGACGGTCGCAGCAACCACGCCCGCGAGGTGCTCGCCGACGTCGGTCAGCGCTACGACCTGCCGGTGCTGGACCCGCCGATCCCCAAGACGGTGCGCTTCGCGGAGGCGCCGGCCGTCGGGCGGTCGATCCTGGCCACCTCCCGCACCTCCAAGGGCGCCAAGGCCTACCGGGACGTCGCCGCAGCGCTCGCGAAGAAGATCTGACCCGGCGCCCACTGGGCGATCCGGCCCGCGGCGGCGGAATAGCGATGCGCCGAGCCGACTTGTCACTGGACGGTGACTGAACCCGACCCCCGAGGAGCATCATGTCCCGCACCGCTGCACTGTCCACCGCCTCCGCAGGCGCCCCGCTGACGTCGACGACGATCGAGCGCCGCGAGCTGCGTGACGACGACATCGCCATCGACATCGCCTTTGCCGGCGTCTGCCACAGCGACATCCACCAGGTCCGCGAGGAGTGGGGGAGCGCCATCTTCCCCATGGTTCCCGGCCACGAGATCGCCGGGGTCGTCTCCGCCGTGGGTGACGGGGTGACCCGCCACAAGGTGGGTGACCGCGTCGGCGTCGGCTGCATGGTCGACTCCTGTGGCGAGTGCGAGTACTGCAAGGACGGCCAGGAGCAGTTCTGCGTCGCGGGTGCCGTCATGACCTACAACGGCAAGGGTTACGACGGCGAGGAGACGATGGGCGGCTACAGCCAGCAGGTCGTCGTCAGCGAGCGGTTCGCCGTCCGCATCCCCGACGCCCTCGAGCTCGACGTCGCCGCACCGCTGCTCTGTGCGGGCATCACGACCTACAACCCGCTGAAGCGCTGGGGGGCCGGCCCTGGCACCAAGGTCGCCGTCGTCGGCCTGGGCGGCCTGGGCCACCTCGGCGTGAAGTTCGCCGCCGCCCTCGGGGCCGAGGTCACCGTGCTCAGCCAGACGACCGCCAAGGAGGCTGACAGCAAGGCCTTCGGCGCCGTGGAGCACCGGGCCACCAAGGACGACGCGACCTTCGAGGACTTGCGCGGCCAGTTCGACCTGATTCTCAACACCGTCAGCGCCGACCTGCCGTTCGACCGGTACCTGTCCCTGCTGCGACCCAACGGTGCGATGGTCAACGTCGGGGCGCCGAGCGAGCCGAGCACGTTCCAGGCGTTCTCCCTCCTCGGCGGCAGCAAGGTCCTCGCCGGCTCCAACATCGGCGGCATCCCGCAGACCCAGGAGATGCTCGACTTCGCAGCCGAGCACGGCATCGCGACCGAGATCGAGACGATCAGCGCCGACCAGGTCAACGAGGCCTACGACCGCGTCGTCGGCTCCGACGTGCGCTACCGCTTCGTCATCGACACCGCGACGATCGGCGCCTGAGGCCCTCGGCGCGGCCGAGCCACCGATGAGCGGGTATGCCGTGGAGTTCCGGCGCGTGACGCGCGCCGACTTCGCGCTGCTCTCCCGGTGGCTGGCCGCCCCGCCCGTGGCCCGGTGGTGGAACCACGAGTGGTCGCGGGGCGCGGTCGAGCGTGACTTCGGGCCCTCGGTCGACGGCACGGAACCGAACCAGGACTGGCTGGCCGTCGTGGACGGTCGACCGGTCGGGCTGGTGCAGCGTTCCCGGGTCAGTGACTACGCCGAGAACCTCGCGGACTTCTCCTCGCTCGTCGCGGTCCCCGAGGGCGCACTGACGATCGACTACCTGCTGGGTGACCCCGCGGCATACGGCCAGGGGCTTGGCACGGCGATGATCGCTGCGTTCGTCGCCCGGTCGTTCGACGAGTTCCCTGACGCACCAACGGTTCTCGTGTCGGTCGTGGCGGCCAACGTCGCCTCGTGGCGAGCTCTGGCGACCCGCTGCACTACATCCTGCGCCTCGACCGCCCGGCCTGACACACAGGTATGCCGCGCGGCGGGCGCCGCGCGGCATACCTGGTCTGTCAGTGGGTGGGGGCGTCAGGCCTGGGTGGCCTCGCCCGCGCCGGCGCCACCACGAGTGCGGCGACGGTTGCGGTTGCGGCGCGGCTTGGCCGCAGCCTCGCCGCCCTCGGCCGGTGCGCTCTCCGCGCGACGTTCGCCACCACGGCCGCCGCCATCACGGTTGCCGTCACGACCGCCACGGCCAGCGCCGTCGCGGCTGCCGCCGTCACGGCCACGGCCACGGCCGCCACCGTCGCGGCTCGGGCCGGCGCCGGGGCGACGCCCACCGGACTTGCCCGTCTCGCCGAGGTCCTCGAGCACCTCGGCGCCCAGGCCCGCGAGCTTCTGCGCGGCCCTGGGCAGGCGGCCCTTGGCCGTGCGCGGGATGTCGAGCTGCTCGTAGAAGTGGTCGGAGGAGGAGTAGGTCTCCTCGGGCTCGGGGATGCCGAGGTCGAGGGTCTTGTTGATCATGCCCCAGCGCGGCAGGTCGTCCCAGTCGACGAAGGTCACCGCGATGCCGGTGTTGCCGGCGCGGGCGGTGCGACCGATGCGGTGCAGGTAGGTCTTCTCGTCCTCGGGGCACTGGTAGTTGATGACGTGGGTGACGTTGTCGACGTCGATGCCGCGGGCCGCGACGTCGGTGGCGACGAGGATGTCGACCTTGCCGTTGCGGAACGCGCGCAGGGCCTGCTCGCGCGCGCCCTGACCGAGGTCACCGTGGATGGCCGCGGCGGCGAACCCGCGCTCGGTGAGGTCGTCGGCCACCTTGGCGGCCGTGCGCTTGGTGCGGCTGAAGATGATGGTCAGGCCTCGGCCGTCGGCCTGGAGCATGCGGGCCAGCATCTCGACCTTGTCCATCGCGTGGGCGCGGTAGACGAACTGCTCGACGGCCTTGACCGTGTGGGCGTTCTCCTGGTCGTCACCCATCGCGCGGATGTGCGTCGGCTGACGCATGTAGCGACGGGCGAGGGCGACGACGGCGCCGGGCATGGTCGCCGAGAAGAGCATCGTCTGACGGGCCGGCGAGGTCATCGCGAGCAGCTTCTCCACGTCGGGGAGGAACCCGAGGTCGAGCATCTCGTCGGCCTCGTCGAGCACGACCGACTTGGTCTGCGAGAGGTCGAGGTGGCCCTGCTTGGCCAGGTCGATGAGGCGACCGGGCGTGCCGACCACGATCTCGACGCCGTTCTTCAGCGCCTCGATCTGGGGTTCGTAGGCGCGGCCGCCGTAGACGGTGAGCACGCGGATGCCGCGCCGCTTGCCGGCGCGCTCGAGGTCTGCGGCGACCTGGACGGCGAGCTCGCGCGTCGGGGCGACGGCGAGGGCCTGCGGCTTGCCGGCGTGCGGGAAGGTGTCCCAGGCCGCGTCGCCGCGAGCGACGGTGCGGTTGAGCATCGGGACGCCGAAGCCGAGGGTCTTGCCCGTGCCGGTCTTGGCCTGGCCGATGATGTCGTGCCCACTGAGCGCGACCGGGAGGGTCATCGCCTGGATGGGGAAGGGCGTCACGATGCCGGCGTCGCCCAGCGAGGCGACGATGTCGGGGTGGACGTCGAAGTCGGCGAACGTCGGGTCGGCCGGTGCGGCGACGGGAGCGTCGGCGGTGGTGTCCGGCGTGGTGGCATCGGACAGCTCGGCGTCGGGCGCGTGGGTGCCCGAGGTGGTCTCAGTCATGGAGTTCTCTCGATCGGGGGCGCCCCCACAGTCGGGGTGGCGCTCGCACAGCGGGCCGATCGGAGGTCTTCGTCATGGGTAGCGCGGACCGTGTCCGCGGCTGATTCGTGCCGACCGGGCACCTTTGACCACCTGAGTCTAGCGGTGCGGCCCCGACATCCCCGCATCGGCGAGGGTCACCGAGGGCCCCGACGTTAGGGTGACGGGCATGACCAAGGACGACTGGCTGGCCGATCCGCAGTACCGCGACGCAGTCGCCGACCTCCTCGGAGTGCTTGCGTACGGCGAGCTCACTGCGTTCACCCGACTTGCCGGGGACAGCGAGTTGTCGCCGACCCAGCCGCTCAAGGCTGCCGTGGCCGGGCTGGCGGTGGCCGAGTTCCGGCACTACGAGATCCTCGTCGCCCGACTGGACGAGATGGGGATCGACCCCGAGGTCGCGATGGCGCCGTTCATCGCCCCGATCGACGCGTTCCACGAGCGCACCAAGCCGAGCAGCTGGCACGAGGGCCTGGTCAAGGCCTATGTCGGCGACGGCATCGCCACCGACTTCTACCGCGAGATCGCCGCGTACGTCGACCCCTCGACGCAGGCGCTGGTGCACTCGGCCATGGAGGACGTGGGGCAGGCCGAGTTCGTCGTCAAGGTGGTGCGCGAGGCGATCAAGGCGGATCCCAAGATCGCCGGGCGCCTGGCGCTGTGGGGCCGCAGGCTCGTGGGGGAGGCGCTCTCCCAGGCCCAGCAGGTGGCCGTCGAGCGCGACGCCTTGGCCTCGCTCATGGTGGGTGGCATCGGCGGTCCCGATCGCCCGAGCGCCGACCTGGCCGAGCTCGGCCGGATGTTCGCCCGCCTCACTGACGAGCACACCCGCCGGATGGGTCGTCTCGGCCTCGCCGCCTGAGGGCGGGCATGCGAAAGGGCCCGGTCCGTTGCGGTCCGGGCCCTTTCGGGTGAGGCGGGTGGTCTCAGACCGTGGTGTTCCTTCGCCCGGTGACCGCACCGTAGATGGCGATGAGCACCACCGCGACGATGATGCTGATGATCCAGCGGAGCCAGTCGACGCCCTTGGTGGCCTCGACCCCCAGCGCCGCTGCGAGGTAGTAACCGATGATGACGCCGATGATGCCGAGGACGATCGTGACGATGATCCCGCCGGCCTGGCGACCCGGCATGACTAGCTTGGCGAGGGCGCCGATGATGGCACCCGCGATGATGACACCGATGATCTCCATGTGCTGCCTCACTTTCGTGTGAGCGAGCGGCTGACCGATCGCATTGCGTCATTACCCCACCATGAATCGCGCCAAACCGCACATACTCCAACGGCGTGTTGCGTCACGGTGCGGACACGATCTGCCCGGTATCGGTGCAGGTCAGGGCCGCGAGAGGGGCCTGCCAGGGGAGGGTCAGACGCCGAAGCCGACGCCGCGCTTGTCGGACTCGCCGATCTGGACGTAGCCGAGGACCGCGGCCGGGACGAGGAGCTGGCGCCCCTTGTCGTCGACGAGTGTGAGGACGGTGCCCTTCTCGAGCGACTTGCTCACGGCGGCAGCGATGTCGGCTGCGTTCTCGGTCGACTCGAAGACGACCTCGCGCGAGACGTTCTGGACGCCGATGCGGACCTCCACGGTGGTTCCCTTCAGGGTTGGGTGGGCACGCGGCATACGAGCGCGTGCGGAACTCTCGACAAGGCTAACGAGCGGTGTGTCAGGAACCTTCCCCGCCCACCTTGGGGAACGACCCGAGGCCTCGCCAGGCGAGCGCACCCATGAGGAGGGCGGCCTCCTCCTTGGGGACGTCGGACCCCTGGGCGAGCCAGTGGCGGGCGCTGACCTGCGCGATCCCGGTGAGCGCCATACCCAGCAGCGAGGCGTCCTCGTCGGTCAGCCCGGTGTCCTCGGCGATGACCTCGGCCACGGCTTCGGCGCAGACCAGGCCGACGGCGTCGAGGCGGTTGCGGACCGCGGACTCGTTCGTGAGGTCGGACTCGAAGATCAGCCGGAAGGCCGCCCCGTCACGGGAGACGAAGTCGAAGTAGGCCGCGATGGTGGCGTAGACCCGTTCCCGGTTGTCCTGGGTGGAGGCGAGGGCCTCGCGGACGAGCTGTTCGAGCGCCTCGCTGTGCTTGTCGAGCAGGGCGAGGTAGAGCTCGAGCTTGCCGGGGAAGTGCTGGTAGAGCACCGGCTTGGAGACGCCGGCGCGATCGGCGATGTCGTCCATCGCGGCCGCGTGGTAGCCGGACTCCACGAAGGCGGCCTGGGCCGCTTCGAGGAGCTGGGCGCGGCGGGCGGAGCGTGGGAGGCGTTGGCCCCGGGCGTTGTCGGTGCCTGGAACTGCTCGAAGGGACATGGGGACCTTCTGTTCGATGGTGCAGCGTTCGGCGGTGGTGCGGCCTGACTGCGGTGTCGTGAACATCGTACGGGTGGGTAACCTGCATCACATGGCCATCCCACCGCTGGTTGCGCCCGGACCGGAGCTGACGACCGAGCAGAAGGCCCGCTACGCCCGCCACATCCTGCTCCCCGAGGTCGGCCTGGAGGGTCAGCGAAGGCTGGCCAACGCCCGCGTGCTGGTCGTCGGTGCCGGGGGCCTCGGGTCGCCCGCGCTGATGTACCTCGCGGCCGCTGGAGTGGGCACCATCGGGGTGGTCGACGACGACGTCGTGGACGCCTCCAACCTCCAGCGGCAGGTCGTGCACGGGGTCGCCGACGTCGGTCGTCCCAAGACCGAGTCCGCGGCCGAGACGGTGGCGGCCATCAACCCGCTCGTCACCGTCGTCCGCCACGACGTGCGGCTCACCTCCGAGAACGCGCTCGAGATCCTGGCCGACTACGACGTCGTCCTCGACGGGGCCGACAACTTCCCGACCCGCTACCTCGTCAACGACGCGTGCGTCTTGCTCGGTATGCCGCACGTGTGGGGTTCGATCTACCGCTTCGACGGCCAGGTGTCGGTCTGGTTCGCCGGCCGGGGCCCCTGTTACCGCTGCGTGTTCCCCGAGCCCCCGCCGCCCGATGCCGTTCCCTCCTGCGCGACGGGCGGTGTGCTCGGCGTGCTGTGCGCGGCGATCGGGTCCGTCCAGGTGGCCGAGGCAGTGAAACTCATTGTGGGACAAGGTGATCCGCTCGTGGGACGCCTGCTGGTGCACGATGCCCTTCGCCAGACCTGGGACTCGCTCACCGTCCGCGCCGACCCCGACTGCCCCGTGTGCGGCGGGTCGCCGACCGTGACCTCGCTCGTGGACTACGAGCAGTTCTGCGGTATGCCGGGTGCTTCCGTGTCCGGGTCCGTCCAGGCTGAGGGCGATGGCAGCCGCGCGCCGGCTGCCGCGTTCGCCGAGGTGTCGGCGACGGAGCTGGCCGCCATGCTGGCGGAGCGGGACAGCGGGGACCGGGACTTCGAGCTGGTCGACGTCCGCGAACCGGGGGAGCGTGCGGTCGTGTCGATCCCCGGCGCCCGGGCCCTGCACCTCGACCGGTTCCGCGACGGGACGGCCGCCGACGAGCTGCCACCCGGCATACCGGTCGTGGTCATGTGCAAGTCCGGGGTGCGGTCAGCGGAGGCTGCCGGGCTGCTCGCCGCGAGGGGCCGTGGCGACGTCGCCAACCTGACCGGGGGCGTGCTGGCCTGGGTGAAGGACGTCGACCCGAGCCTGCCGGTCTACTGAAGAGACTGGGATGGTCACGCAGCCAGGGCGGGTCGGTGGTGCCCCGAGCGACTTCGCCGACGACGTGCTCGAGGTGGTGGACACGATTCCCGAGGGCAAGGTGATGACGTACGGCGACATCGCGGAGCTGCTCGGGCGTGGCGGCCCCCGCGGTGTCGGAACCGTCATGGCGAGATACGGCTCGGACGTGCCCTGGTGGCGGGTGATCCGGTCCGGCGGCTACTTTCCGCAAGGCCTCGAGGCCGAGGCGCTGGCGCACTACCGCGAGGAGGGCACCCCTCTCGTCCGCGGTCAGGTCGAGGGGCGACGGGTCGACCTGGCGCGGGCCCGGTGGCTGGAGGCGAAGGTCCCTGTCCCGCCGCCGGTCTCCTGAGCTCCGCAGGGCGTGGCGGCCGGTCGACTGTCGGTCGCGGATGGTGGGATGAGCGGATGCTGACCTTGCGCCGCGCTCCGAGCGTGGTGGCCGAGGCGCCCCCGCTCGACGACGTCCAGCTGGCTGCCCTGGCTCACCGCGGTGGTGTGCTGCGCGTGCTCGGAGGTCCGGGCACGGGCAAGACGACCACGGCGATCGAGGCCGTCGTCGCCCGGGTCGAGTCGGGTGAGGCGACGCCCGACCAGTGCCTCATCCTCACGTCCTCGCGGGTCGCGGCCGGCAGCCTGCGCGAGCGGGTGACGGCCCGGCTCGGCGGCACGTCGACGGAGCCGCTCGCCAGGACGCACCAGGCCCTCGGTTTCGGCATCCTGCGCCAGGCGGCCGCCTTGCGAGGGGATCCCACGCCCCGGTTGCTGAGCGGACCCGAGCAGGACGTCATCCTGCGCGAGCTGCTGGCCGGCCACGTGGAGGAGGGCACCGGCCCGGCGTGGCCCGAGCGGGTCCACCTGGCGTTGGGCACCCGCGGCTTCAGGGGTGAGCTGCGCGACCTGCTGATGCGCGCGGTCGAGCACGACCTCGAGCCGGCCGACCTCGTCCGGCTCGGGCGCGAGCACGACCGGCCGGAGTGGGTCGCCGCGGCGGAGGTGCTGGCCGAGTACGACGAGGTCACCGCGCTGTCCGCACCGGGTGCCTACGACCCGGCGTGGATCCTCGGGGCCGCGGCTGACCTGCTCGAGGAGGACCCGGCGGCCCGGGCGCGGCTCGTCGACGGGCTGCGCCTGGTGGTGGTCGACGACGCCCAGGAGCTCACGTCGGCCGCAGCCCGCCTGCTGCGCACCATGGCGACCCCGGGCCTCGACCTGATCCTGCTCGGCGACCCCGACGCTGCGGTGCAGACCTTCCGCGGGGCGGACCCGCGCCACCTCAGCGACGGCTGGACGCAGCTGGCCGCGACAGCGGAGCACACGGTGGGTGCGACCGGGTTCGACGCACGCTCGGGTGGGCCCCGCACGCTGGTGCTGCCCACGGCATACCGGCTCCCGCAGGCGGTCGTCGACGCGGCGGCCAGGGTTGCCCCCAAGATCGGCGCCCTCGGGGGTGGCCTCCAGCGCGGCGCCGCTGCGGGGCGTCCCGGTGGCCAGGTCGACGTGCGGTTGCTGCGCGCCGTGAGCCAGGAGGCCAGCTACGTCGCCGCCGAGCTGCGCGAGTCGCACCTGAGGTTCGGCATCCCGTGGTCGGAGATGGCCGTCATCGTCCGCGGCCAGGGGCGCACCGCGACTCTGCGCCGGGTGCTGATGGCGGCAGGGGTGCCCGTCGCCGGGACGGCCACCGACCTGCCCGTGCGCGACGAGGTGGCAGTCCGGCCGTTGCTGGCGCTGCTCGACGTGGTCCTCGACCTGGCCCGCGGTGCCACCGAGGCGCTCCACCCCGAGGTAGCCGTCGACACCCTCTTGTCCCCCATCGGTGGTGCCGACGCGGTCGGGCTGCGACGGCTCCGCCGGGCACTGCGCAGGTTCGAGCTCGAGAACGGCGGGGGGCGCACGAGTGACGAGCTGCTCGCCGAAGCCCTCGTCATGCCCGGTGCCCTGATCGAGCTCGGGCCGGAGGCCAACCCTGCTCGGCGGGTCGCCGCGACGATCGCCGCCGGGATCAAGGCGGCGCCGGGCGTCCTGGAGGGCGAGGGGGACGGCGCGGTCTGGCGCTGGGAGGCCGGCGTCAGCGCGGAGTCGGTGCTCTGGGCGATGTGGGCCGCGACCGGGCTCGGAGCCGAGTGGCAGGCGACCGCCCTCGGCGGTGGTGCGGGCGCTGCGCGGGCGGACCGTGACCTCGACGCCGTCGTGGGGCTGTTCGACGCAGCGGCGAAGTTCGTCGACCGGCTTCCGCAGGCCGGACCCGAGGAGTTCCTCACGCACATCGGCAGCCAGGACATCCCGGGCGACACCCTGGTCGCCCGGTCTCCGGTGGGCGAGTCCGTCACCGTCACGACACCCCAGGCGGCTGCCGGGCGTCAGTGGCACCTCGTGGTCGTGGCGGGGGTGCAGGAAGGCGTCTGGCCAGACCTGCGGCTGCGGGGTTCGCTGCTGGGTTCGGAGCACCTGGTCGACGTGGTGGCGGGGCGGGCGACGACGTTCCGGGCGGCGCAGGCGGCCGTCCGCTACGACGAGACGAGGTCGTTCCTCGTCGCGCTCACCCGGGCGAGCGATCGCGTCATCGTGACCGCGGTGCGGTCCGACGACGAGCAGCCCTCGGTCTACCTCGACGTCGTCGACCCGGAAACCATTGCCATTCAAGGAGATCGACGGTTCGCCGAGGTCGCACGCACGATGACCCTGCCCACCCTTGTGGGTGAGCTGCGCCGCCAGCTCGTCTCGGAGGACCCTGCGGTGCGCGCCACTGCGGTGGCCGCGCTGTCCCGGCTCACCCGCGAGGGTGTGCCGGGGGCCGACCCCGGCCAGTGGTGGGCGCTGCGCGAGGTGTCCGACGACCGTCCACTGCGGTCCGACGACGAGGAGGTCAGGGTCTCGCCGAGCAAGGTCGAGTCGTTCGGCAACTGCGGGCTGCGCTGGCTGCTCGGCTCCGTCGGCGGGGACGGGCCGTCCGTCGGCGCCGCCGACATCGGCACGCTCGTCCACGACATCGCCGCCGAGCTGGGTGACGTCGATGCCGACACCCTGGTCGCCGAGGTGGATGCCCGCTGGGGCCGCCTGGGTATGCCGGCCGGCTGGGTCGCCGACCGCAAGCGCCTGGAGGCGCACGGCATGGTCCGCAGGCTGGCGACCTACTTCGACGAGGCGCGAGCGGGTGGCTGGGTGCGGCTCGGTGCCGAGATCGACATGAAGGTCGTCCTCGGCAGGGCCGTCCTCAGCGGCAAGGTCGACCGCATCGAGAGGACGCCGGACGGCACGGCGCTGCGCGTCGTGGACTACAAGACGGGCAGCAGCAAGCCCCGCGCCGAGGAGCTCGCGCGTCACCCGCAGCTCGGTGCCTACCAGCTCGGCGTCGAGAGCGGCGCGTTCGGCGGGCTGGGCGACCGGTCTGCCGGCGCCGCCCTGCTCCAGGTCGGCAAGGCCGCGTTGGTCAAGACGACCCTGCAGACGCAGGGCCCGCTCCGCGACGACGCGGATCCGCAGTGGGCCGCCGACCTCGTGACGTCGACGGCCGAGGGGATGGCCGGCTCGACCTTCAAGGCGACGGTCGGGGACTGGTGCAAGCTGTGCCAGCTCAGGGCCTCCTGCCCGGCGCAGCCCGAGGGACGGGTGCTCTGATGGCGCACAACCCGACAACGCAGGACCTGGCAGCGCAGGACCTGGCAGCGCAGGTGCCGATGGGGCGAGATCTGTTGTCCGCCAAGGAGATTGCCCATGCTCTCGGCCAACCTGAGCCCACGGCTCAGCAGGTCGAGGTGATCGAGGCGCCGATGTCGCCGCTGCTCGTCGTGGCCGGAGCCGGGTCGGGCAAGACCGAGACGATGACCGGCCGCGTCGTGTGGCTGGTCGCCAACGGCTTCGTCGAGCCCGACCAGGTACTCGGCCTCACCTTCACCCGCAAGGCCGCGACCGAGCTGTCCGAGCGCATCGGCGCCCGCCTGCGGCTGCTCCAGCAGCGAGACGTGTGGCACCCTCGCACCGACGACGCCGAGACGGGGGCCGAGGTCCTGGGCGGGACGCCGACCGTGTCGACCTACCACTCCTATGCAGGGCGGCTGGTGCGCGAGCACGCGCTGCGGCTGGGCTACGAGTCCGAGTCACGGTTGCTGTCCGAGGCCGCCGCGTGGCAGTACGCGTCCGAGGTCGTCGCCGCCTACGACGGGCCGATGGACGACGTGCAGTTCGCCGAGTCCACCGTGACGGCAGCGGTCGTCGACCTGGCCGGCGAGATGGCCGAACACCTGGTCGGCGTCGGTGACGTCGCGGCATACCTCGACCGGGTCCTCGATGCACTGGCCGCGCTGCCCCCGCACGCCGGGGCACGTGGCAAGGACCTGCCCGGCGAGGTCAAGAAGATGCGCGAGCAGCTGCGGGCGCGGGCCGGCGTGCTGCCGATGGTCGAGCGCTACCTCGCGCTCAAGCGCACTCGTGACGCGATGGACTTCGCCGACCAGATGGCGCTGGCCGCCCGACTGGCCATGACCTTCCCCGACATCGGCGCCATCGAGCGGCAGCGCTTCGGCGCTGTCCTGCTCGACGAGTTCCAGGACACCTCGGCCGCCCAGCTCGAGCTGCTGCGGTCGCTGTTCGTCGCGCCGGGGGAGCCGTCGCCGGTGACCGCCGTGGGCGACCCGCACCAGTCGATCTACGGCTGGCGAGGGGCCAGCGCGACCACCCTGAGCGAGTTCCGCAGCGCGTTCGGCCCCGACGGCGGGCTGGCTCCGGTCCTGCCCCTGGCGACCAGCTGGCGCAACGACGTGGGGGTGCTCCGGGTGGCCAACGCGGTGGCCGGTCCCCTGCGGGCGGGGTCCAAGGTCCCCGTCGACGAGCTCGTCTCGCGTGCGGGCGCAGGGCCCGGACGGGTGGTGGCTGCCCGTGTCGAGACGGCGGGCGACGAGGCTGCCCTGGTTGCCACGTGGCTGCAGGACCGTCGAGCGGCCGGGGCCACGTCGTCCGCGGTGTTGTGCCGCAAGCGGTCCCAGTTCGCTGCCCTGATCGACGCGCTCGACTCCCGGGGGATCCCCCACGAGGTCGTCGGCCTCGGCGGGCTGCTGCTCACCCCCGAGGTCGAGGACATCACCGCCCTGCTGCACGTCGTCAACGACCCGAGTCGGGGGGACCAGCTCATGCGGCTGCTCACCGGCCCTCTGTGTCGTCTGGGGGCGGCCGACCTGGACGGGCTGATGGCGTGGGCCCGTCACCAGCAGGACCTGAGGCTGGGTGTCGACGACCGCGACGCGCCACAGGACGACGACGCCGAAGGGGCGGTGGCGGGGCCAGCCGCTCGCACGACCCGTGACCAGGCGCCCGACAGCTCCGACCGGGTCAGCATCGTCGAGGCCGTCGACGACCCGCCCCGTCCGGGCTGGACCAGCTGGGACGGCAAGGGCGTCAGCGAGGTGGGGCTGGGTCGGCTGCGCGGGCTGCAGCAGGCGATCCGCCGGCTTCGGTCCCTGTCGGCCCTGCCGCTGGCCGATCTCGTGGGAGAGGCGGAACGCGCCCTGGGACTCGACATCGAGGTGCTGGCTCGAGAGGGCTACACGCCGGCCGCCGCTCGCGCCCACCTCGACGCCTTCGCCGACGTCGCAGCGACCTTCACCGTCAGCGCTGACCGACCCAATCTCGGCGGGTTCCTCGCCTGGCTGGCCGCCGCCCTCAAGGAGGAGCGAGGGCTCGACAAGGGCTACATCGAGGCCTCCTCCGACGCGGTCCAGATCCTGACGGTGCACGCGGCGAAGGGCCTGGAGTGGGACGCAGTCGCTGTCCCCGGGCTCGTGGAGGGCTCGTTCCCGGCGCTGTCCTCGGCGGCCAGTCGCTCCGACGGCGAGCAGTGGCGGATGTCGCCGCCCAAGCAGCGCGGGTGGATCGGTGGGTTGTCCGACGGCGGCATCCCCTACGCCCTGCGTGGCGACCGTGACGGGCTCCCCCTGCTCGACTGGCAGGCAGCCTCGGACTGGAAGGACATGGACACGCGGGTCGAGGACTTCCTGCGCGCCGGGGGAGACCACGGTGTCGACGAGGAACGTCGGCTGGCCTACGTCGCCTTCACCCGGGCCCGGTCAGACATGCTGCTGACGGCGCCGGTCTGGACCGACGGCAAGACCCCCAAGGTCACTTCGCGGTTCCTCACCGAGGTCGTGGCGGCCGAGCAGGTCCTGCCCGTCGAGCGCCTGGCGTGGGTCGACCTTCCTGACCCCGCGCTGCCCGACGAGGCGGTGAACCCGTCGGCGGCCGAGGCGGTGTCCGTCCAGTGGCCGGCCGACCCGCTCGCCCAGCGCCGTGCCGCCCTGGCGACCGGTGCGGCTGCCGTCCGGTCCGCCGTACAGGCGCACGCCGAGGGGTCGAGCCAACCCGGTGAGGCCGCCGAGCAAGGGATCCTGCCGATGCCCGGCGCCGCGCTGCCGGTGCTCGAGGAGCTCGACCTCCTGCTCGAAGAACGCCGCCGGCTGGCCCACCGTGGCGACGTCACCGTCCTCATGCCGCGGCACCTCTCCGCGTCGGCCGTGGTGGCACTGGCCCAGGATCCTGCCCGCTTCGCGTCGGCCCTGCGACGCCCCATGCCCGAACCCCCGGCGCTGGCCGCTCGCCGCGGGACGGCCTTCCACGCCTGGGTGGAGCAGCACTTCGCCCAAGCCGCGATGGTCGACATCCTCGACCTGCCCGGCAGCGCCGACGACGACCCCGGTGATGATGACGACCTTCCCCTGATGAAGGAGCGGTTCCTCGCCAGCGACTGGGCACACCGCACCCCGGCCGAGATCGAGATCGCGGTCGAAACGGTCATCGACGGGATCGCGGTCCGGGGCCGCATCGACGCGGTCTTCCCCCGGCCGAGCGGTGGCTTCACCATCGTCGACTGGAAGACCGGTGCCACGCCGCGGGGTGGTTCCGGGGCGGCACGTGCCCTTCAGCTCGCGGCCTACCGCGTCGCCTTTGCGCGCCTTCGCGGCCTCGAGCTGGACTCCGTCGATGCGGCGTTCTACTACGCCGCCACGGGCGAGACCGTCTGGCCGGACCTGCCCGACGCCGACGCCCTGGCACAGCTGCTGGCGGGCGTGCCCGACTAGGAGTCGGCGTGCCCGACTGGGCCGCGCTGCGAGGACCGCGGGCTGTAGCCGGGCTCGAACTCCGGTCCGGGGTCCTCGCCCTCGATCGGCTCGGGAGCGCGCAGCTCGGACACGTCGATCTCCGCCGTGACGTCGTTCTCGGCCAGCCCGAGCTGGGGCGACCCGTCGTCCTCGAGATCGCTGTCCTCCTCGTCCGGCGCCGCCAGCGCTTCGTCGTCGCTGTCGCGGCTGTCCTCGCCGTCTCCAGGGCCCGGGTCAGGGTCAGCGGTCCGGCCGAACATCACCTCGACGTCGTCCTCTTCGTCGTCCTCGTCGTCGACGACCGTCGGCGGCACGAGCACCGGGCTCTTGGGCCGAGCAGGCGTCAGACCCGCGCGCCGGTAGTCGTTGGCTTCCTCTTCCTCGGCATGCACCCGCGCGTCCAGTCGGCGCAGCGCCGAGGCGTGGCGCTCGACCTCCAACCGGTCGCCTCCGGTCACGGCGGACATGAGCTGTGACAGGGTCCGCATCTGGGCGCACAGCCGGGCCCGGGTCAACAGGTGGACGTCAGGGCGTTCGGCGCGGGCGTGGGCATAGGCCTCCATCAACGTCTCCATGGCCCTCGGCGACGCCTGGGTGACCAGTGCGAAGAAGTCGTCCGCGGGATCCGCGACCTTGGCGTCCTCCCAGCCGGTGAGCGCCTTGACCCGGCCGGTCGAGGCGTCGTCCTCGTCGTCGAAGACCACCAGCACCTGGTCGCCGGTGAGGTCCCCGTGGGTCGGGGTCGGCGCGAACCGCCACAGGGTGACGTCCTCCAGCAGCTTCTCCCAGCGCGCCAGGAGCCCCGTCGGCACGTGTCCGGTGGCCGCCGCCCGGTCCAGCTCGCTGAGTCGCCGAGTGCGGTAGGTGTCGGCGTCGTAGGCCGGGAGCCCGGCTTCGTCGAACAGCCCGTGGTCAGCGTTGTGCAGGGCCGCGATGGCCCGCCCGAGCTCGGCGGCGAGCCCGGGACCGCCCGACAGCTGGGAGAAGTCGATGTTCTGCCCCGGCAGGTAGGGGTAGATCGCGGCCCGACCGCCCTCCTTCAGCGCGGCGAAACCCTTGGGCGTCGGCACGCTGAACGGCAGCCGTCGCGCCAGCAGGGCCAGCAGCCCGAAGGTCGACTCCATCTGGGCGGCGGCCGCCTGGCTGCGCGGAACGCGCACGACCCACCGTCGGTGCTGGGTGTCCTGCACGAACGCCACGTCGTAGCTGTTGGCGCGCTCGGGGTGCTCGTGCGCACCCGGGAGGGCCTCGACGCTCGCGGGGTCGAGGCCCGGCACGGCAGCACTCGCGAGAGCGGCGAGGAAGAGGGGGCTGCGGTCCACACCGTCACCGTATGCCGTGCGGGCGCGCCTAGGGTGGAGGCGTGGGCCTCCTGACCGAAACTCTCGCGAATGTCTCGCTCGCCCGTCCCGGCCTGGACCGTCACGCGGAGCGCCGGGCTGATCCGGACCTCGTGCCACAGCTGCTGGCCCAGCCCGCCACCCGGGTGCTCGTGGTCCGCGGCGACAAGGTCCCCGTGGTCACCTCCGTGGTCGGCTCGGGTGACGCGGCCTCGGACGATCCGGCACTGCTGCTGCGACCTCCCATCGCGTCCGACTCGGCCGCGCTGGTCCTCTACCTGGGGCAGGACGGCGAGGGCACGGCATACCTCGCGGTGGCGGAGCCGGTCCCTGCGGAGGGTGAGGTGCCGGAGGGTGAGGGCGACCACTGGCGCTCGCTGCGTCAGGTCGGCGCGGACCTGTCCGACCGCGACGCGACGATCTTCGCCACCGCGCTGGCGCTGGCGAACTGGCACGCCACCCACACCCACTGTCCGCGCTGCGGCGCCCCGACCGCGCCTGTCCAGGGAGGGTGGCTGCGCCGGTGCGAGCGGGACGGCAGCGAGCACTACCCGCGGACCGATGTCGCGGTCATCATGTCCGTCATCGACGACCGCGACCGGATCCTGCTGGCCCGGGGCGCGGGCTGGGGGACAGGGCGGTTCTCGGTGCTGGCGGGCTTCCTCGAGCCGGGCGAGAGCCTGGCCGCGGCGGTCGCGCGAGAGGTGTACGAGGAGGTCGGCCTGGTGGTCAGCGACGTCGAGTACCTGGGGGACCAGCCGTGGCCGTTCCCGAACTCGATCATGGTGGGGTTCACCGCGCGCGCGGCCTCCAGCGAGCTGCGGCTGCAGGAGTCCGAGATCGCCGAGGCCCGGTGGTTCACCCGGGACGAGTACCGCGAGATCCTGGCCGCGGGTCACGTCAGCGCGTCGACCCGGTTGTCGATCGCCCGCCGGATCATCGAGCGTTGGCTGGGCCACGACCTCGAGGACGTGACACCCGGCTGAGGGGTGTCCGGGGGGCTCAGCGCGTCAGGACGCGAGCTTCTTCTTGACCTCGTGGATCGAGGGGTTGGTTGCCGAGGAGCCGTCCGGGAAGAGCAGCGTGGGGACCGTCTGGTTGCCGTCGTTGGCGTCCATCACGAACTTCACGGCCTCCGGCACGTCCTCGATGTTCACCTCGGTGAAGGCAATGCCCTCGCGACCCATCTGGGCCTTGAGGCGGTTGCAGTACCCGCACCAGGACGTGCTGAACATCGTCACGGAGCCGGGGGCAGGGGACTTCAGGGCGGTGGCGCTCATGCGTCGCGTCGTCTCTTTCGAAGGTGGGGTCGCAGGTGGGGGCGGTCGTACGGACCGGGGGTCTACGCGTTGGTCAACACCGACCGGGCCGCTGACCTTCCGTGCCGGAGTGTGATCTCTGTGACCATGATGTCCCATGCCGCAGACTTCCGCGCACGACCCCGCCCTGCTCGCCCTGGCTGCGGGGCGCAACCTGGGCACCCTCGCCGCCCTCAAGCGGGACGGCCGGCCCCAGCTCTCGATGGTCAACTTCGCCCTGCACCAGGCCCACCCCACTAGCCCCACCAGCCCTGCTGACCTCACCAGCCCCACCGACCCCACCGTTCGGGTGTCCGTGGTCGACGGCCGGGCCAAGGTGGCCAACCTGCTGCGCGACCCGAGGGGTTCGCTCCTGGTCACCTCACCCGACGGCTGGTCGTATGCCGTGCTCGAGGGTGACGTCGAGTTCTCGCCCGTGGCGAGGGCGCGGGACGACGAGACCGTGGAGGAGCTGGTCGAGCTGTTCCGCACGATCCGGGGAGAGGAGCACTCGGACTGGGACGACTACCGGCGCGCGATGGTGCAGGACCACCGGCGGATCCTGCGGCTGCGCGTGACCCGGGTCTACGGCCTGATCCAGTGACGACGGGCGTCGGTCGCCCATGACAGGATCGCGCCGATGCCTATCCAGCCCCGCGGCATACCCGTGCACGCCTCCGCAGACGACATCCTCGACGCTCTCGACCCCGAGCAGCGCGAGGTGGCCGCGCACCCCCTGGGGCCCATGGTGGTGCTGGCCGGTGCCGGCACGGGCAAGACGCGGGCGATCACCCACCGCATCGCCTACGGCGTGCACTCCGGCGCCTACCAGGGCCAGCGCGTGCTGGCGGTGACCTTCACCGCGCGCGCAGCCGGTGAGATGCGCACCCGTCTTCGGACGCTCGGCGTCGCCGGCGTGCAGGCACGCACCTTCCACGCGGCCGCCCTGCGGCAGCTGCACTACTTCTGGCCGCAGGCGATCGGCGGCGCAGCTCCCGAGGTGATGAGCCAGAAGGCCGCGGCAGTGGCCCAGGCCGCCGCGTCGCTGCGGCTCGACCTCGCCCGAGACCGCACCGCCATCCGCGACCTCGCCGCCGAGGTGGAGTGGGCCAAGGTCTCGATGCTCACCCCGGAGACGTATGCCGCGGGGGCGCGGGCCGCGCGCCGCGAGCCTCCCGGTCTGGACGCGACCGCGATGGCGCGGGTGCTCGAGGCGTACGAGCAGGTGAAGACCCAGCGCGGCGTGATCGACTTCGAGGACGTGCTCCTGCTGACGGTCGGGATCCTCGCGGAGCGCGAGGACATCGCCCGTGCGGTGCGCTCGCAGTACCGCCACTTCGTGGTGGACGAGTACCAGGACGTCAACGCGCTGCAGCAACGGCTCCTCGACCTGTGGGTGGGACAGCGCGACGACCTGTGCGTCGTGGGCGACCCGGCACAGACGATCTACTCCTTCACCGGGGCGAGCCCGGCGCACCTGCTGGGCTTCCAGGCCCGGCACCCCAAGGCCCAGGTGGTCCGACTGGTCCGCAACTACCGGTCGACCCCCCAGATCGTGGGGCTGGCCAACCTCGTCGTGCGTGGGCCGTCGGGCTCGATGCGGAGCAACGCCGTGCAGCTGCAGGCCCAGGGCGCCGACGGCCCGACACCGGTGCTGAGCTCCCATCCGGACGACCCGGCCGAGGCGGCGGCGGTGGCCGGCGAGATCGCCAAGCGGGTGGCCGACGGAGTGTCCCCGGCCGAGATCGCCGTGCTCTTTCGCACCAACGGGCAGTCCGAGGCGTTCGAGTCAGCGCTGGCCGAGCAGGAGATCCCCTACCTCGTCCGGGGAGGGGAACGGTTCTTCTCGCGCAGGGAGGTCCGCGACGCGATCCTGCTGCTGCGCGGGGCGGCCCGCTCGGACGACGCGTCGAAGCCGCTGCCCGAGCTGGTCCGCGACGTGCTGCTCGGGGCTGGCTGGACCCGGGAGGCGCCGGCTTCGGGTGGCGCCGGCCGCGAGCGGTGGGAGTCCCTGAGTGCGCTCGCCGCCCTGTCCGACGACCTGGTGGTGGCGACGCCCGAAGCCCGCCTGCCCGACTTCGTGCGTGAGCTCGACGAGCGCGCCTCTGCCCAGCACGCGCCGGCTGTCCAGGGCGTCACGCTGGCCTCCCTGCACGCGGCGAAGGGGCTGGAGTGGGACGTCGTCTTCCTCGCGGGAGTCTCCGACGGCTACCTGCCGATCATGATGGCCGAGACCCCCGAGGCGATCGAGGAGGAGCGGCGCCTCACCTACGTCGGGGTGACCCGTGCCCGGCGCGAGCTGCGGCTGTCCTGGTCGGGCGCGCGGACGCCGGGGGCCCGGGCAAGCCGCCGCCCGTCCCGGTTCCTCGACGGCGCGGCGAGCATCCTCGGCGACGGCGCCCGGTCGACCCCCAAGGGCTCCGGAAAGGTCGGCGGGTCCGGGTCGGGCGGGTCCGGCAGGGGAGGCCGGGGCAAGCAGCTCAAGGCCGCCCTCCCAGTGCACTGCCGCACGTGCGGCACGGAGCTGACGACGGCCGCACAGCGCAAGACCGGCCGGTGTGACACCTGCCCACCGACCTACTCCGAGGAGACGTTCGAGCGCCTGCGTGCCTGGCGACTGGCCGTCGCGCGCGAGACCAGCGTGCCGGCATACGTCGTCTTCACTGACGCCACGCTCACGGCGATCGCGGAGCGCGAGCCCACCTCCGAGGGGGAGCTGACCCAGATCTCGGGTGTCGGCGCCCGCAAGCTCGGACTCTACGGCGCGCAGGTGCTGGCCCTCATCGGTGGCGAAGACGTCGAATCCGTGCTCGAAAGTCGTTCTACCGCAACGGATTCCGACGACTAGGCGTTCGTTCACCAATTCTTTGCGGGAAATCTCGTTAAATGCGTTGCTGCCGCCGCAGGGCGTCCCCTACTCTGGATGAACACACCAGCCCAGGGGGTCGCGCGCGATGCGCCGGCGTCCACGAGCAGCCGAAGGAGGGAAGGTCCCAATGGAGAACATCACGATGACGATCGACGCGACTCACATGTCCCGCGTCCGTTCCGTGTGCCCCGAGGTCGGCCGTGTCCTCCTCGCAGGCAACCGTGGATGGGTCCAGGGGACCACTGTGCCCGCGCCCGTCGCCGCCCGTGTGATCACCGATGCCCCGGTTCCGACGTTCTACGTCGGCAGCTTCGGCGCCACCACCAAGGATCTCGAGTTCCGTCCCTTCGGAGAACCACCTGTCTAGGCCACCAGCCAGCAGGCCCTCTCCAAGGCCGCGGAACCCGATATCCGGGATCCGCGGCCTTTCTGTTTGTCCCGACGGCTGGTCGCCCAGCCGGTCAGGCAGCAGCACAGATTTCTTCCGCACCACCGCAAGCAGGAAGAAGCACCACCAGATGAAGTTCGACACCGAAGAGAACGGGTCGGCCCCCCACCGGGGACCAGCCGGCCAGACGGAACCAGAACTCGCCACCACCGTGGCGGGACGACGAGAGGGAGGTGACACCCGATGCATCTGAGCGCACTCCACGACCTGAACGAGCAGGCCGCGAGCGTTGGCGCCGGCATCCCGTGTCGAGACAACGACGCCGAGATGTGGTTCGCCGAGAGCCCGGCCGACGTCGAGTTCGCCAAGGCGCTGTGCCACACGTGTCCGGCCCTGGCCGCCTGCCTTGCGGGTGCCCTCGAGCGGTCGGAGCCGTGGGGCGTGTGGGGCGGTGAGCTCTTCGTCCAGGGAGCTGTCGTCGCACGCAAGCGGCCGCGGGGCCGGCCGCGGAAGAACCCGGTCGCCGCCTGATGTCGTCCACGACGCACGGTGCCGACCACATCACCCATTTCCAGTTCTCACCCACCAGGAGCTTCACCATGTTCCAGGCCTTGTACGCCGACCTGGCGCGCGCTCATCGAAAGCGCCGTCAACGGGAGTACCAGCGCCGGCTCGAGGCGCAGGCGCAGCACGACATGCTGCTCGCCCTGCCTCGCATGCTGGCCCGGTGACCCCCGTGCCCGAACCCGCCGGGACCTTCCGCTCTGGAGGTCGTCCCGGCGGGTTCTTCATGTCCGGGGGCCGTCGAGAGTGCACGACACGCTGACGGCCGGCCCGCGTCGTCAGCGTGTCGTGCACTCTCGACTCGTTATCGTCCGGGCATGTCCCGCGAAGCCGTCGTCACGGCGCTGACCGCCCCCGAACTGTCCGCCGTGGTCGACCTCGTTCTCTGGGTGGACGAGGGGGTCGCCCACGCCGCCAACCACCTGGGAGTGGTGCGGTTGCACGAGGACGGCAGCCACGAGGTGCTGGCGGGCCTCGATCCCGTGGCGAGCGAGGACCCGATGGCGTTCCTGCCCTACGACGCGGAGATCGCGGCCGCCGGTCCGCGGGTGTCCACCGACAACGCCTACCCGTATGCCGCGCAACGGATCCTGTCGTTGTTCGGCGACGCTGACCGCAGTCCCGACGTCGCGATCGTGCACTCACCGAGGCACTACTTCCCCGACGAGGGCGGCCACCTCGGCGAGCACGGTTCGCTCGACGTGATCCAGTCACGAGCGCCGTTGGTCATGTCCGGACCAGGCGTCGCACGACTCGGTCTCGTCGACGACCACGCCCGGCTGGTCGACGTGGCCCCGACCCTGGCCGTGATGTCCGGGGTGCCGGAGGCGGACCTGCGCGACGGCCGAGGTGAGGCACTGGACGGTCGGCCGCTCACGGCATACCTCGAACCACTGCCCGCAGGGCAGCGGCGCAGGGTCGTGGGGATCCTGTGGGACGGTGCGCACTGCGGCGACCTGCTGCAGCTCGCCCAGGCCGGCGACTTGCCCGGGGTGGCCAGACTTGTGTCTCGCGGACTGGCACTGCGGGGCGGTGCGGTGGCGGAGTTCCCCAGCGTGACCCTCACCAACCACACGTCGATCCTGACCGGAGTCGGACCGGGGCGGCACGGCGTGCTGGGGAACGTCTACTACGACCGAGCGTTGGACGAGCAGGTCGTGCCGAACAATGCCGAGACCTGGCACCGCAGTGCAGAGTGGCTGCGCCCGGGTGTGCGCACGGTGTTCGAGATGGTGAACGACCATGTGCAGCAAGGGGACTCGCCGCGAACGGCGAGTGTGGACGAGGCGATCGACCGGGGAGCCGACTACGGCACGATGGCGTTGTTGCGGGCGGCGGGCGGGTTCGAGGCGGCGACGAACGGCATGGGCGACCTCCTTCCGGACCCGGATGCTTCGCCGTTCGTGCAGCGCGCCGAGGACCTCGAGGACGCCTACTTCCGCTGGGGGGTGCAGGTCGACGACATGGGGCTGCAACAGATGCTCCAGCTCTGGGAGGACGCCGAAGGGGCGCCGACCCTGACCTGGTGGGCGCACGTCGTGACCGACGCAGGGCACCACGCGGGCGGCCCGCGCTCGCAGATGGCGCGCGACTCGTTGCGGCAGAGCGATGCCCGGCTGGTGGCGTTCCTCGACCACCTGGAGTCCTTGGGGGTACTCGCTGAGGTGACCTTCCTGTTGACGGCCGACCATGGGTTCGAAGGGGCTGACCAGAGCGTCACCGGTTCGTGGAAACCCGCGCTGGACGCGCTCGGCATCCCCTATCGGGACGAGGGCCCCGGCTTCGTCTATCTCCTCTGAGCATCGCCCAGTTAGGCTGGCGCGCATGGCTACGCAGATCCGGATCGCCCAGGACGAGGCCGCTGACGAGGTGCTGAGCAACGACCCCTTCGCCCTGCTGATCGGCATGCTGCTCGACCAGCAGTACCCGATGGAGCACGCGTTCCGGGGGCCGTGGAAGATCCTCGACCGGTTCGGCACGCTGGCGCCCGATGCGATCGCAGCGGCCGAGGCCGAGGCCTTCGCCGACCTGTGCGCGACGCCGCCTGCCATCCACCGCTACGGCCGGTCGATGGCGGGGCGTGTCCAGCAGCTGGCGACCGTCGTGCGCGACCAGTACGACGGCCGCGCCGAGACGATCTGGACCGACGCAAAGGATGCCCGCGACCTGCTGGACCGGCTCAAGGCGCTGCCCGGTTTCGGCGACCAGAAGGCCCGCATCTTTGCGGCACTGGTGGCCAAGCAGCTCGACGTGCGACCGGCGGGCTGGCAGGAGGCGATCGGCCCGTACGCCGAGGACGGCTCCTACCGGTCGGTGGCCGACGTCGTCGACGCGTCGTCCCTGGCCAAGGTGCGCGAGTTCAAGCAGGCCGCCAAGGCAGCGGCCAAGGCCAAAGCCGCCACCGTCACGAAGAAGTAGTAGCCGTGGCCGAGTCCGCGGGACCGACCCTGCAGCCACCGGTCTGCGCGACCTGCGGCACGGTGGCGCCTGACGCGTCGCTGGCCGCGATCACCTGGACCCGCGGCGTCGAGAACGGCAGGGACACCTGGACCTGCGACCGTTGCAGTCGCGAGCACCTGCGCAGCATCGAGGGCAAGCTCGACTCCGCCTGGTGGTGAACCGCGTTGCCCTCAGAGCCGATCGGCGCGCGACGTGTTGCCTCCTGGTGGTCACGGAGCCCCCCAAACAGGCGGTCCGTGACGATCTGCCGGCAACACGTCGGGGAGGGGYGGGRCGTGTTGCCKCCTGGTGGTCACGGAGCCCCCCAAACAGGCGGTCCGTGACGATCTGCCGGCAACAAGTGGCAGAGGGGTCGCAGCGTCAGGAGACGGGCGGGGGGAGGTGGCGCAGCTGCATACCGGGCATGTGGTCGACCACGATCTGGCGGGCCGGCACGGTCCCCCCGAGCTGGCACAGCACACCGATCCCGCCCAGCCAGACCCGGTGGATCAGCAGGTAGGACGGCGGCAGGTTGAGCTTCATCCCGACGAGGAACTCGGGCCGCCGGATGTCGTTGACGTGCGCCGCGACCCCTCGCAGCCAGGGCCGGCTGAAGGTGAACTCCGCGTGCGTCAGGGGCTCGATGAACGGCTGGAGGTACTCGAGCAGGGCCTCGGCGTCCAGCGACATCGACGGCTTGATGAACCCCTCGGACCGCAGGCCCTTCTCCAGCTCCGCTGCCTCCGACCGCAGGGCCGCGCCCACGAGCGAACCCATCGCCGGGGGCAGGCCTGCGGGCAGCCGGTTGACCGCGCCGTAGTCGATGACGCCGAGCCGCCCGTCGTCCAGCAACCGGAAGTTGCCCGGGTGCGGGTCGGCGTGCAGCAGCCCCGCGCGCGCCGGTCCCACCAGGAGGAACGCCATGTAGCGCGCGGAGGCGGCATTGCGCTCCTCCGGGGTGCCTGACGCCACGATCCGGGACAGCGGGGTGCCATCCATCCACTCCGAGACGATGACGTGCTCGCTGTTGACCAGGACGTCGGGCACCGCGAAGTGGGGGTCGCCGCGGAACGCCTTGGCGAAGGTGCGCTGGTTGGCCGCCTCGAGGTTGTAGTCGAGCTCCTCGCTCATCCGCGACTTGAGCTCGTCGGTGATGGGTTTGATGTCCATGCCGGGGATCCAGCCCCCGGCGAGGCGAGCCACGCGGGCGAGCTGGTTGAGGTCGGACAGCAGAGCCTTGCCGGCCCCGGGGTACTGGATCTTGACGGCGACCTCGCGGCCGTCCCGCCAGACCGCCTTGTGCACCTGACCGATCGAGGCGGCGGCTGAGGGCGTGTCCTCGAAGGACTGGAACTTCGCCGTCCGCCAGCGCGGCCCCAGCTCCTCGGCGAGCACCTTGTGGACGGTGGCTGCGGGCAGCGGGGGTGCCGCCTCCTGCAGCTTGGTCAGGGTCGCGCGGTAGGGCCCGGCCATCTCCTCGGGCAGCGCCGCCTCCATGACCGACATCGCCTGCCCGAACTTCATCGCCCCGCCCTTGAGCTCGCCGAGCACCTTGAACAGCTGCTCGGCCGTGCGCGCCTGGAGCTCGGCGGCGACGGCCTCGGCGGGCTTGCCCCCGACCCGCTTGCCGAACCCCATGGCGGTGCGCCCGGCGAACCCGAGGGGCAGGCTTGCCAGGCGGGCCGTGCGGGTGACGGCGCGGCGGGGGAGTTCGTTCACCCGGCCATTCTCGCCTGTGCGCGGGTGTCGACGTGGGCGGGTCGCCCAGACGTGTCGGATCCGGCCCCGCAGCCGCACCGCGGGTGCACCTCCCACTGCCGCTGTCGCACCCGTGGCCACGGCAGCGAGACCTCCAGGGAACGCCCCAGCGGGAGCACCTGTCCGTCGAGCACCGCGAGGGCCACCATCGCGGTCATCGACGTGGCCAGCCCGACGAGGGTGGTCTCGCCGCTGACCTCGGTGCCGGCACCGACCCGGGCAGGAAGGAGCTGGCCGAGCAGGGCCGGCCACCCGGGGTCGCGGTCCGCGCGGGCGAGGTCCAGGCACCGCAGGCAGGGCCCGTGCGGCACGACGACCGGCCCCACCACGGCCTCCAGGCCATGCAGCACCACGGGCACGACGGGTATGCCGCGGTCTCGCCACGGTCCCGCGGCCGCCGGGTCGAGGGCGCAGCTGCCGACGAGGACGACGAGCGCGGGCCCCGCCAGGCCGTTCCGCTCGGCGAGCGACTGCTCCCAGTCGTCGGCCACCTCGAAACCTTGTCGCACGGTCCCCACTCCGGCGTGGCGCAGCTCGGCAGCGACCGCTGCCGGGAGCTCTCCGCGACCCACGACGAACAGGTGGGCGGCGCGGCGCCTGGCCAGCGCGGCATACCCCTGCAGTGGTGGCGTGGCCGTGCGCAGCAGCGCCTGGGCGTCGTGGGCGAGCAGGGCACGGACCGGTGGCGGCAACGAGATCGGGTCACCGGCCTCGACGACCAGCCCGTGCCCGAGGAGCAGGTCGAGCAGGTCCTGCCCTGCCGGCGAGCGCAGCGCCGCAGGCACCTCGCGAGTCCCGTCGAGTGACTCGAGGGCGGACACCTCGTCCTCGCGCAGCCCGTCGAGGACGACCGCGTGGTCCGGGTCCGTGCCGAACTGCACGCATCCGCCGCCCCGCCGCAAGACAGGCCACAGGGTCTTGAGGAGGGGTCGTCCGGTCACGCGGCCCAATCTCGCACAGCCGCCGGGGCCGTCTGCCGGTCATCCACAGGGCTGCCCGACGTGCGGAGCAGGGCTGGACGTCTCAGCCGGGAACGCCGCGAGGGGCGGACCCGACCGAAGTCGGGCCCGCCCCTCGCGATGGAAAGCCTGGGTGGTGCTGGTGTCAGGCCTTGCCGAGAATGCGGTTCAGGTTGGTGCCGCACACGGGGCAGACGCCCTTGGCCATGCGACGGCCGTTCGTCTCCACGACACGGCCCTCGGCCTCGCGCTTCTCCTTGCACTTCACGCAGTAGAACTCGCCCTTGTAGGTCTCTTCAGCCATCGCCATGTCTCCTCTTGTTCACGGCACACGGTGCGCCGTCGGACTTCGGCCAACTTAGACCATGCTGAGCACAAAATGGCGCAAGGGGGGCCTGTGCGTCGTGCTCAGGGCCCACCCCTAGTCTTCGCCCCATGAGCGCACAGCCGTGGTGGGAGACCGAGCTCGAGGACCTGCGGGCCGAGCTGCGAGAGGCCTCGGGCCGGCGAATCGCGGTGGTGACGTTGAACCTGCCGGAACGTCGGAACTCGATGAGTACCGCCATGACGGGGTCATGGGTGAGGTTGATGGGGCTGCTGCGCACGGATGAGGCGCTCGCGGCGGTGGTGGTGACCGGCGCGGCCCCCGCCTTCAGCGGCGGTGGTGACCTGTCGTGGATCGTCAAGGACCCTGACGCGTCGGTCAGCGAGCTGCGGACGCGCATGCTCACCTTCTACCGGTCGTGGCTCTCGATCCGCGACCTCGAGGTGCCCACGATCGCGGCCGTGAACGGCGCCGCGATCGGTGCGGGTTGCGCCGTCGCGCTCGCCTGCGACATCCGGTATGCCGCCGCGGACGCGAGCCTGGGCGTGCCGTTCACCTCCCTGGGGCTGCACCCGGGCATGGCGACGACGTGGTCGCTGCCCAACATCGCCGGGCATGCGGTGGCCCGCGACCTGCTGCTCACCGGTCGCCTGGTCACGGGCACCGAAGCCGTCGGGCTGGGCATGGTGTCGCAGGCACTGCCGACCGACGAGGTGCTGCCGGCAGCGATCGCGGCAGCCGAGCGGGTCGCCGGCGCTGCGCCGGTTGCCACGCGGCTGACGTTGCAGGCCCTGCGCGACGGCGGGCACGCGAGCTTCGACGACGCGCTCCAGTGGGAAGCGCTGGCCCAGGCGGTCACGCTCGCCACCGAGGACCTGCACGAGGGGATCGCAGCGGCTGCGGCCAAGCGACGGCCGACCTTCCACGGTCGCTGAGCACCCGAGGCTAGGGTCGAGCGCATGGACTTCTCCCTGTCACCGCGTGCCACCGACCTGCGCGACCGCGTCCGGGCGTTCGTCGACACGGAGGTCGAGCCCGTCGAGGCCGACGTGCACGCCGAGATCCAGCGCCGCCGTGAGAGCGGCGGCGACCCGTGGGCGCCGCTGCCAGTGGTCAAGGAGCTCCAGGCCAAGGCACGGGCCCAGGGACTGTGGAACCTGTTCCTGCCCAAGGAGCATGCGGGACGGTATGCCGCCGACTTCGGCACCGACGGCGGCGAAGGACTGTCCAACGTCGACTACGCCCCCGTGGCCGAGGTGATGGGCCGCTCGGCCCTGGCGCCACTCGTCTTCAACAGCAACGCCCCCGACACCGGCAACATGGAGGTGCTGCTGCGGTACGGCTCGCCCGACCAGCAGCGCGAATGGCTGGAGCCGTTGCTCGACGCGCGGATCCGCAGCGCGTTCTGCATGACCGAGCCGGACGTCGCCTCCTCCGACGCGACCAACATGGCTGCCACCGCTGTGATCGAGGGTGACGAGGTCGTCGTCAACGGGCGCAAGTGGTTCTCCACGGGGGTGGGCAACCCCGAGTGCAAGATCCTTGTCTTCATGGGGCTGTCCGACCCGGACGCCGACCGCCATTCGCGCCACACCATGGTCCTCGTGCCGCGCGACGCCCCCGGCGTCAGGGTCGAGCGGATGCTCTCGACGATGGGCTACTACGACGAGCCGCTGGGTCACGGCGAGGTGTCCTTCACCGACGTCCGCGTCCCGGCGGGCAACATCCTGCTCGGGCCTGGCCGTGCCTACGAGATCGCTCAGGGACGCCTCGGACCGGGCCGCGTGCACCACTGCATGCGGACCATCGGCCTGGCCGAGCGATCCCTCGAGCTGGCCTGCCAGCGAGCCCTGTCGCGCACCGCGTTCGGCAAGCCGATCGCCAGGCTCGGCGGCAACCTCGAACGCATCGCGGACGCCCGCATCGCCATCAACCGCTCGCGGCTGCTGGTCATGCACGCCGCCTGGCTGCTCGACCAGGGCCTGTCGACGGAGGCGTTGTCGGCCGTCAGCGAGATCAAGGTCGAGGTGCCCGCCATGGCGCTCGACGTGATCGACCTCGCCGTCCAGCTGCACGGCGGCGGGGGCATGACCACGGACTTCCCGCTGGCCGCGGCCTGGGTGGGGGCGCGCTCGCTGCGCCTCGCCGACGGCCCCGACGAGGTGCACCGCAGCGTCGTCGGTCGGATCGAGCTGGGCAAGCACCGGTGAGTGCCGTGGCCGGCGCAAGGCCGGTGCGCTCCGAGGACGCCTTCGACGTCGACGCGGCGGCCGCGTGGCTGCGCACCCACACAGACCCCCGGTATGCCGCGGGGCTGGCTGGGCGGCCGGAGGTTCTCCAGTTCTCCGGGGGTGCGTCCAACCTGACGTACCTGCTGCGGTTCCCCGACCTCGACCTCGTGCTCCGTCGAGGCCCTAGCGGCACCAAGGCCAGGGGCGCCCACGACATGGGTCGCGAGCACCGCATCCAGTCGGCGCTCGGTCCCGTATTTCCTTATGTGGCAACGATGGTCGCGTTCTGTGACTCGCCCGAGGTTATGGGTGCCGACTTCTACGTGATGGAGCGACTCGTCGGCACGGTGCCGCGACGCGAGATGCCGGTGGAGCTGTCGCCCGACCAGGCCGGTCGGCTGTGCGAGTCCATGCTCGACGTCCTCGTGGAGCTGCACTCCGTCGATGCCGCGGCGTGCGGACTGGACACCCTCGGCAAGGGCGAGGGCTACGTCCGTCGCCAGGTCGAGGGCTGGTCGGCCCGCTACCGCAGGGCGCGCACCACCGGTCAGCCCGACCTCGAGCACGCCATGGCCTGGCTCGACGAGCACCAGCCCGCCGACGTGCGCAGCGGCGTGATCCACAACGACTACAAGCTCGACAACCTCGTGCTCGCCCCCGAGGACCCGACCCGGATCGTGGGCATCTTCGACTGGGAGATGGCCACGGTCGGCGATCCCCTCATGGACCTCGGCGCGGCCCTTGCGTACTGGGTGCAGGCCAACGACGACGAGGACCATCAGGCCTTCCGTCGGGTGCCGACCCACCTCCCAGGAATGCTGACGCGCGAGCAGATGATCGCCGGCTACTGCGAGCGGATGGGGGTCGAGGTCAGCGCGCGGCAGGCGCTGTTCTACCAGGCCTACGGCGTCTTCCGCCTCGCCGTCATCGCCCAGCAGATCTACTACCGCTACGCGAACGGCCAGACCACCAACGAGGCCTACGCCGTGTTCGGTCCGGCCGTCCAGATCCTCGACCGACGGCTTCGGAAGCTCCTCGCCTGAGGGGCACCATCCGAAGGGCGCGATCGGGTCCCACGGACGTGTTGCGTCCTGGTGGTCACCGGGGACCCAGAACGGCTGTCGGTGACGATCTGCGGGCAACAAGTCGCGGGTGCCACGGACGTGTTGCGTCCTGGTGGTCACCGGGCGCCTAGAACGGCTGTCGGTGACGATCTGCGGGCAACAAGTCGCGGGCGCCTCGGACGTGTTGCGTCCTGGTGGTCACCGGGGACCCAGAACGGCTGTCGGTGACGATCTGCGGGCAACAAGTCGGGTGCCCGCCGAAGACCGCGGCGCACCGGGAGACGGCGCGGATCGCCGGAGTTGTCGGCGGGCTCGCCTATCGTGGTGGGCATGGGGAGCACCGACATCGAGGTCCGTCGCAGCCGCAAGCGCCGTCGCACCGTGAGTGCCTACCGCGAGGACGGGCGCACCATCGTGCTGATTCCCGCCCGGTTCACCAAGGCCGAAGAGCAGCAGTGGGTCGCCACCATGCTCGACAAGCTGGCCAAGGGCGACAAGCGCCGACGCCCGAGTGACGCCCAGCTGCGCACCCGCTCGGTCGAGCTCTCCCAGCGCTATCTTGGCGGCCAGGCGCGACCGAGCAGCATCCGCTGGGTCACCAACCAGAACTCCCGCTGGGGTTCCTGCACCCCGTCCGACGGCACCATCCGGATCTCCACCCGCGTCAAGGGCATGCCGGGCTTCGTCCTCGACTACGTGATCCTCCACGAGCTGGCCCACCTGCTCTCACCCGGCCACGGCCCGGACTTCTGGGCGCTGCTCGAGGGCTACCCGCGGCTGGAGCGCGCGCGGGGCTACCTCGAGGGCGTGGCGGCGACAGCCGGGCTCGACCTGTCCGACGGCGAGACCGACAGCGACGAGCTGGGCCAGGCCGCCCTGGACTTCGGTCCCAGCGACTGACCCCACAGCGACTGACCCCACGGCGACTGACCTGACCGCGACTGACCCACCGGCTCAGCCCAGGAGCACCGCCTAGCTGCCCAGCACCCGTCTGGCTGCCTCGGCCAGCGGCCTGATCTCTCCAGCGCTGGCTGCCGGGAGCCCGTCCACCGGCCACCAGGCCACGTCGAGGGATTCCTCGCTCACGGCATACGCGTCCTCGTCGCGGGCGACGCCGGCGTACCTCAGGTCGAGGTGCTCGCTGCACCGTCCGAAACCCGTGGCCAGCAGCGCGTGACGGTCGAGGTGGACCAGCTGCGGATGCAGCGCGAGGTCGGCGATGCCCGACTCCTCCTGCGCCTCCCGGGTCGCGGCGGCGAGCACGGTGGTGTCGCCGGGCTCGAAGTGACCACCGAACTGCAGCCAGAGACCGGCCTTGGCGTGCAGGGTGAGCAGCACCTTGTCGAGAGAAGCGTTGAGCACCAGCGCACTCGCGGTCAGGTGTGCCGGCGGTCCCTGCTTCCACAAGGCGTCCGGGTGCGCCTCGCAGTGGCCCAGCAGCTCCACCCGCAGCCGCTCCTGCTGGGCGTCCGGCGCATCCCACTCCTCCAGCACGCTCTGGGCGTCAGCCCGAAGCGCGAGGTATGCCGCGGGCACGTCCGTCGGCGCCGCCGTCACCGTCCGTCCTCGTCGGGGGAGTCCGGACCAGCGTGGGAGTCCGGACCAGCGTGGGGTTCGTCGGTCGTCGGCGCGCCGTCGGTCGGCTGCGAGCCGCCGCCGGCCCCACCCTCGCTGAGGAGCTCGTCGAGGGCTGCGTCGAGGTCGGCGCTGTCGGACGTGCCGTAGCGCTCGACGTAGCCGAGGGGGTCGTCGAGGTCGGCGCCGGTGGGCGCGACATCGGGGTGTCCCCAGGCTCCGTCACGACCGGCGGCCCCGTGCCTGGCCTCGAGGGCGGCCCACAGGTTGGCGGCGTCGCGCAGCCGCCGTGGCCGCAGCTCCAGTCCGACCAGCCCCGCGAAGGCCTTCTCCGCCGGACCCCCGGTGGCCCGTCGGCGTCGCACGGCTTCGCCCAGGGCGGCCGCCTGCGGCAGGTGATCGCGGGTCGTGCGGTCGGCGACGACGTCGACCCAGCCCTCGACGAGCGCGAGGTAGGTCTCGAGCCGGGCCAGCGCCGCGCGTTGCGCAGGACTGGGGTCCGGGCGGAAGAGCTGGTCCTGCAGCGCCGCCTGCAACGCGTTCGCGTCGCTGGCGTCGACCGACTCCAACGCCGTCTCGATCCGGTCGGTGTCGATGCTGATGTCGCGGGCGTAGTCGCGCACCGCCGCCACCAGCTGTGGCCCGATCCACGGCACCTCGGAGAACAACCGGACCCGCGCTGCCTCACGGACGGCGAGGTAGATGCGGACCTGGTCGAGGTCCACGCCGAGTCCGTCGGCGAAGGCCTCGACGTTGGCGGGGAGCAGGGCCACAGACCGGTCCGGCACGAGCGGCAGACCGACTTCGGTGCCGCTGACGGTCTCGGTCGCGAGGGTGCCGACGGCCTGGCCGACCTGCAGCCCGAACATCGCCCCGCTCATCTTGGCCAGCATCGGCTCCATCTGGCCGAGCATCGCGGCGGGGTCGATCCCTGCGGGGAGGATCCCCTCGGGCAGGCCGCTCTCACCGAGCTGCTGGAGCTGGGTACGCATGGCGTCCCCGACGGCTCGTCCCACGCCTTCGGCGACCGGCTCGACCAGCGTGCGCCAGGTCGGCATGGTCGCCTCGACCCATTCGGCGCGGCTCCACGCGTGGGTCGTGATGCCGGGCGCCTCGAAGGCGGTCACCTCGTCGAGCCAGAGCTCGGCGACCTGGACCGCCTGGTCGAGCTGGCGGCGGGCGGCGTCGCCGACCACGGCGTCGCCCGCCTCTGACACCGTCTTGCGGGCCGTGTCGGTCGCGAGGGTGAGGTTGAAGGCGTCGGTGTCGGTGCTCGCGAACATGGACTGCATCTGGCCGACCATCATCTGGAGCATGGCGGGGTCGACCTGGTCGATGCCCATGTCCTTGAGGGCCTTGGCCATGTCAGGGTCCACCTCACCGCCGGTGAGCCGGGCGAGGACCGCCTCGATCTCCGGCGAGAGCCCGGAAACCCCGGAGGAGTCGTCGGAGGAGTCGTCGAAGGACTCGCCCGGGTCGTCGCGAGGGTCGTAGGGGTCACTCGGGTCACTGGGGTCACGCGGGTCGTGGGGGTCACGGGGTAGGTCGGGCACAACTGCTCCTCAGCGGTCCTGAGAGGATGGACTCTCACTAGACAACCACGCGGAGGCCACAGTGAGTTCCCCCGGGCGGGCTGGACGGGACGCCGTTCGCTCGCGGCGTAGCGTCATCGACGTCGCGGTGATCGGCACGGCCGGTCCCGCCGGTCGAGCGTTGTTGCGCGCGCTGGTCTCGGCCGCTGCCCGAGGGTCCACCACGGCACGACCCGGCGGCGCCGTCGACGAGGCGCGCATCGGTGCCGTCGTGGCGATCGACACCGAGCCGACTCCGGTGGGTGGAGTGCAGTTCCGCTACGCCGACCCCGGTGACCCGAACCTGGTGAAGGCGCTCGCGGGGGTCCACGCCGCGGCATACGTGGCGGCGAGCACCAACCTCGCTCGGGACCTGGCGATGGGCACGCGGGCGCGTCGCGAACGCAGCCTCCGCATCGCCCAGACCGTCATCACCGCCGCGGCGGCTGCGGGCGTCCGCCAATTGGTCGTCGTGACGTCGGCGCAGACCTTCGGGGCGCTCGCCGACAACCCCGTGCCCCTCGAGGACGATGCACCCCTGCGCGCGCCCGCGGACGGCGGGCACGTCGGTGACCTGATGGACGTCGAGCAGCTCATTCGGGTGGCGCGCGACGTGCACCCGGGACTGGTCATCACGGCGGTGCGGCCCGCGGCCCTCGTGGGAGAGGGCGTGGACACCGTCGTCACCCGGCACTTCGAGGCGCCCCGGCTGCTCATGCTGCGAGGCGCCGAACCCGCGTGGCAGTTCTGCCACGTCGACGACCTGGGCTCGGCCGTCGCCCTGGTGATGGCGCAGGGAGTCGCCGGAGAGGTCTCGGTCGGCGCGCCCGGCCACCTCACCCAGTCCGACCTCGAACGGCTCACCGGCATGCGCAGGGTCGAGCTCGGCATGGTGGCGGCGATGGGAACTGCGGACCGCCTCCACCGCGTTGGGGTGTTGCCGGCACCCGCCAGCGACCTGGCCTTCGTGGCCTTTCCCTGGGCAGTCTCTGCTCGCACACTGCTGGGTCGCGGCTGGGTGCCGGTCCACGACAACGAGACCTGCCTCGGCGTGCTGCTGGACACGATCCGGGGTTCACACGCGGTGGCGGCCCGCAGGGTGGACCGCAAGGATGCGGCTCTGGGGGCGGCCAGCGCCGCGGTGGCCCTGGTGGGCACGGCAGCAATCATGCGGCGACGCCGCAGGAAAGGTTCGACGGCATGAGCGATCCGGTCACCGAGCTCGACAGCGAGCCCACCGTGGTGCTCTGCGACGTCCGCGACGAACCACTGAGCGTCGACGAGGTGCTCGCCCTGGTGCAGCACCCCCGGTGCGGGGGCATCGCCCTGTTCGTGGGCGTCGTGCGCGACCACGACCACGGAGCGCCGGTGTCGGCGCTGGACTACTCCGCCCACCCCAGCGTGGTCGAGACCCTGGAGCGGGTATGCCGCGAGGTCGCCGCGCGCCACCACGTCGCCCGCCTGGCAGCGGTGCACCGCGTGGGTCACCTCGAGATCGGTGACCGCGCGGTGGTGGCGGCAGTCTCGGCTCCGCACCGTGGCGAGGCGTTCGAGGCCTGCCGTGACCTCATCGACACGCTGAAGGGGACGGTGCCGATCTGGAAGCACCAGCTGTTCACCGACGGCAGCGATGAGTGGGTGGGGCTGCCGTGAGCGGGCCGTTCCAGAAGCACGCCTCGGACCAGCACCTCACGGATGACACCGGCCGGGCCCCGCACACGCCGGACCAGGGTGCGCTCGCGGAGGACCCCTACCGGCTCAGCCGGCGGTCCACCGTGGCCCTGGTCGGCTTCTTCCTGCTGATCGCCCTCGGGGCCCTGTCGACCATGGTCGGACTGCCGTATGTCGTGATGAAGCCCGGACCGATCACCAACACCCTGGGCACCCTCGACGGCAAGCAGCTGATCACCGTCTCGGGCGCCCAGACCTTCCCGACCAAGGGAGCGCTCGACTTCACCACCGTCCGCATCGCCGGTGGCCCCGGCTACCGCGTGACCGTGTGGAGCCTGCTCGCGGCCGCGATCGACCCCAGCGAGGACGTCGTCGACGAGGAGCTGTACTTCCCCAAGGGGGTGACGGACAAGCAGGTCGAGGAGGAGAGCACCGCCGAGATGATCGACTCCCAGCAGGAGGCCGTGGCCGTGGCGCTGAAGGCCCTCGGCAAGAAGGTCGTCGAGCACGTCGTCATCGGACAGGTCGCCAAGGACGCACCGTCGGCGGCGCTGCTGAAGGCGGGCGACGAGATCGTCACCATCGACGGCAAGCCGGTGGCCGACTCCAACGCGGTGCGTGCCGGCGTCGGCGCCCACAAGCCGGGGGAGCGGGTGGCCCTCGGGCTGGTCCGGGGCGGCAAGCCACTCACGGTCACGGCCCAGACACGCGAGGCCGATGGTCGCGCCACGGTGGGCGTCTTCCTCGGCATCCGGTTCGAGTTCCCGATCGACGTCAGGATCAACGCCGGCAACGTCGGAGGCCCGTCGGCTGGGACGATGTTCTCCCTGGCCGTCTACGACACGCTCACACCCGGCCCGCTCACCGGTGGGCAGAAGATCGCCGGCACGGGCACGATCAACGCGGCCGGCCGCGTGGGACCGATCGGCGGCATCCAGCAGAAGCTGGTCGGCGCCCACGACGGAGGTGCCACGTGGTTCCTCGCTCCCGCGGACAACTGCGACGAGGTCGTGGGCCACGTCCCCGACGGACTGCGCGTGGTCAGGATCGCGACCTTCGACGAGGCCAGGAAGGCCGTCGAGGCGATCGCCGACAAGCGCGCCGGCTCGTTGCCCACCTGCACGAAGTAGCCCCTGAACGCGGCACCGCCGTGCAGGGCGACGACACCGACGGAGTGGTTCAGCCCTGCAGGGTCGCCTTGAGCGCGTGGACGAGGCCCGGTGCGATCTCGTCCCCGAGGGCGACCTTGTCGTCGCGGTCGTTGGCGCGCTGTCGAAGCAGGCAGCGGCTCTGGCCGTCACGGGTGACGGCCACGAGCAGCCGGACGTCCTGGCGGTCCGGGTGGGACGCCAGCGCGTCGACGGCCGACTCGGTGTGCGCGGGCAGGTCGCGCTCGGCCTCCGGCGGGACGACGATGCGCTCGACGGCCAGGGCGGCGCCCACGACGCTGTCCGGCCACGCGATCCCCCCGAGCAGGCTCTCGAGGTTGGAGGTCGGCGGCAGGTCCTCCTGCTCGATCGCGCTCAGGGCGCCCTCGGCCAGGTCGGAGCCCCGCATCTGGGCGCGCAGGTGCGGCTCGCGCTCGAGGAGCTCAGCCGTGGGGACGAGCGCGAACAGCCGCGGGTTCTGGTCCCACCCGGAGGCTGCGACGTGGCGTTCGGTGTCCAGTGCGGCGATGGACAACGGGTCGGCGACGGGTTGGGAGTTCTGGGTCACGCGCCCATGGTGCCCCATGGCGCGTGGTCGCCGGCCACGCGGCATACCCAGGGCTTGCACAGCTGGTGCCGACACGTGTCCGACGTGCGCGTGGGAACCACCTGGGCGGTCGGTAAGTTGGACCACTACAGCAGGCGGCCTCGCTGGGCGGTCGCACGGCAGATCGGGCGTGGCGTGAGTTCATCTGAGTGGTTCGGCCAGGGCGATTCGGGCGCCGAGGGCGCCCGTCCCGAGGGCACTCCGCGCGGGGCAGGGTCGGGAGCAGGTGGCCGCCGTCCTCCGTCGCTGTCCTTCAACCGGCGCCGTGGGCCGTTGGTCCCGACGGTCGTGATCCTCGTCGTCCTCGGCTTCCTGGTGTCGATCATGGCGTCGGTCTGGACCGAGGTCCTGTGGTTCCACTCGGTGGGCTACGAGGGTGTCTTCGTCACGCAGCTCACGACCAAGATCCTGCTGTTCGTCGTGGGCTTCGTGCTCACCGCGGGAGTGGTGGCGTCGAGCCTGCTCATCGGCTACCGCACCCGACCGATCTATGCGCCGGTGACGCCCCAGCAGCAGAGCCTCGACCAGTACCGCGAGGCCATCGAGCCGTTGCGGCGCATCGCCATGTTCGCCATTCCCGGCATCCTGGGCCTGCTGGCGGGGACCGGTGCGGCGGGGCAGTGGAAGACGTTCCTGTTGTGGCGCAACGGCGTCTCGTTCGGCAGCAGCGACGCACAGTTCCACCTCGACCTGTCGTTCTTCGTCTTCACCCTGCCGTGGGTGCAGTTCCTGCTCGGTTTCCTCACGATGGTGCTGGTGATGGCCACCCTCGCCGCGGCCTTCACGCACTACGTCTACGGCGGGCTCCAGATCCAGGCCCGAGCGGAGCGCACGTCGCGGGCTGCCAGGACCCATCTCGCGATCCTCGTCGCGGCCCTGGTCCTGGTCCGGGCGGCGACCTACTGGTTCGACCGCTATGCGCTCGCGACCAAGGACTCACCCCTGCTGACGGGCATCCGCTACACCGATGCCCACGCGGTGCTGCCGACCAAGGCGATCCTCGCGGTGGCCGCGCTGATGACCGTCGGTCTGTTCATCGCCTCCATCTGGACCCGCTCCTGGCGGCTCCCCGTGGTCGGCGTCGCCCTGCTGCTGATCACCTCGATCGTCGTCGGCAGCATCTACCCGGCGCTCTACCAGCGGTTCAAGGTCCGCCCGTCGGAGAAGTCCCTCGAGCAGGTCTACATCGACCGCAACATCAAGGCGACGCGCGCTGCCTACGGCATCGCGAACGTCGACACCAAGGGCTACACCGCGACGACCGAGGCGAGCCCGGGTCAGCTGCGTGACGACGCGGAGACGATCCCGGGCATCCGTCTGGTCGACCCCATCGTGGTCTCCCCGACGTTCAAGCAGCTCCAGTCGGTCAAGTCCTACTACGCCTTCCCCGACGCCCTCGACGTCGACCGCTACAACATCAACGGCAAGATCAACGACACCGTCGTGGCGGTCCGTGAGCTGGACCTCGACGGCCTGCCGCAGAACCAGCGCAACTGGCTCAACGACCACACGGTCTACACGCACGGGTTCGGTGTTGTGGCGGCCTATGGCAACCAGCGTGGCGCCGACGGTCAGCCGGTCTTCTACGAGCAGAACATCCCCCAGATGGGTCCGCTGGGACAGTTCGAACCCCGGGTCTACTTCGGCGAGCAGTCGCCCACGTACTCCATCGTCGGAGGTGCGACGGGATCTCGGGCGCGTGAGTTCGACTACCCCGACGGCAGTGCAGCCGGACAGAAGAACAACACGTACACCGGCAAGGGCGGGGTGCCCCTCACGTCTTTCCTGCGCAAGGCCGCCTATGCGCTGAAGTACCGCGAGCTCAACTTCATGCTCTCCGACGCCGTCAACGACAGGAGCCGGCTGCTCGACCACCGCGAGCCGATCGAGCGCGTCCAGCGGGTCGCCCCCTGGCTGACCCTCGACGGCAACCCCTATCCCGCCGTCGTCGACGGGCGCGTCCAGTGGATCGTCGACGGCTACACCACCACGGCCGACTACCCCTACTCGCGGCTCACCGAGATCGACAGCGCGACGTCGGACTCGACGACCGCGAACTCGCAGTCGGTGCGCCCCATCGGCACCGGTCAGGTCAACTACATCCGCAACTCGGTGAAGGCCACCGTGGACGCGTACGACGGCTCGGTGAAGCTGTACTCGTGGGACGACAAGGACCCGCTGCTCAAGGCGTGGTCCAACGCGTTCAAGAACACCGTGCTGCCGATGAGCGAGATCAGCGGCGACCTGATGTCGCACCTGCGCTACCCCGAGGACCTCTTCAAGGTGCAGCGCACGATGCTCAACCGCTACCACGTGACCGATGCCGACTCGTTCTACGGCGCCGGTGACTTCTGGGAGGTGCCGGAGGACCCCGCCCAGGAGGGCAACGTCGACCAGCCGCCCTACTACCTCACGCTCAAGATGCCCGACCAGACCGGCGCACGCTTCTCCCTGACGACGACCTTCAAGCCGATCGGCGACCGGCAGGTGCTGTCCGGCTTCCTGGCGGTCGACGCGGATGCCGGCTCCACCGACGGCAAGCGCAGCGACGACTACGGCACGCTGCGACTGCTCACCCTGCCCAAGGACAGCCAGGTTCGAGGGCCGGGCCAGGTGCAGAACGACATCAACTCGTCGAACGTCACCTCGCCCGACTCGACCCTCAACCTCAGCCAGTTCCTCAACAACGCGCGGCAGACCGGGTCCCAGGTCACCCTGGGCAACCTGCTCACCCTCCCTGTCGGCGGTGGGCTGTTGTACGTGCAGCCGATCTACGTGCGGGCCCAGGGCACGTCGGCGTTCCCACTCCAACGGGCCACGGTCGCGGCCTTCGGCGACAAGCTCGCCTGGGCCTACACCCTCGACGGCGCGCTGGACGGCCTGTTCGGCGGCAACTCCGGCGCCAGCGCCGGCGACTCCGGCTCCACGCCGACCACGCCCCCCACCACAGGAGGCGGCACGCCGACGACACCGACCACGCCCCCACCGGCCGACGCCGCCGCGCTGGCCAAGGCGCTGGCCGACATCCAGGCGGCCTACGACGCGGGTCAGAAGGCGCTCAAGGCAGGTGACTTCGCGGCATACGGCACGGCCCAGAAGCAGCTCGCCGACGCCATCGGGCGCGCTGTGGCCGCCGCCCCGAAGGGCGGGTCGGTGACGGTCACGCCCACGCCGTCCTCGAGCACCACCACCCCGGCGCCCACCGCGACCTCGACTCCCTAGGGCCTTGGACGGGCCTGCGCCGCCCGATTTGGTTCCGGCGCAGGGGCTCCCGTAAGGTGGTGTCTACCGACGCGGGGTGGAGCAGCTCGGTAGCTCGCCGGGCTCATAACCCGGAGGTCGCAGGTTCAAATCCTGCCCCCGCTACCACGAAGTAGCAGGTCAGAGGCCCTTTCCCTTCGGGGAGGGGGCCTCTGGCGTTGGCTCGTGTGGCCCAATGTGTAGCCAGCGGGGTCGGGGCGCTCGTGCGCCGGTTGGACGCACTGGGACGGCCTGGACAAGGCAGGAACGCATGAGACGCCGCGACGGACGAGGGCGGACGCCGTTTCAGGGTGTCGCCGGGTCGATATCCGGACGATCGCAGCGTGGGGCTCGGTTAGTGGTTTCGCCGCGGGAGCAATGAGGCTCGGAAGTCTGGGCAGTCAGGATGTATGAGACGTGGTCTGGTCCGGCTTGCCTGCGGCGTGCTTGGCCACCCAGCCCGCGACCCACTTGGTTACCCGGCCTATTTCAGCGGGAACCTCCAACTCCGCAGCCCGGGACACCAACAGCCGGGGGCTGACCAGGCCAGCCAACAGAAGGGCACTGGCGAACTCGACGTCCTTCGCGCGACCAGCGACCAGCTTCGACACGACCAAGTCATGTGCCTCCAAGCAGTGCCCTCGCGCACCCTCGGTCGCGTCACTGCTATGCACCACGATTCGCGACCGCCACTTCGCAGGAAGGTGCGCCACCTCGATGTTCACCCCTTGGGCGTAGTGCCCGTACATGTCGTGGAAGGCGGAGTCCTCACCGATGTGCATGTCAACGCTGTCGGACTTTTCATTGTCCGGGTCGGCATAGAAAGTCACGTCCGCTTCGATGGACGCGCGCCTCCTCGGGCAACTCGTCCTCAGTGAACGTGCCCAGGATTGACTGGCTGCCCACCACGATCACGTCTTGGTCGCCGACGATGCGGGACGCGGCGCGCAGGATGTGTTCAAGTCCGTCGCGCTTCAACGCGACGACCTGTCGGTGTCCCGAAACGCCTCAAGGACCTTCGTCCGTTCCTCGTCCGACAAGACGCCAGCGAACGGGGAGTTCTGCCTCATCTCGCGCGCCCAGGGGGTAGGCGACGTCAGAACATTCAGGACCTGGTCGACGGGACCCTCAAGGACCTCTTGCCACTGGCTCAGCCAGTACGCGCCTTGGCCACGGGAATGCTTGCGCTGCAGCCTCTCGAGGTTCTCCCGCGCGAGTGCCAGGACCTGGTCCGGTTCGGCCACGAGCTTTCCCGCCACGGCCATGTTGAGCCACTGGCTGCGGCGCTGGTCACGACTGGGGCGCAGAGTCCGGTTCCGCAGGGCCTCCACGTCACGACGGCGAATTCGCCGGTGCCGGCCGACAGTTTGAAACGGAAGCTCCCCGCTGTTGCACAGGTCGACTACGTGTTGACGTGAGCTCGAAAGTAGGCGCGCGACCTCGCCGGTGGTGAGCAAGTCCTCACTCTCCGTCGTCGTCGCATGCTGAACGTCCGCCAATCTCATGACAACCATCCTCCGCCGTAAACACCAAAAACACAAATTGGAAGCACAAGATTTGCGTTTTTTGCGTCTGTGGGATGTGGCCAGATGTGTACCGGGAGGTGGCGGGACGCCTTGGACGTGCCGCGACGTCAGGGACGCTGCGCCGAGATTTCGTGCGGCAGGGGAGAGGTTGCGGGACGTGCGAGACGTGGTGGGGCTGGCTCCTAACCCGGAGGTCACTGGTTCAAGTCCTGCCCCCAATACCACGAACTAGCAGGGATTACCCGGGCGGAGTCCTCGTGTCTCTGACTAGCTTGCTCGGTTCGACAAGATGTGGTCGGAGACCCGCCAGGCGTTGGCCATGATGGTGAGTGTCGGGTTCGCTCCTGTGGCCGTGGGGAACGGAGAGCCGTCGACGACGAATAGGTTGTCGACCTCGTGGGCGCGGCAGTTGCGGTCCAGAACTGACAACTCGGGGTCGTCACCCATCCGGGCGGTACCGTGCTGGTGAGAACAGTTGCCTGTCACCTTCTCGGCGTAGACGCGGTCGACCTGCTTGGCTCCGGCAGCGTCGAGGATCTCCCCGCACCGGTCGACCAGGAACCTGCCCTGGTCGATATCGTTCTGGTGGGTTTGAAGGGTGATGCGGGCGACCGGCAGCCCCCAGGCATCCTTGACGTTGGGGTCGAGGTCGACACGGTTTTCGTGCTGCGGCATGTCGTGCAGGACCATGGCGACAGCCATGCTGTGGCTGAAGTAGTCGCGATCGTTCTGCTTGGCCTCAGCGCCCCAGGTGGGTCGACCCGGCAGTCCCCAGTTGATAGGGAGGGGTATGCCGACGCCCGCGGCAGCAATGTGCCCGCCACTGACGAATCCCCGGGAGTCGTCGTGCTCGTAGAACTGGAAACTGCTCGCGCTGACGTAGCCGCCGCCGGCCCAGGCATTGATCGGATCCTCGAAGGTGCCGACCGACGCGCTGTACTCATGGAAGGTGACGTTGCGGCCTACGAGGTCGCTGCCGTTGGCGAGTCCGTTGGCGAATCTCGAGGAGGTCGAGAGCAGCATCAGCCGAGCGGTCTCCACGGCGCCACAGGCAAGGATGAAGACATCGGCCTCCTGCTCCACCAGAACGCCCGCGGAGTCTTCGTAGACGGCGCTCTTGATGCGTCCCTGCGAGTCGACGGTGAGCTCACGAACGTATGAATCCGCGCGGAGGTCACATCGGCCCGTGGCGAGGGCATCGGGGATGAACACGTTCAGTGCGCTTGACCGGGTGCCGCTGGGATCGCCGTGCTGTTGCGCGAAGGCGCTGATGACGGTGGCGGGCCGCCCGTTGAACGGTTGGGACAGGGCTGCCTGCGGAGTCGGGAACGAGTTCCAGCCGAGGTGTTCGCAGCCGAGGTGGAACTTCTCGGCGTAGCGGGACTGGGGCATCGGCGGGCAGGGGTAGCCCCGGGAGCGGAAGGACTCGAACGCGTTCGCGCCCGCCTGTCCCGAGACGCCGAAAGCCCACTCGACCTTGTCATAGTACGGCTCCAGCTCGGCGTACGTGATCGGCCAGTCAGCAAGCGTGGTCCCGGGCAGCTCGCCCGCAATGCTGCGTAGCCGGAAGTCGTTCTCGGTGAACCGTGGAAGCCACCCCTGCCAGTGGACCGTCCCGCCCCCGACCATCTGCGGAACCGGGCAGAAGAGGTCGACCTCCGCTTCGCTCTCGGTGTCGCGCCGCGATGTGCGGGGGTTCAGCAGGGGATCCGGCCAGAGGTTGTAGCGGTTGACGTTGGCCAGCTCGTCCCCACCGAAGGTCTCCTTGGTTCGCCAGGGCCCCTTCTCGAGGGCGACCACGCGCATGCCACCCTCGGTGAGCACCTTCGCCGCGGCCGCCCCCGAGGCGCCCGCCCCGATGACCACTGCATCGACTTTCTCGGGCTTGGTCGCGCGGATGGTCATGAGGGCTCCTGCAGGCTGCGGTGGGTCGGGTTGTCGGAGAAGTACTGGCGTGTCGTGTACTGGCCGGTGTGCACCTCCGCGAGATCCTTCGGCCCGGGGAAGCCGATGGTCTGCCAGCCGACCTGGCCGCGGTTGCCGCCGTAGATCGGATCTGCGAGAAAGCCCTGCCGGGTGTGCGTCACGAGCAGGCCGAAGAAGTCGAGGTCGGACTCGGCGTTGGTCTGCTGCAGTGCCGGCTCTTCGGGACCGCCATAGTTGATGGTTGGGGCCGTCGTGCCGCGCTCAAGGCCGCGAAGGACGTCGTCCTGCTGCCCATCGTCGAGATCGACGAAGGGCCTGCCGTGGGCGTTGTCGGCCCGCTTGTCGAGCTCGACGACCCCGGACATGTACACGCTGCGCGCGTGGTCCACCCGCTGCTGCCAAGCCAACGCCCGCGGGCCAGTGAGCGTCTCGAACCCGCTCCCGTCAGGGAGGGCGTAGATGTAGTCGATGCCAGAGAGGTAGCGGTCGAGGAAGTCGATCGTGCCGGCCTCGCGTGCTCCGGGTGTGTCGTCAGTCGGGATGACACGGGCCATTGCCGCCTCTATCGTCTCCCGCTGGTGGGCGTCGAGGAAGGTGTCGGCCATGGAGGCCTCCGTTCGAGTCGTGGGGGTCAGGCGATGATGAGTGGTCGCAAGGTGCGGTGGGCGACGAGCAGCCCGGTTTCGATCCGGGCCTCGCTGCCACCCCAGACGGGGTCCTCGTGCTCCACCGACAGCACGCCGTCGAACCCGCCCTCGTAGAGCGTGTCCACGACGCGGTTCCAGTCGACCTGACCGCGGCCGGGGATGCGGTACCGCCACCAGCCGACGTTCCAGGGGTCCGCGCTCTTGTCCGCAATCCCGGGCCAGCCGAACCGGTTCCGCTTGTGCGGGAACAGCTCGATGTCCTTGGCCTGGGCGTGGGCGACGCGGTCCACGTAGGGGCGCAGCGCCTCCACGGGGTCGATGCCCATCCAGACCAGGTGGGACGGGTCGTAGTTCAGGTAGAGGCCCAGCCCGAACATCCACTCCCAGAGCTCGGGGGAGTACGCAAGGTTTCCGGGATAGCCATCGGGGTGCCAGCCCTCCATGACGCAGTTTTCGATGACCAGTTTGACGCCCTTCTGGCCGGCGTGGTCCACGAGTCGCGGGAAGATCCTCTCGGCCTCGCGAAGGTTGTCCGCCACGCTCTGGCCGGGATGGCGGCCGATGAACGTCCCGACGGTGGGGACATCGAGGAGAGCAGCAGCGTCGATGCACGCGATGACGTGGTCGTTGATCGCCTGTCGTTCCTGGGGATCGGGGTGGAGGTTGTTGTCATAGAACGCCAGGGACGACAGGGAGAGATCGTGCTGTTCGAAGAGCGCACGGATCTTCTCGGCGTCGCCGTCGGTGAACGACTCGGCCGCGATGTGGCTAGCCGTGAACGGTCGATCACCGAGTGCTGGCCAAGCTGCCACCTCCAGCGCCTCATAGTCGTGTTCCGCCGCCCACCTGGCAATGTCTTCGAGGGGCCGGTCCGGCAGGCAGGACGTGAGGAATCCGAGTTTCACGAGGGCACCTCCACCCAAGAGTCCTTGGCAGCCGAGGCCAGGACGGCCTCGGTGATGACGGCGGCCCGGTGGCCGTCGCTGAAGCTGGGAAGTCCTTCGGGCCGCGGGCCGGACACCGCGGCATACGCATCTGCCATGAACGCGGTGAAGCTGTCCTGGTATCCCTGTGGGTGTCCGGCAGGCAGGCGCGAGTAGTCGGCGCCGCCACCGGCGGCGAACGTATCCGGTCCACGGGGGACTATCTGGCTGGAGGATCGCCCACCGATCCACAGAGAGTCCGGGAGTTCCTGGTCGAAGACGTAGGCCGCCTCGGTCCCGTCAAAGGAGAACCAGAGGCGGTTCTTGCGGCCCAGCGACACTTGGCTGGCTACCACCGAGCCGGTCGCGCCGCGGTCGGTCTCGAACATCACGGTTGCGCCGTCCTCGGTTCCCACAACCGAACCGCCGTCGGTGCCTGCTCGGCTGGCATAGGCCTGGGACATCCGGGACACGAGACGTGTGATGCGGTGTCCGGTGGTGAACTCCATGACGTCGCACCAGTGGACACCGATGTCGCCGAATGCTCGCGACCCACCGCCTCTGGCCGGGTCCACCCTCCAGTTTGTTTCCTGTGAGCCGGAGAGCCAGTCCTGGAGATAGGAGCCGTGCAGCATCCACAGGTCTCCCGCCTGTCCGCTGGAGATGCGGTGCCTCGCCTCACGGACGGAGGGGTAGAAGCGGTAGACGAACGGCACTGCGGTGACCGCGCCGGTGGCCTCGGCCGTCTGGGCCAAGAGGGCGGCGCGCTCCGCGCTGATGGCCAGCGGCTTCTCGCAGATGACCGCCTTCCCGGCTTGCATTGCGGCGAGCGCCAGGTCGTAGTGCGTGTCATTCGGTGTGCAGATGTGCACCACGTCGACGTCGTCCGAGGCGATGAGCGCCTCGGCGGACTCGGCGCCTGATTGGGCTCCGAGCCGAACGGCGGCGTGGGCCGCTGCCTCGGGGGAGTGATCGGCGACTTGCGTCACCACTCCTCCGCTTGCTCGCACGGCATAGGCGTGCACACCGCCGATGAAGCCGGCGCCGATGATTCCAGCTCGCAGTGCGGGCATGCGGCTCACTTCTTCCGCGCGAGTGCGACGGCCAGGATGATGATGACGCCGCGGACGACCTGCTGCTGGCTGCTGTCGAGTCCGGCAAGAATCAGGCCATTGTTGATGAGGCCGATGAGCAGCGCGCCGAAAAGCGTGCCGACCACGGATCCTGCGCCCCCGAAGAGGCTGGTGCCGCCCAGGATCACCGCCGCGATGGCGGACAGCTCGTCGCCTGCGCCCCACTGGAACCGTCCGGACTGCAGCCGGCCCGCGTAGAGCATGCCGGCCACGCTGGCAACCGTGGCGGACAGGAGCAGCACCTGGAACTTGATCCGGCGTGTGTTCACCCCAGTGAACTGAGCCGCGGTGCGGTTGCCACCGGTCGCGAGCACCTGACGGCCGAAGCGCGTCTTGGCTAGCACGATGGCGCCGATGGTCACGAAGATGGCGCTCCACGCGAGCAGGCCGGGGACTGGACCGAAGTTTCCACCGCCGAAGATCAGGTTGAACGTGTCGCTCAGGATGGGCTGGGGCGCCGAGTCGGTTATCCATTGCGCCACCCCTGCGGCGATGCCAAGCATGCCCAGCGTCACAAGGAACGACGGGATACCGAGCAGGCTCACCAGGGCACCGTTTACCGCGCCCACGGCAAGGCCCACCGCGAGTCCGGCGAGGACGCCGGGGATGAGACCCCAGCTGGAAAGCGCCATGGCAGTCACGACACTCGAGAGTCCTGCTACTGAGCCCACGGACAGGTCGATCTCGGCACAGGCGATCACGTAGGTCATACCCACAGCGATGACCGTGATCGTCGCCGTCTGGCGGAAGATGTTGAGCAGGTTGTTGGAGGAGAGAAAACCTTGGTCGCGCAACAGGACGGCGAAGAAGGCAAAGACGACCAGGAAGCCGATGTAGATGACGTAGCGGCGCCAGTCGATCGTGGACATGCGGCTCTGAAATGAGCCCACTGCGGTGGTCTCTTTGTTCGGTGCGATGGTGCTCATGGCTCAGACTCCTTGAACGGCGAGTTGAAGGGATTCTTCGTCGGCGATCTCGCTCCGCCGCAGATCGCGGGTCACAGAGCCGTCACGCAGGATGAGGATGCGGTCGCTGACCGCGAGGAGCTCGGGGTACTCCGAGGAGATGACGATGACGGCCTTGCCGGCATCAGCGAGGGCGCGGACCATGTCGAGAATCTCGGACTTGGTCCCGATGTCTACTCCCGCGGTGGGTTCGTCAAGGATGAGGACGTCGGGTTCGGTGCCCAGCCACTTGGCGATCACGACCTTCTGTTGGTTGCCGCCCGAGAGCAGACGAATAGGCCGATTCGGGTTGGCTGCCTTGATGGCAAACCGCCGAATGAGGCTGGAGGACATGGCCTTTCCTGCCTTCCCGTCGAGCAGGGGACCCTTCTTGAGTTTCCCTAGCAGGGGAAGCAGCAGGTTCTCGCGTACGGAGTGGTCCAGGACCAGTCCTTGTTCGCGACGGTCCTCCGGGATGAGCGCGAGTCCGTGACCGATCGCGGCGCGGGGGTCATTGACGGTGATCTCCTTGCCGCGGAGTCGGATCGTTCCGCTCGTGGCCTTGTCGATCCCGAAGAGGGTTCGGGCGAGCTCGGTGCGTCCACTACCCATGAGGCCGGCGAGCCCGATGATCTCGCCTGCGTGGACGGTGAATGAGACGTCCTGAACCAGAGGACCACTGGTCAGCCCGGATACTTCCAGCAGGGCCTCACGCTGGTCGAGACCTTCCCGCTCGCGGTAGTTCATCTGACCTTCGATCTTCTTGCCGACAATCCCCTCGACGATCTGCTCGGGCGTGACTGCAGCCAGCGGCTCGGTGAGAAGGCGCTTCCCATCGCGCAGAATGGTGATGCGGTCGGCGATTCGGTAGATCTCGTCCATCCGGTGGGAGATGTAGATGATCGAGATTCCGCGATCTTTGATCCGACCGATAAGGTCGAAAAGCGCCTCGGTCTCGTGCTTGGCCAAGCTCGCCGTCGGCTCGTCCATGATCAAGATCTGGGCGTTCTGGGCCAGCGCCTTGGCGATTTCGGTGAGCTGCCAGTAGGCAGTTCCAAGGCTGGCAACCATGGCCTTCGGGTTGACTGAGACCTCCATGGTCGCAAAGACGTCCGCGGCTTTCGCGACGGCAGCGCGGTCGTCGATGAGACCGAACCTTCCAGCGGGCTCGTCGGCCAGAAAGATGTTCTGTGCCACGGTCAGAGTCGGTACCAGGCTGAACTCTTGAAACACCATGCCGATGCCCGCTGCTCGCGCGCTGTGGATGGAGTTGATGTCCGCGGGCTCACCGTCGACGCGGATCTCCCCTTCGTCGGCCCGGTAGACCCCTTGGAGGATCTTCATGAGCGTCGACTTGCCTGCGCCGTTGCCCCCCGCGAGGGCATGGACCTCGCCGCGGCGGACCTCGAAGTCGACGTTGTCCAGGACGACGACGCCGTCGAATGCCTTGCTGATGCCGTGCATTTCTACCGCTGTCGCGGTACTGCTCTGCTCGTCCATCGCGAACTCCCTTCTAGTGGCGGGGCGGGCCGCTGCCGGCCCSCCCCGCCGGGATGTCTACTTCTTGTACGAGCTCTTCAGGTCGGCCGGGGCCTCTTGGTGGTAGACCTGCTTCCACGCCTCGAGGATGTTCGAGTGGTCGACAGGCAGCGAGCTCAGGGCGACGTACGCCGGGGCCGTCTTGCCCAGCAACGCACCTGCGCCCAGTCGAGCCTCCGCCACGCCCTGGTCGAAGGGCAGCTGCGCGCCCAAACCGACCACGAGCTCGTTCTTCGCCAAGGCGATGGCGACGTTCTTGCCCAGGTCCTCTGTGGCGATCTTCAGGTCTGCACGGCCGGAGGCACGTGCCGCGGCCATGATGCCCTCGGCGGGAACGTCCCAGACGCCCCAGATGCCGGCCAAGGTGGGGTGCTTGCTCAGCATCGCATTGGCCGCACCCTGTGCATCGCCAGCGAAGTCGGGCCCTGCGATTCCCTTCTCCTCCACGATCTTGATGTCGGGGTAGTCCTTGGTGATGGTGGACTTGAACCCGTCATAGCGCTGCTTCGTGACGAAGAAGTCGGCCTCGTGGAAGACGAGGCCAATCTCGCCCTTGCCGCCCAGGGCCTTGGCCATCAGATGGGCGGAGGTGACGCCGTTGCCGTAGTTGTCGGCGGAAACGACCGAGACGTAGTCGGTGCCAGCCTTCATCCCCTGCGGGACGTTGTCCATGAAGACGAGCTTGACTCCTGAAGCGGCGGCCTTCTTGAACGCAGAAGCCGTGGCCACGGGGTCGGTGGGGATGGAGACGATGATGTCGGGCTTGAGGTTGAGCACGGTCTCCAGGTCGGACACCTGCTTGTCTGGCTTGAAGTTGGCGTCGGTGATTGCGACGACCTCAATGCCCAGCTTGCCGAACTCGCTCTTCAGGCCCGCCACTTGGGCATTCGCCCAGTCGTTGCCGCCGTAGTGCATGACGATCGCCGCCTTGGCCTTCATGCCCTTGACCTTCGTGATCTCCTCGGCGCTGAGGTCCGCAGACGAGGCAGGGGACGGGTCTTCGCCGTGGGGCCCCTTGCTGAGGACGGTGCCCTTGATCTTCGCCAGCGCGTCATCGGCCTTGGACGACACTCCGGCGTCGACGCTGGTGGTCGCGCTGGTGGCTGAACTGCAGCCGGCCGTGGCCAAGGCGATGGCGGTCGCCAGGCCCGCCAGGCGGTAGGTGCTCTTCTTCATCGAATTTCTCCTGAGGGGAGGGTGCCGCCAGCGGTTGCGAGCAGCGTGTCGAGGTACTTCTTGCTTGTGGCGGCCGCTTCACGAGGGTCGCCTTCGAACGAGTCGAGCTCGACGACGATCCAGCCGTCGTAACCGCTCTCATTTAGGGCCGCGATGACGTCATCGAAGTTGACGTCCCCCTGGCCCAGGGGAAGGAATTGCGTTGTCGCCACGTCCACGTCCTTCAGGTGCACGTGACGCAGGCGCGTCGCATAGCGGCGGATCAGGTCCGCAGGGTCACCGCCACCGGCCGTCAGGTGGGCGGTGTCGGGGCAGAAGCCGATCCGGGTCAGCGGCATGAGGCGGTCGAGCTCATCCGGGCTCTCGACGATGGTGCTGAGGTGCGGGTGGTAGCAGGCCACCAACCCGTGCTCCTCGGCGATGTCAGTGACCAGGTCGAGTGCAGAGCCCAGCGCGGCGTAGTCCCCGCCTGTGGTACCCGACGCCCTGCGGGCGCCGCCGCCCACAACGAGGCTGTCGGCTCCGAAGAGAGCAGCGAGCTCCGCTGCCCGACGCACCCGGTGCAGCTCGTCGCTCAGGATGTCCGGGTAGATGAAGTTGCCCCCGGTGTAGACGGCTGCCAGCACCACGCCGGCGTCGGCCAGCAGGTCCCGCAGCTCGTCGGGCCGGTCTGCGTAGTCCGCCACGTTGCCGTCGAACATCTCGACGCCCTCGTACCCCAGGCTCGCGATGTCCGCGAAGGCACGGTTCATGGGGCCGTTCACGCGGTAGAAGAGGTCCTTGATGCTGGTCACGCCCGTGGCGTCGCCCACGACGCCACCCCAGGTGATGGTGTGGTAACCGAGCCTCATCGTCGAGTCCGTTCTGTCTGCAGTGTGGGGTGTCTCAGCCCCTGCCAGGTTTTTACTGTGGTATGCATACTTCTGCATGTTGCGTGCAAAAGTCAAGAGCAAACGTGCTGATACATTTGCGTCACAGACAGAAGGAGGTGGCTGACATGGATGCCAGAACTCAAGGGGCCCTCGCTCCCGATCACGTCGCCGACCTGGTCCGTGTGCTGGATGCCGTGCGCTCCGGCCGGGCCAGCACACGGCCGGAACTCGCCCACGCCACGGGTCTTGGCAGAAATGTCGTGACCCAGCGGGTGGCCCGTCTGATGGACTCGGGCCTACTGGTCGAGGCTCCGCCCTTGCGGTCGACCGGTGGTCGCGCACCTCGTGGACTGCGGTTTCCCGCCGATGCTGGCCGGATTCTGGTAGCCGAACTTGGCGCGACAAGCATCGGGGCAGCCGTGAGCGACCTAGAGGGGACTCTTCTGGCCCAATACGAAGAGGACGCAGACGTGACCGTGGGGCCGGTCGCGGTGCTCACCCGCGTGGCCGAAGTCTTTGACGAGCTCCTTCAGCAGCTCGGCGCCAGCCCGCCCATATGGGGCTTGGGGATTGGCCTTCCGGGCCCCGTCGAGTTCGACACTGGTCGGCCGGTTGCGCCTCCCATCATGCCCGGCTGGGACGGGTTCGACGTGCGCACCTTCTTCGCGGGACGGTTTCATGTGCCGGTCTGGGTCGACAACGACGTCAACGTGATGGCGCTGGGGGAGCTGCGTGCTGGGCAAGCTCAGGGCCTGCGCGATGTCGTCTACGTGAAGATCGGCTCCGGTATTGGCGCAGGACTTATTTCTCAGGGCGTCCTGCACCGGGGGGCTCAGGGCTGCGCGGGCGACATCGGGCACGTGACTGTGGAGGAGGGGTCCACCGTGCTGTGCCGGTGTGGCAAGTTCGGCTGCCTCGAGGCGCTGGCTGGGGGCGCAGCGCTGGCGCGGGACGGCGAGACCGCCGCCCGAGAAGGTGACAGTGCCTATCTCGCCGATGTGCTCGCGCACGGGAACACGATCGATGCGCGCGCCGTGAGCGACGCCGCCATCCACGGCGACCCCGTGGCGATCAAGCTCCTGGCAGGCTCTGCCCGACTGGTCGGGCAGACCTTGGCCCGGATCGTGAACTTCTTCAACCCGTCTCTCATCCTCGTCGGAGGGGGGGTGTCGGAGGCAGGCGACTACTATCTGGCAGAGGTTCGGCAGACCGTGATTGGCCGGTCGCTGCCCCTCGCGACCCGCTCACTCCAGATCGTCCGCTCAGGCCTGAGCGACCGCGCTGGTCTGCGCGGCGCCGCTCACATGGTCATGGACGCCCTGCTCTCGCCTCAAATCCTCCCGAGATGGCTGGATCAAGGAACTCCCGCAGGCCGTGCCGAGCTGACTGCCCAGTAGTGCGTCCCGCGCAGGGGCCGTCGTGCAGGGCAGTGAATGGATCCTGGGGCGGTAGCCACGTCGGACGGACCTGCACTGTGTCCGCACTGTGTCCGCACTGTGTCCGCACTGTGGAGGTGTGGCCAGATGTGTAACCGGGAGGTGGCGGGACGGCTTCAGACGCGGCGTGACGACGGGGACCCGGCGCTGAGATTTCGTGCGCCGGGGGAGAGGGCGCGGGACGGGTGAGACGTGGGCTGGGCTGGCTCATAACCCGGAGGTCGCAGGTTCAAATCCTGCCCCCGCTACCACGAAGTAGCAGGTCAGAGGGCCTTTCCTTTCGAGGAGAGGGCCTCTGGCGTTGGCACGTGTAGCCAAATGCGTAGCCAGCCGGCGTTGAGACGCTCCGGGACGAGTGGCACACGGCGGGATGGCTGGGACGAGGCAGAAACGCATGAGACGCCCTGCCGCAGGCGTCAAGACGCCCATTCAGGGTGTCGCCGGGGTCGATTTCCGGGCGACAGCAGGCTTTCGTGCGGGCAGAGGGCCGCCGGGTGCCCGACCGTGGCAAGACCTCCCGGTACAGCGATCGGTCAACGGTTACCAACGCGGCGGACTCTGCCTGCCACGAGTCTCGAGGTGAGGGTGGGCGCGACGGGCCGCATGATGGTGACGAGCGAAGGATGAAGACCGCATGGACTCGCAGTCCCAACGAAGGAGAAACGCATGAACCAAGCGTCCCTAGGAGATCGCTCGCACAATGCTCTGGTCGAGCGCGACGAGGCTGCGTCCGATGGCCCGCGCCGCCCCAGCCTGATCGTGTTCGACGTCAACGAGACGCTGTCCGACATGAGCGTTCTTGCGGATCGCTTCGGAGAGGCGGGCCTGTCTCCGCAGCTTGCGGCCACCTGGTTCGCCGGACTGCTGCGGGACGGGTTCGCGCTGACCGTGACCGGTGAGAACCCGGACTTCGCGCAGGTGGCGTCCGATTCGCTCGTTGGCCTGCTCCGGGCCCGGGGCGTTCCGGATGTCGATGGTGGAGTCGAACGCGTCATGAGCGCCTTCATGCAGCTGCCGCTCCACCCTGACGTCGTGGACGGGATCCGCGCCCTGAGTGACGCCGGAATGCGTTTGGTGACACTCAGCAACGGGTCGACAGCTGTTGCCGAGGGGCTCCTCGAGCGCAACGGCATTCTGGAGCGGTTCGAGCGACTCTTGTCCGTTCAGGACGCATCGGCATGGAAGCCCGCCGCGGCGGCTTACCGATACGCGATGGAGGAATGCCGCGCCAGCGCCTCGGAGAGCATGCTGGTGGCTGTCCACCCGTGGGATATCCACGGAGCCCACAAGGCTGGGCTCGCCTCGGGCCTCATCAATCGCACAGGCGCGCTCTACCCCGGCTTCTTTGCCAGGCCCGATGTCGAGGCGCCCACGTTGGTCGAGCTTGCCCGGGCCCTGACGGGAGACCGGACAGGCTGACTGCCGGATCTACTCCTCGACGTTTGTCCGGCGTCCCGAACAGTCGTCCTGAGGTCCACCGCGCGGGTGCGAGATGATGTCGCCATGACTGTGGACGTGCAGGTGCAGACCACGATCGACATGCCGGTCAGCGCGGTTGCCTCGTTTGCGAGCGACCCCACAAACGCTCCGGACTGGTACACCAACATCACGTCCGTCGTCTGGCAGACCCAGCCGCCCGTGGCGGTCGGATCGCGGATGGACTTCGTCGCGCACTTCCTGGGCAGGCGCTTGGCGTACACCTACGAGGTGGTCGAGCTCGAACCGCAGGTGCGACTGGTGATGAGGACCGCAGACGGTCCCTTCCCGATGGAAACGACGTACAGGTGGGAGACGGTTGGCCACGGCAGCACAAGGATGACCCTGCGTAACCGGGGCAACCCTGCAGGCTTCTCCCGACTTGCCGCACCCGTCATGGAACTCGCTATGCGCAAGGCCACGACCAAGGACCTCGCACGACTCAAGACCCTGCTCGAGGCCGCCCACCGCTGACCTCAGTGGGTTCGGCGACCACGGGTCAGGAGGGCGGAAGCGACCGCCCCCGGCAGCATGGCCGACGGGTCGGCGAACCGGCATACGGAGGCTCGTCTGCCGGGGCGGGTCCACGAACGGGCCGCGGGTGGGTGAGGTCCGTCCGAAGGAAGGCCGACGACGAGTGCGGCCAAGATCTCGGTCTGCATGACGCCTGGCCTCAGGACGCGGCGATGGTAGGAGCCATGCAGGCATTTGCCCCCGTGGCGGGCTGTTCTTTGAGATGTCGAGCGAGTCACGCTCGTCGGTGAAGACGGCGGTGACCTCGGCCCCGCGATGAACCAAGGGCCTGTCACTGCCGAGCACGAGAGGCTCGGCAGTGACAGGGCTGGCTACTGGCGAGTGATCTCGCCGCAGGCCACGGGCAGGGTCGCTTCGAACAAGCTGCTCAGCGAGGTGTGGTCCGGGTCGCTCGGCAGGTCCGTGCCATGGATGACGATGTGAAGGTTGGCGAGGTTCTTGGCGACCTCCTTGGGAACCACGACGCTGCGGTGGTAGTTGAGGTTGCCATTGGCGTCGGCGGCCAGGAACCGTTCAAGGCTGAGGCCGCTGGAGGGGCTGGTGTCGCCGGTCACCGTCATGGACACGTCGATGGGACCGTAGTCAGGTGCCCCCTCGCCCAGGGAGATGAGCCCGTCGGGTTGGCCCGCGACGAAGGTAGAGGGGTCGATCGGGTCGCCGGTATTGGTGTCGGCCTCGATGCCCGGGCACTCGTTCCTGGCCTGTGTCAGGCCGTGAATGTGCATGGCATGCGGCTCGTTGGGGGTCAGGCCCGAGGCAGTCAGGTTGATGTCCAGGGTGCGACCAGTGAGCCGCAGCACGGCGTTGCCGGTGACGTTCGATCCGCCATCAGCTGCGTGGTCGTGGGGAACCGGCGCCAAAGATGCACCGAAGGTTCCCGCGCTGACCGCAGCCGCGGCCCCGGCCGAAAGCAGAACGGCAGCCGGTACTGCCAAGGCGACCTTCATGGTCTTGTTCATGTCGAACCCTTCATTGCGTTGGGGTGCCCCTCGGCGCCCATGCACCACACCCGATGTGGTGTTCGTCACAACCCGGCCATCCGGATTGCCGCCCCACCGCATCGGGCGCGGGCCCCCGTTTACTTCACGCGTTATCTATATTGATGGATGTCACGAAGGAGCCCCATGGCCACGTCCAGCAATCTGCGACTGAACGACCAGCTGTGTTTTGCCCTCTACGCCGCGACCAACCAGGTGACTCGGGCCTACCGGCCCCTGCTCGAGGCCATCGGGCTGACCTACCCGCAGTACCTGGTGATGTTGGTCTTGTGGGAGTCGGACGGCCCACTAATCCACGAGATCGCCGCTCGGCTGCAGCTGTCGTCGCCCGCAGTCAGTCCCATCCTCGGCCGTCTCGAGGAGGCCGGCTTGGTGGTGCGGGACCAGGACTCCGCCGATGGGCGAGCGGTCAGAGTCAGGCTCACCAGCAAGGGCGCTGACCTGGAGTCAGCTGCGTCGAGGGCGCAGCTGAACGTGGTGGATCAGACCGGCCTGTGCGGTGACGAGCTCGGCGAGCTCAGGGACGGCCTGCACGATCTTGTGATGCGCATGTCCGTGCGCCACCCATGAGCGAGCATGCTCGCCTGGGTGGCGGCACGGGTCATCTCGGTGAACCTGACCCGGCGCCCGCGTTGGCAGACCTGCTGGTTCGATGCGCCTCCGGCGACGAGAGAGCCTTCGAGGGGCTGTACGGCGCCACGGCTTCCCGGGTGTTCGGCCTGGTCTTGCGCCTCGTGGTCCAGCATTCCCTCGCTGAAGAGGTCACTCGGGACGTCTTTGCGTGCGTGTGGGCCGAGTCGAGTCGCTTCGAGCCTTCCCGTGGCTCCGCCATCGGCTGGGTCCTGACGATTGCCCACCGGCGCGCGGTGGACAGAGTCCGCAGCATCAGCGCCAGCCGGACTCGTGATGACGTGTGGTCGCGGAAGGTCACCGATGCGCCCTTCGACTCCACGGCAGAGTCGGCGCACTCCTCCTTCGAGGCTGCCCGGGTCAGGGGCGCCCTGGCGGCGCTGACGGTGAAGCAGCGCACCGCCCTCCAGCTGGCCTACTTCCACGGACTGACGTACCCGGAGGTCGCGGTCCAGCTCGGAATCCCGCAGAGCACGGCCAAGACCCGGATCAGGGACGGGCTGCGGAGCCTGGCGAGCGCGCTTGACCACGTTGCGGCCACAGCCTGACGATCCCCTTCGAGTCCGTCCTCTGACGTCTGGGCGCAGCGCCATCGGTGGCCGCTGCGCCTCGGGAATCGTCGCGGTCATGAGCGGCGCGAACCAAGCCGGATCGAGCGTCGCACCGAACTCCTGACCGTGGTCGCCCAAGCGCCGCCCGATCTGGAGGCATCACATGACCCGCAAGATCTCGCTGCTCGCTGTCGTCCCGGTCCTGGCTCTGGGCTTGTCTGCGTGTGGTTCGTCGAGTGGGGACGCCGGCTCGTCATCCACCTCCCCCATGTCGGGCATGGACATGTCGTCCTCGAGCAGCAGCTCAGCGGCGCCGTCGTCGTCGTCGCCGGCGCAGGAGTCCGAGTCGGTCATCACCATCTCGGACTTCGCCTACAAGGTGCCGGTGTCGGTCGCCCCCGGGGCCACGATCACGATCAGCAACGACGACTCGCAGGCCCACACGGTCACCTCCAAGGACGGCGGGTTCGACGTGAAGATCGACCCCAAGGGGACGGCCACGTTGAAAGCGCCCGACAAGGCCGGCAGCTACACGTTCGTCTGCACTTTCCACGCGAACATGACCAGCACCCTCGTGGTTAAGTGACCATCCAATCGGGCCACGCGAAAGCCGATCGTGCCCCCCGCGTGCTGCACCTCGTGCTGCGGGCAGCGATCGCGGTGACCCTGGTCGTCGACACGGTCGTCCACCTCCACCTCGCGCCCGGTTACCAGCAGTCGGCCCCCAGCGGAATCGGTGCGGGCATCCTCTTCCGCATCGAGGCGGCGGCAGCCCTGGTGGTGGCCGTCTGGGTGGTATGGCGCGGGAGCCGGGCCGCCTTGCTGGCGGCCTTCGCCGTCGGGGTGAGTGCGTGTGTGACCGTGGTGCTCTACAGGTATGTCGACGTTCCAGCCCTGGGGCCGATACCCGCGATGTACGAGCCGGTCTGGTTCACGGAGAAGTCCCTGAGCGCCGTCGCCGAGGCGGTCGCCGCCGTGGGCGCTGCCGCCGGGCTGGTGGTGTCGCGTCGCGACCGCACAGGCGCCTGACCTGCGTAGGAGCGAGCCAGTCGCGCAGAAAGTTGAGCTTTGCACCCATCTGGGTCGTGAAGGGCGACGAAGTACCTGCACAAGTGTGTTTCCAGTGCGACCCGAAGCGGCCGCGGATCAAGGAGTTACCGAATGCGTACCACCACCAAGATCGCGACCATCGCCCTGGGCTCTGCCGCCCTGCTGCCCTTCCTCGGTGCAGGCGTTGCGCAGGCGGCCGACGGGAACACGATGGCCACCCTTCGCCCCGTGGTCCTCAATGGCGTCAAGGGCAGCGGCACCGCGATGGTGACCGTCAGCGGCACCCGCATCGACGTGACCATGGCGGCGAACGGCCTCCTTCCCGACCAGCCGCACGCGGCCCACATCCACTTCGGGGCGGACGCGAGGCACGAGTGCCCCGCCGCCGGCGACGACGCCAAGGGCGACGGCACCATCAACACCACCGACGGTGGCCCGGCCTACGGCCCGATCGTCGTCTCCCTCACCAAGACCGGTGACACCTCGCCCAAGAGCGGCCTCGCCGTTGACCGGTTCGACACCGCCCCCGGCGGCAAGATCAACTACGAGCGCGGCAGCATCAAGGTCTCCTCCGACGTGGCCCAGGCCATCACGGAGGGCAAGGCCGTCGTGGTCGTCCACGGCGTCGACCACAACGACAACGGCAAGTACGACGGTGACACCAAGAGCGACCTCGACCCGAGCCTGCCCACCGAGGCCACTGACCCGGCCATCTGTGGCGTCCTGAGCGCGGCTCCGGCCGGTGGCATGGACACGGGCGCCGGCGGCACCTCCACCCCGAACAACGAGGGCATGCTCCTCCTCGGTGGCGGCCTCCTGCTCGCTGCCGCGGGTACCGGTGCCTTCACTGCTCGCAAGGCTCGTAACCGCGCCTGATGTCCCTCTCCACGAAGTTCGGTGACCGTCGCGGCAGCATTGCCGCGGCGGTCACCGTCGTGCTCCTCCTCGTGGGAGGGCTGCTCGTGGTGAAGTCCTTCTCGGGCACGCAGGCACCGCCGCAGCCCGACGCGGCTCAGTCCGCCTTCACGACCTCCCCGGCTCCGTCGACCTCGGCACCGAGCGCGACGTCCTCCCCCACGTCCGGGGCAGGCAAGACAGCGGCACCCACCACCCCCGACTTCGGTCCGATCATGGAGCCGAGTTCGCCTGTCGCACTCCGAATTCCATCCATCGGCGTGAACACCAAGGGCATCGTCGACCTCACCCTCGACAAGAAGGGCAAGCTCCAGGCGCCGACCGACTTCGCCAAAGCAGGCTGGTATGCCGGCGGCCCCACCCCGGGTGAGTTCGGCCCCGCCGTCATCGGGGCGCACGTGGACAGCAAGTCCGGTCCCGCGGTCTTCTACCGCTTGGGGTCGTTGCAGAAGGGCGCGACGGTGAGCGTCCTCCGCAAGGACGGTTCGACCGCCCGCTTCGTCGTCGACCGCGTCGCGCGCTACTCCAAGGCGGACTTCCCGACCTCGACCGTATACGGCGACACCAGGGGTCGCGCCGAGTTGCGCCTCATCACGTGCGGTGGAGCCTTCGACCAGTCCACCGGTCACTACGTCGACAACATCGTCGCCTTCGCCCACCTCACGTCCTGAAGCGGCCATCGCTGGGCCACTCGGCGTCTCCGACCTTCTGTGCAACAGGCGCTGGCCAGTTCCGGGCCACCAAGCCAGAAACACAGCCTGTGTATCGGTGCGCGGGTACCCCAAGCAGGCCAATGACCAGACGTGTCTTGCAGGCTGGGAGATGTAGCCAGATGTGTAACCGGGAGGTGGCGGGACGGCTTGAGACGCGGTGCGAGGACGGGGACGCGACCCTGAGATTTCGTGCGGCGGGGGAGAGGCTGCGGAACACCTGAGACGTGGGCTGGGCTGGCTCATAACCCGGAGGTCGCAGGTTCATATCCTGCCCCCGCTACTTGAAGTAGCAGGTCAGAGGCCCTTTCCCTTCGGGGAGAGGGCCTCTGGCGTTGGCACGTGTAGCCAAATGTGTAGCCAACCGGGGTCGAGACGCTCGAGAACGGGTCGGACACGGTGGGACGGCTGGGACAAGGCAGAAACGCATGAGACGGCCGTTTGGAACGGAGCGGGGCACGTTTCGGGGTGTCGCCGGGTCGGTGTCCGGGCGATCGCTGGATTCTGCGATACCTCGCCCCACTGATTCTCATCACGCGGTTTCGATCTCGGGCGAGCGAGTCGCTGCAATCAGGGGCCCGCGCTCTGGTGGCCGCGGCGGCCTCAGGCCGGCTTTGCCCGGGTGAGCTTGTCGTGGGTTTCGTACATGCGCTGGGCCACGACGAGCGCGGACGTAGCGGTCATTGCTGCGATCAGCCAGATCGCCGCGCGGACGCCGAGGGTGTCGGCGAGTACTCCGGTCAGGAGCGCGCCGACCGCGAATCCGAGGTCTCGCCAGAGTCGGTAGACGCCGACGGCGCGTGCTCGCCAGCTGGGGTGAGCGACGTCGCTGATGGCGGCCAGCAGAGTGGGGTAGACCATGGCTGTGCCGGCGCCGAGCAGCACGGACCCCAGGGCCCATGGCGTCTGTGAGTTGGCGGTTGCGATGATCGCCAGAGCGGCGGCTTGGAGCAGCATGCCGCCGGTGATGAGGTGTTTGCGGCCCCAACGGTCGGACAGTGCACCGGTGGCAAGTTGCCCCACGCCCCAGACGGCGGGGTAAAGGGCGACGAGGATGCCGGTCTGGCCGAGCGACAGTCCGGCGGAGGTGAAGAGAACCGGGAACAGGCCCCAGGCGAGGCCGTCGTTGAGGTTGTTGACCAGGCCGGCTTGGCTGGCCGACGAGAGGGCGGGCTCGCGGAAGCTTGTCAGCACGAGGACTTCCCGGTCGGTCAGGTCCTCGGAGTCGGCACGGGTCGCCGCCTCGTGGTCGGAGTGGGGACGGGTCTCCCGGACCCAGAGCGTGGAGAGGCCGAGGCCGAGCGCGGTGTAGGCGACGCCCAGCAGGAACGGCTCGGGCCGAAGTCCGGCGTTCGCTGCGATGGTGCCTGTGAGCAGGGCGGTCACGGCGACCGCGAGGTAGCCGGCGGACTCGTTGAGGCCCATGGCTAGGCCGCGGTGTCGGGGCCCGACAAGGTCGATCTTCATGATCACGGTGGTGGACCATGTCAGCCCCTGGCTGATGCCGAGCAGGACGTTGGCGGCGACGACGACCCACCAGTGGGGCGCCCAGATGAGGAGCAGGGGGACGGGGAGGGCGACCAGCCAGCCTGCGACTAGTACGGGTTTGCGCCCATGGCGCTCCGACCAGGTCCCGGCGAAGTAGTTGGTGCATGCCTTGGCCAGGCCAAACGCGAGGATGTAGGTCAGGGCCGCGGTGTAGGAGTCGAGCCCGAACTCCTGGGTGGCAAGGAGGGGCAGGACGGTGCGTTCCTGGCCGAGCGTTCCGCCGACCAGAGCGTTGACGGCAACGAGCAGGCCGAACTGGGCGGCGTTCGCTCGTACGCCGAAGACGGGAGACGCCGACGTTCCTGCTCGTTTCACGGGCCGCTGGCGAGGTCCTCGCCGTGGGCGGTGGCCCAGTCCTGGGGGCTGCCGGCGAACACGGCGACCTGGGTGAATCCGGCTCCGGACAGCAGCGATGCCGCTCCCATCGCGCGTTCGCCGTGTCCGCACATGACCACGGTAGGCACGTTGGCGAGGTGGCCGAGCACGGCAGGGAGGTCGCCGAGCTCGATGTTGAGGGCACCAGGGACGTGTCCGGCTCGGTACTCGGCCTCCTGACGGATGTCCAAGACCCGCACGGTGGCCGCGGCGCTCACCCCGGCGCTTGCCTCGACCAGCGGCACCGAATTGGTCGGCAGGCACGCAGCGGACCAGGCCTCCTGGCCGCCGGCTAGTTCGCCGATTATGTTGTCGTAGCCGATCTTGACGGCCTGCCAGAGCACCTCGTCGACGTTCTGGTCGGGTTCGCGGAGCACGACGAGTGGTGTGTCGTTGGGTGCGAGCCAGCCGAGCCAGCTCGCGAACGCGGGCCGTAGCGGGATCGAGAGGGCGCCCGAGGGGTGTCCGGCGGCGAAGGCGGTCACTGGGCGCACGTCGACGATCACGGCGCCGGTTGCCTGCGCACCGGCAGCCGCCTGCGGTGTGAGCTGCTCCAGCCCGAGCCGACGGGGCAGGATCGCTGGTCCGCGCCGGTTGATCTCGGCCAACCGCAGGAAGTAGGGCGGGAACGAGCCGAGCCCGGCGAGCAGCCGAGCGACGAACGCGTTCTCGTCTGCGGCGGACAGCAGCGGGTTGTTGGCCCGTTCGGCGCCGATGGTGCTGGTGCGGGCGGAGCCGCCGGGTGCGGCGCAGAAGGAACCAGCGCCATGAGTTGGCCACACCTCGACGTGGTCGGGCAGCTCCAGCAGTCGATGCACGGACCGGTACTGGGCCCGGGCGAGCTCGATCGTGCGGTCGGGGTCGACGAGGTCGGTCCGGGCGACTGCCCCGACCAGCAGTGAGCCCCCGGTGAAGACCCCGACGGGTTGCGAGCCGTCCAGCAGAAGGTAGGACAGGTGCTCGTCGGTGTGCCCGGGCGTCCCGAGGGCGCGCAGCCGCAGACCCCCGAGGTCGAAGTCGTCACCGTCGCTCAACCCGTGGTGTCCGAAGCTCCGGTTCCCGGCGGCCGAGGCCAGCACCGTCGCGCCCGTAGTCGCAGCGAGCTGACGAGCGCCGGAGATGAAGTCCGCGTGCAGGTGGGTGTCCGCGGCGACGGCGACGCGAAGACCCCGGGCGTCGGCGGCCGCCTCCAGGGCGCGCAGGTCACGACTGGGGTCCACGGCCAGGGCGCGGCCGTCGCCGAGGTCGACCAGGTATGCCGTGTTGCCCAGTCCCTTGTCCGCGATCTGGAGCGTGAGGGGGTGCGTCATGTGCTGTTCGGCTCCATCTGCGTGTCACGCCTCAGCTGGGCTTGGCATAGGCCTTGATTCCGGTGTCGAGCAGGACACAGGGCTCGTCGCCGTCGGTCCACGCGTCGTGCCCGGGGTCAAGGTCCACGACGTCGCCGGGGCCGATGGAGACCTCGCTGCCGTCGTCGAACCGGACGGTCATCTTTCCCGAAAGGCAGATTCCCGTGTGGTGGGTCTGGCAGGAGTCGGTGCCCGCGATGGGCTTGACGTCGTTTGACCAGCGCCAGCCTGGTTCGAAGACGCCGCGACCGAGAGTGAAGTCGCCGAGGGTGACCACATCCAGGTGGCCGTGAGCCTTGAAGGGGCGCTGCTCGTGCGGGGTGTCGATGTTCTGCTTGTCGGACATGGGTTCCTCCGGTGGTGTGGGTTAATCGGTGGTCAGGGTGGCGAGGATGGAGATGCTCTTGACGCCGTACCTGGCGCTGGCATTGCGGGCCTGGTCGGATATGAACGCGTACGCGTTCTCGCGGTGACGGGTGATGGTGACGCCGGCCGATTCGATGGCCTCTAGGTGTACTGACCACGGACCTTGTTGACATGAGGGAGGACCTCCGGGCGAAGTGATGGGTGTCGAATCCGTTGCTTCCCACCGGAGGTCGGCGTTGCAGACGATGGAGTCCTTGAGCTGTAGCTCGCTGATGATGTCGGCGATCGCGAGCCGCCCGCCGGGCTTCAGCACTCGTGCGGCTTCGGCGAACACCGCCTTCTTGTCGGGGCAGAGGTTGATCACCCCGTTGGAGATCACGCAGTCCACGGTGCCATCTCCCAGCGGGACTGCCTCGATCCGGCCTTCCCGGAACTCGACCTGTAAGAGCCCGGCCTCGTCGGCCAGCCGGCGTGCCTTGCCGAGCTGCTCCGGGGTGAAGTCGACCCCGCACACCCGCCCCGCGGGACCGACGAACCGCGCTGCGTACAAGGCGTCCATCCCTGACCCGCTGCCCAGGTCGACCACGGTCTCACCGGCCCGGAGGTCGGCCAGGTCGAAGAAGAAGCCACTCCGGCGAACGACTCGACCGCCCCCGTCGGAATGTCTGCCAGTCGGTCAGCGTCGTAGCCAACCCGCAGTGCGAGCGGTGCACCGAGTTCGAAGTGGAAGCGGTCGTGGGGCTGCTGCGCCACGTGCCGGTACATCTCCTTGACCTTGCCCTCGAGCTCCTGCGTGTTCACCAAGATCGTCACGGTTCGCCTTCTTCGCAATATTCAATGATTCACTTGAATAAAACTCCTGTAGCGTGAGCCTTGTCAAGGGGAATCTTGAATAGAGTGGGGGGAGAGGTGACAGATGGCAGATCACGCAGCAAAGGCCGCTCTGTATGACGCACTGGCGGAGTCGGCCAAGGCGCTGGCCAACGGGCGACGTGCGGAGTTGGTCGACGTGCTCGCTCAGGGCGAGCGATCGGTGGAAGAGCTTGCCGCCGAGATCGACCAGACCCTCGCCAACACGTCCCAGCACCTGCAGCGGCTGCTGCGTTCCGGCCTGGTGCAGTCGCGTCGCGAGGGCACCCGGATCTACTACTCCCTGGCCAGCGAGGTGGTTGGTGACCTGTGGCGGACCATGCGACGAGCCGCCCAGGAGCATGTCTCCGGGCTCGAGCAGCTGGCTGCCGACTACCTCGGTGACCGCAGCAAGCTGCGGACCATCACCCGCGACGTGCTGCGGAGCCGCCTGCGCGACGGTGACGTGGTCGTGCTGGACGTGCGACCCGAGGCCGAGTACGCCGCCGGTCATATCCGCGGAGCGATCTCGATCCCGATCCATGACCTGAGGTCGCGTCTTGGCGACATCCCGGACGGCGCCGAAGTGGTCGCCTACTGCCGTGGCCCGTTCTGCGTCTTCGCCGACGAGGCCGTCCGGCTGCTCAGCAGGAAGGGCTTCAGCGCCGCCCGCCTCGAAGACGGTTTCCCAGAATGGAATGAGGCTCACCTGCCGGTCGCCCGCCCGTAAAGACCGACCCAGAGATGCGTGGCGCGTTGAGTTGCTTGGAGTTGAAGCAGACCGGGCACACCAGCAGCCGGCCGCCTGCTGCCGCGTAGCGTCCCCTGAGGTCAGGGATGCTCGGGCAGCCTTCGCAGGCGGTTACCGACGGCGACGCCTTCGAGTGCGAGTGGGACAGCTTCCTGGGTGAGGAACGTCAGGGTCGGCCGTCCGCTCTCGGCGGCCCCGACGGCGACGAGCAGGGCGACGGTGACGCGCTCGGCGTCTTCGAGTCCCGTGGTGAGGCTGATGGCTGCTTTGTTGTCCATTGTGTGCCCCTTCGAGGTGGTACATCGCTACCAGTGGAGTCGGTCAGTTGCGGTTCTCGCGCTGGAATCCGGAGCACAGGAGGTCTATCGACGCGATGCGCTCGCCGGCTTGCAGGTAGGCCTGCTGCTCGATGACGTGCCAGGCATCGTCGCCCCACGGCGTCGGATGCATGCGGAGCCGCCACGCCACGTGCGGCCTGCCAGCGACCTCGCCGACGGCACTGTCGAGCACCTCGAACTCGTGGGCGCCTCCGAACCAGATCTGAAGGTTCTCGACGATCTGGGCGGCTCCGTGAAACGCGGTGGGTCCGCTGGGAAGCATGGCCCGCATGGTTGCGTCGGCCTCGAAGCACGCGGGCATCCGATCAAAGTCGCGTGCGGCCAGAGCCTCCAGAAGCTGGCCGCCTGCCGACCTTCGATCCACCGGGTTCGGCCGGATGGGCGTTGTCGTTGTCTCAGTCATGTCAGAACCTCCGCAGATTCAAGTGATTACTTGAATATGGTCCCGACCTGGAAACTTGTCAAGAGAAGTCTTGAATAGAGCCCTCTCACGCCTCAGGGAGGTCGACCGGAATGCCGACGCGGGCCCCTTTCGGTATAGCCGTCCTCGAGACGAGCGGCCTGGTAGCCACGGTCGGGTGATGGCGGGTCGGGAGGTCAGGCTGACCGACGACTTCAAGGCGTTCCCTGGCACGCCCGGGATCGGGGTGCATCAGTGTTGCACCCGCGGCCCTGAGGCCAAGAGCATCCTCGAGCGGGCCAACGGGTACCTGAAAACCTGGTTCCTGCGCGGTCGGACCTTCACCGGCCCGGCTGACTTCAACACCCAGCTGAGCCACCCGCTGAAGCGGGCGCATACGCGGCCTTCGTTGCCTCTCCGTAAGGGCGGGTGGAGTACTAGTCCGATCGGGCGAGGCGGCCGCCGTGGGCTGGGAGGAACGTGCTGTGGTGCGGGCCGGGTGGGCCGCCCTGGCGCATCGTCCGCGTGGAGGGACAAGCTATGAGAGCTTTTGCGATTGCACGCGCCACCCTCGTTGCTGCCGCGACTGGGGCCTTGATGTTCACTGGGACGGCGGCTATGGCTGCTGCTGCCAGCCCTGTCACGACGGTCGTCCACGAGCACCAGGGCACGGAGACCTTTGTCGACGTGGGTCCCGAGTGCGGCTCGACCGAACTCTTCGAGATCACCGTCACCTATAACTCGGTGGAGAAGCAGACCATCTTCGCCGACGGGCGAGAGCACGACACCTTTACCCAGACCGGGACCTTCGAAGCGGTGTCGCTCGAGACGGGACGGACTGCGACCGGACACTTCACCGTCTGGGGCGGTTTCAACGCCAACGGGACGAGCGCCAACGGGACGTTCACGTTCAACGTCAACGGCGCCTACGACGACGGCCAACAGATCAGCGTCCACTCCGTCGACCACTTCAGCGCCATCCCCACCGGAGCGGTCTTCGAGTGGTCGAAATGCCACGGCTGACGGCTGGCTGAGGCGACCTTCGACTCGAGACGTTTTGCACCGGTGGGCGTGTACTCCAAGTAGGCAACGGCCAGACGTGTCTTGAAGGCGGGTAGGTGTAGCCAAATGTGTAACCGGGAGGTGGCGGGATGGCTTGAGACGCGGCGCGACCATCAGGACGCGACACCGAGATCTCGTGTGGCAGGGGACATGGCACGGGACGTGTGAGACGTGGGCAGGGCTGGCTCATAACCCGGAGGTCGCAGGTTCAAATCCTGCCCCCGCTACCAACGCGTCAGCGACAGAAGGCCGGACCACTGGTCCGGGCCTTCTGCTGTGCCCTGGGACGTTTCCGGTATGCCGCGCGGCTCAGCTGCGCGGCGCGGAGCTGACGCCGTCCCGTACTCCCTTGGCCTGATCACGGCTGCGTTCGGTGGATGCTGGCCCCGAGCGTCGCGGTGGCGAGTGCCACGACCGCGGCGGCGGTGAACGCCGCCGAGAACCCGTTCGCGCCGAGCATCCCGGCACCGGGGCTCCCGACCGAGAGGCCGATGGCGACGAAGGTGGCCGTTCCGAGCGCGGACCCTATCTGGGTGGCTGAGCCTGCGAGGCCGGATGCCAGCCCGGTGTGCGATGCCGGCGCGGCCGCGGCGATGACCATGGTGGTGGGTGTGAAGCTCATGGCCACGCCGATGGCGACGAGCAGGAGCCCTGGCAGGACTGCTGCCGCGTATCCGTCACCCAGTGGTGCGTTCGCGAGCCACAGGTGGCCGACGGCGAGGACCAGCAGGCCGGCGACGAGGGTGCGCTGCGGGCCGAGGCTGCGGAGGATGCGCGGCAGCAGGGCGAGGGAGAAGGCGAAGCCGGTCAGGGAGGTGGGGACCATGGCGATGCCGGCCTGCCGTGGGGCCATGCCGAGGGACTGCTGGAGGTAGAGGGCGACGAGGACGAAGGTGGAGGCTCGCGCGGCGCCGCCGAGGACGGCGAGGGCGACGCCGGTGCTCAGGCTTCGGGACTGGAAGAGCTCGAGAGGCACGAGGGGGTCGCGGGTGCGGCTTTCCACGGCGATGAAGGCGGCGAGCAAGGCAGCGGACGCGCCGAGGCTTGCCAGGACGGACGGGGAGGTGAGGCCGCGTTCGGCGATGCCCAGCGCCCCGTGCACCACGGCGATGACTGCGCCGGTGATGGCGGCGGCGCCGTACCAGTCGAAGCCGCGGCGGGCGCCGTGTGCGCCTTCGGGGAGGACGTACCGGGGGAGGATGACGGCGGCGACGGAGACAGGCACCGTCACGAAGAACACCGAGGACCAGCCGAAGGTGCCGACGAGGAGGCCGCCGGCCATGACGCCGGTGGCTCCGCCCAGCGCTGAGGCGGCGCCCCAGATGCTCATGGCGCGGGCTCTTTGCTCTCCGGGGAACGTCAGCAGGAGCAGCGACATGGCGGCCGGGCTGAGTGCTGCGGCGCCTGCGCCTTGAACGACGCGACCGCCCATCAGGAGTCCTTGGTTGGTAGCGAACCCGGCCAGCAGGGTGCCAAGGGTGAAGAGCCCAGAGCCGACGACGAACAGGCGGCGCCGTCCGAACAGGTCAGCGGCACGCCCGGACAGGAGCAGCAGGCCGCCGAAGGCGAGCACGTACGCGTTGACGACCCAGGTGATCGCGGTGGGGCTGAGCCCCAGGGCGCTCTGGACGGAGGGCAGGGCCACGTTGACGATGGAGGTGTCCAGCATGACGACGAACTGGGCGGACACCAACAGGCCGAGGGCGACCCAGCGGCGTTGACGGGCGCGGCGGTCCGCGACGGCTGCGGCAGTTGCGTTGGTGGGGTCTGCCGGGCGGGTGTTGGTTTGGAGGGCGGCGGACACGGTGGGCTCCTTGGGTGCGGCACGGGTTGTCGTGCACGTCCAAGGTGCCGCTGGGGCCCTAGTGTTCGCGCCGGTGAAATGGCCGGGTTCTGGCCAGGTCATGAGGGTGCTGCGGGTCGGTGGCGGGGTCTGTTCGGCTCGTCGTGGGGTCAGCGGCGGGATTCGCCTGGTCAATCCCGGCCATTGCGCCGGGGTGATGGTTGCCGCCGTTGCCTACCGTCTGAAGGCAACAGCTCACTTCGGAGGAGGCGACCATGAACGACATCGCCAGCAGTGCGAACGGACCGTTGGACGTGGTTGTGGTCGGCGCCGGTCAGGCGGGGCTTGCTATCGGGCACTACCTGGCGCGGAGCGGTCTGAGCTTCGTTCTGCTGGAGGCGGGTGCGGAGGTTGGTCAGTCGTGGCGGAACCGGTGGGATTCACTGCGGCTGTTCAGCCCGGCTCAGTTCGACTCATTGCCGGGGATGGCGTTCCCGGCCCCGGTGGACAGTCACCCGTCCAAGGACGACGTGGCCGACTACTTGGCCTCCTATGCGGAACGCTTCGACCTGCCGGTGGGGTTGAACTCGCCGGTGCTGCGAACGCGCCGCGAGCAGGACGGAACGTTCGTCGTGACGACGCCTGCCGGTGAGTTGCGTGCCCGGCAGGTGGTGGTGGCCACAGGGCCGTTCCAGAGCCCCCGGGTGCCCGCAGCCGCAAGCCAGCTGGACCCGCACGTGCAGCAGCTGCACAGTGCCGACTACCGCAACCCTGGCCAGCTGTCCGGGGGCCGGGTGCTGGTGGTCGGTGCCGCGAACTCCGGGCTGCAGATTGCTCAGGAGCTGGCACCGACGTGCGCGGTGAGCGTGGCGGTCGGGTCGAAGCCGATGGCGCTGCCGCAGCGCGTCGCGGGCAGGGACTTGTTCTTCTGGCTGACGAAGGTTGGCTTCTTCACGGTGCCGGCGACCAGTCGTCTGGCTCGTCGGCTGCGCGCTCGGGGCGACCTGGTCATCGGCACCCGCAGCGCCGACCTGCGAAGGGCAGGTGTTGGTTTCCGGCCGCGGCTGACCGGTTTCACCGGGCAGGTCGCGCACTTCGCGGACGGCAGCACGATGGACGTGGATGCGGTCGTGTGGGCTACCGGGTTCGCGTCGGACTACTCGTGGCTGGACGTGCCCGGCGTCATCGTCGACGGTCAGGTCCACCATCACGAAGGTGTGACGCAGGTTCCGGGGCTGTTTTTCTTGGGGTTGCCGTGGCAGACGAGTCGGGGTTCGGCGTTGCTCGGGTTTGTCGGTGCTGACGCGGCCGTCCTGTCTGCGCGCATCGTCGGGGGTGTCGGCGCGGCGCCGGGAACGGCGGTCGTGCCCACAGCGTCCTGACCTGGACTGTGGCGGAGGGTCTGAGGCGCCCTGATGTGGGGTCGGCGTTGGTCAGGGTCGGCCAACTCCCCGGGAGCTGCGCCCGGCTGCTGCGGCGGTCGTTCGCTGCCACGCCAGAAAGGGTCGGCGACCCACGGCCGGCTGGCTACTTCACTCGGTGCCACTCGCCACCTCGTCGAACACATCGTGTGAGCAGATCAGTGTTCTGGTCGCGCGTCCGGACGTGCTGGCGCACCTACTGTCTCCGCGGCCGCGGGGACTGCCCAGACCCGCCCACCAGGGCTGACCCCCGTGACAGGCAATCGAGTGCTGATAGCCGGCGGCTGGGTCGTGGGGTGGTTGCGACGCGAGACGGTGCCAAGCCCCGAACTCTGACGTGTAGAGCTACACCACGCGGGGCACCGTACGCTCACCCGATGTGACCTCTTCTGCTGCTGTTGCCGCCTGCGTTCTTCTGGGGGCTCTGGCGGTGTTTCAGGCCCTGTTGGCCTGCGGACTGCCTCTGGGCCGGTTCGCGTGGGGTGGTCAGCACGAGGTGCTCCCGACGCGGCTGCGGTTAGGCAGTCTCGTTTCCTTGGTCATCTACATCGTCATCGGTTGGGTGCTTCTCGCCAGGGCCGGTCAGGGCAGCGGAAGCCACGGCATCTTGGGCGTCGCGACGTGGGTCATCGCGGGCTTGTTCCTCCTCGGTACCGCGGGCAACCTGGCATCACGGAGCCGCCCAGAGCGCTTCGTCATGTCCCCGGCCGCAGCGTTGCTGTGCGCGCTCACCGTGGTTGTCGCCCTTCAGGATTGACTCGCAAGGTGCGCTACGCGCCTGCGGTGCGCCTTCAGGCGCTGGAGACCGAGCGCCTGCGTGCCCTGCGGAGCATCGTCGGCAAGCCTGCGGCAGCGACAATCAGCGACAGACCGAGCCCCACGAGCATCGGGATGCGGCTGCCAGCCTCGTCTTCCAGGCGCAGATGCGCGGTCGGGTAGTCGATCATCTTCGCCGTCGAGACCGCGGTCTGCCGTCCGGCGTGGGCGGCGAGGTACTCCAGGGCGCCGTCGAAACCTTGAGACGCATCACGTCCGTGAACGGCATCGACCGGTACGTCGTGCCGGTCCGCCCATGCCTTCAGTGTGGGGTCAAGGGTGGCGGTGCCGGCCGGTCCGGGGACGACCAACGTGGTTGGGGTGGGCCCGTCAGCGACAGTGTTCGTGTGCAGCACGAGGCCGTGCTTGGTGGTGACGGTGCCGGTGGCGCTGAGCGGGATGGGTCGGGCGGCGTAGGACACGTCGTACACCTCGAAGCTGCTGGCGACGTCGATTTCGCCGATGCCGTCAGCGAGCACGATGCCCAGGGTCGGGCGTCCCCACGGGATGACGGCATTCAGTCCGACGGGCAGGTCAGCGCTGGCGAAGGACTGCGTGGGGATGTCGGGCGACTGCGTCAGCGACCAGTTCGGGTACCCGACCAGGCGGCCGACCCTGGTGGCTTCGTCACCTCCGGCGAGGTCGGCCATGACGCGTATCGCTCCGGGTATGCCGGACGTGACGCCGGCAGTGCTCGTGATGGACCCGTCCTGGACGAACCGTTTCCCGGCAACCCAGTTCACGCCCGGGTACCGCTTGGCGTAGGCGCCGAGCCGAGACCAGTGCGCAGTGGCGGTGCGTCCATCAAGGAGGCCGGCCGCAGCCAGGACTTCTGCCCCGTTGCATACGCTGAGGACGGGCACTCCCTCGGTGGCTCGCTCGGCGAGCCATGCCCGCATGGGCGCCTCGGTGGGTCCGTCGGCATCTGCGACGGCGGGTACGACGACCACATCCGGGCGGGGAGCCCGACCCGATGTGGTGTCGGCGAACGTGAACGTAGGCACGATGGCGGGGCCGCCCTGCGTGGGCTGCGCGCTGGAGCTGGCGGCGACCGTGTAGACGGAGAACTGCGGGGAGCTGGCGAACACCTCGTACGGGGCGAGGGCGTCGCTGCCGACGGTGCCGGACGCCCCGAGGACGACGGCGACCTTGATGGGGCCGTTCGATGATGGCTGGCTGACCGGAAGAGCTCCGACCGGGCGGGTGGCTGCTGGGGTGGTGGCCTGACTCGTGGTGACCCGAGCTCCGGCGGCGGCCAGGCCGGCCAGGGTGAGGATGGCGAGGGCGCTCGAGGAGGCGATGTGGCGGGCGCGGCGACCGGGTGTGCGCATGAGGGTTCGTCCGTTCGGGTCGGGCGGTGGTACCGCCGTGGCTTGGCGCTGGGTGGTGCGCGGTCGAGGTTTGGGGTCCGGAGCGGCCCCCCCGGTGGGGGCGGGCCGCTCCCCGGGCCGTCGCCGCCGTGCAGGGGGGTTGGCGGCGGGGCCTCGGCGGTCACCCGGGAAGGGGGTTGAGGTGACCGGGAGCTCAGGTTGCTGCGTGGACGCTGTGGGGTCAGCGGGTGGGCAGCGGGCCGTGGGTGCGGGTAGCGGTCACGACGTCGGTGATGGCGGTGACTGTCTGGGCGGCGCCGGTCGGGTCGGTGAGGAGCCCGACGTGGGACAGGTCCTCCACGGTGTGGCGGGAGTTGGTCGACAGGGCGGCCATCGCTTCCTGGGCGGCGCCCCAGCCCGGCTTGGCGTCGACGTTGTCCTTCGCAGTCAGCACGACCAGCGGGGTGTCCCCGAGGGTGGTCAGTGCCTGGGCCTGACGGAACGCGACGGGCAGCGCGGCCTGGTCAGCGCGGGTGTTCGCGAACCCTCGAGGGCTGTTCGTGAACGCGGCCACCTGCGCACCAGCGTTCCCGGGCAGTGACGGCCCACCCATCGCGGTGAGGGCGTGGCCGACGCCGAACCGGAACAGGGTCGGTGCAACGGCGAGGACGCGGCGCATGACCTGGTACTCACCGTTGAACGGCTTCACGAGCTCGACCTGTCGGGGGCTGGCGCTGTCGAGCAGGACGACACCGGAGACGTCGTTCGGGTACAGGTGGGTGTAGGTGAGGGCGTGGACGCCACCGCTGGAGTGCCCAGCGAGGACGAACGGCCCGCTCTCGCCGGCGGCGGCCAGGAGCTTGTGCAGGTCGGTCGCCGCGGTGGTGGCGTCGGCCGGGTTCGAGGAGTCGTCGCTCCAACCCTGACCGGCGCGGTCGTACGCACAGACACGGCTGGTTGAGGCAACGGCCGGCTGGACGCGCGCCCACAAGGGGGACGTCTCACCAAGACCGTTGAGCAGCACGACAGTGGGACCACCCGCGGTGCCGGTGCCGGTGCAGTTCAGGTGGAGGCGGTACCCGCCCACGTCGACGAGCTTGCCCGGCATCGGGCCAGCTTCGGTGCTGGGTGCCTTGGTCGTGGCCTGGTACAGGCCGCCGAGACCGGACAGGAGCATCGCGAGGGTGACCGGGTAGACCCACAGGCGGGCGCGGCCAGGGATGTCGTGGCCGGTGCGGCGCTCGATCCACACAGCCCCAATCACCAGGACAGGCGCCCACACCCACGCGAGGCGGGACATGGTCGGCTCTCCCGGGTTGACTGCTGCCAACACGACGCCGGCGGTCGCCATGACGGTGGCGGGCACGTACGCCCACCGCTGCGGGCGGGTCGTCTGGCGCGTCGTGAGAAAGGCGAGGATGGCCCACCCGGTGGCGAACGCGACCAGGGCGGCGCCGATGACGCGGGCCTCGGACGCGTCCGGTACGACACCGAAGACGAGTGCGGCGGCGCCGACCACGCCGGTGGCCATGGAGACGAAAGTGATGCGGCCCATCGGGCCGACCCGGGTGGCCGACGAGCTGGTCGCGACGTCGGTCGGGGTGGTGCGGGCGGTGGTGGTCATGGCGGTTTCCCCTTTCCTGGCCGTCCGGGAGTGGTCGGCCACAGGCACCACGGTCGCGGTGAACGGATGTGCTCGCCCCGGTCACATGGCCGGGATTGCCGCTCCTTGCTTGGTGCGTCATCGACGCCATGGACGGCGGGTTCCCGGCCTCTGTCCTGCGACTGTCGCCTCCACGCCCTGATGCCCGGGCCGCGGCCGCACCGGTTGCAGGCCGGCATACGTCTCGGGGCAGAACCCGGTCACTTGACCGGGGCGAACCAACCGTCTCCTGCGTCAACCTCGAAGCAGACCAACGCTGTGAAGAAGGAGCGCCACCATGAACGCCGACACCCGAGTGGGAACGCACGCGTGGACGATGCGCACCGGCGGCCACCTGCAACCCGCGGACACCCGCCGACTGCTCGTCGACCTCGCCCGCGCCCAGGCCACCAACGCCGTGGGTCGCCTTGCCCTGCTGACGCACCTGCACCCTGGCCGGAACGCGTACGTATCGCCCGCCCGCCTCGTTCCCCCGAGCTCGGCCTTGACGCGGGCAGCCACCGACGCCGCCACCAAGGTCCTGCCCACACCGCTGCTCAACCACAGCCAGCGCACCTACCAGTTCGGCCGCGCCATCGGCGAGCTCGAAGGAGTCGATGTCGACGCCGAGCTCCTGTACGCCGCAGCCCTGCTCCACGACACCGGCCTCGTCCTCGCCGACGGAGGCGACGACTTCACCCTCACCTCAGCTCGCATCGCCAGAGATGTCGCCGAACACGTCGGCCTGTCCACCGCCGCCACCGAAACCCTGCTGACCGCCATCACCATGCACCACAGCCCCCGCGTCACCCGCGACGCCGGCCCCGTCGCCTACCTGCTCTCCGCCGGCGCCGGTGTCGACGTCGTGGGCGTCCGCACCTGGCAGCTGCCGGCGGCCACCCTCACCGCCACCGTTCGCGACCACCCCCGCGACGGGTTCAAGAAGTACTTCACCCAGGCATGGGCGGACGAAGCAGCTCGCGTCCCACAGGGCCGCGCTCGCCTCCTACGCCGCTACGGCGCGTTCACCGCCGCCATCGCACTCGCCCCGTTCGACGAATGAACCCCTCACCCCACCACCCACCCCGCAAGTAAGGACCCAGTGACATGAAAGCCATCGTGCAAGACCACTACGGAAACGCCTCCTCGCTCCGGTTCGACGACATCGCCCGCCCCGAAGTTGGCGAGAACAAAGTGCTCGTCCAAGTCGTCGCCGCCGGCGTCGACCGCGGCGCCCTGCACTTCATGACCGGCCAGCCGTACCTCATGCGGCTCGGAACCGGGCTGCGAACCCCGCGAGTGCGCGTCCCCGGCGTCAGCTACGCCGGACGCATCGAAGCCATCGGGTCGAACGTGACCGGGTTCGCCGTCGGCGACGAGGTCTACGGGGCCGCCCGCGGCACGTACGCCGAGTATGTGGTCGCGTCACCAACCAAGATGGCGCACAAGCCCGCCGAGCTCACGTTCGAGCAAGCCGCCGTGCTGCCCTACGCCACGTTCGCCGCACTCCAGGCAGTCCAGGACCACGCCAAGGTGCAGCCGGGCGAACGCGTCCTGGTCGTCGGCGGCACCGGAGCCGTCGGCTCCATCGTCGTTCAAGCCGCCAAGGCAGCCGGCGCCGAAGTCACCGCAGTCACCGGACCCCGCAACCAGCAGACTGCCACCACTCTCGGCGCCGACCACGCCATCGACTACACCCAGGCCGACTTCACCGACGGCGCCCGCACGTACGACGTCATCATCGACGTGTTCGGGCGCACTGCCACCAGCCGACTACGCCGCGCCCTCACCCCCGGTGGCCGGCTCGTGATCGTCGGCGGCGAAGGCGACCGATGGGTCGGCGGCATCCAACGCCAGGCCGGCGCCGTGCTCCTCACCCCGTTCATCAGCCAAACGCTGCGAATGTTCGTCGCCAAGGAGAACACCGACACCCTCGAGCGCATGAACGACCTCCTCGCTGCGGGCAAGGTCCAGCCCCCGCAGATCCAGACCCACCAGCTCGTAGACGCAGCCAACGCAGTTGCCGCCCTGGAAGAGTCAGGAACACCGGGACGGCTCGTGCTCACCATCTGACCGAGCGCGGCGCACTCCTCACCAACCAGGAGGACGCACCAACAGGTCACGGCTGCGCCGATACGTCTCCTCGTCCACCTCGCCGCGCGCGAACCGCACGTCAAGCGCCTCCAAAGCCGCAGGGGAAGGCTGCGACGCCCGTTCTGTCGTCGTCCCCGCTTGCCAAGGTCGGGGGCGCACAGCCAGCACCACTGCCACAGTTCCGGCCACGAGGATGAGCAGCACGACCAGGCCGACCGCGCCCATCAGCCACCAGCCCCACCCGGCGTTGTCGTACATCATCGCGGGCCTCCTTCTGCTCGAACGCTCCCGGAACGGTCTCCCACCATCTTTGCGCCGGCGCCGATGGGACGGCAGGGACGAAGGGCCTGCTGCAAAGAGTCGTGCACACCACCTACAGCACCGCATCGCATTGAGCCTCCGGACGGAGATGACGGCCATGACCCTCCACACCAGCCCCAGCACCACGCCACTCCGTGCCACCAGCGGGCAACGTCTGGACACCTCCCTGCGTCGAGCCATCGAGGCGGTCGCGTTCGTGGCCACCTGGGTAACCGCCGGATACCTGCTCGGGCTCAGCTCCAACGGGTACCTGCTGCTTGGCATCCCGCTGACCGCCGCGTTCCAGCTGGGTGTGCGCCGCCGCCCGCTGCGCGAGCTGTTCGCCGGCGGCACGACCCGGTTCGCTCTGGACCGCAAAGGGGCCGCCATGGCAACCGTCCTTGCCATCACCCCCGGGTACTACGCAGCACAGGCGTTCACAGCCGGCGACTGGACCACATTCGGCTGGTACCTGGCCGCCATGGCCGGCGCCGTCGCCGCCGCCTTCTCCCTGCGCGCCAGCTCCCTCCGTGCCACCCTCCGCTCGGCGGCCCTGCCCGTCGCCGTCGGAGCTGTGGGCATGGCAACCGTCTACGGGGTGGTGCACGTTGCGACCGGGACGCCACTTCCCGCGATGGCTGCCCTCGCCGCCTTGGCCAAGTACACCGCCTTGTACTACCCGGCCACGTTCCTGCTCGAGGAAGTTGCGTTCCGCGGAGCCATCGACGCGCACGTGCACCATGACGGTGACACACGCCGCTGGCAGTCCGCCGTGTTCGTGTCCGCCCTCTGGGGGCTGTGGCACCTTCCGGTCTCCTCAGGCTTACCCCTGCCACTCATGGTCGTCGAGCTCGTTGTCGTCCATGTCGCAATCGGGGTGGGGCTGTCGTTGGCGTGGCGCCGCACCCGCAACCTGGGCGGTCCAGCGCTGGCGCACGCCGTCATCGACGCCGTCCGCAACGCCACCATGCTCGGGCTCTGATGCCGCACACCGAGCCGTCCGTCAGCGGTGCCCCTGCATCACCAGGTCATCAGGCGGTCGCCCTCGCCAAGATTTCTCACGGGCCGACGGCGTCGAGCTCTTCGACGTCGTCGAACAGCAGGATGCCGATGTGCTTGGTCGCAGCAGGATGGTTGGAGTCCATGGGGACGGTGGGGAAGGTCATGGCGAGTCCTTCGGTTTGGGCACAGTGTGCTTCGGTGAGTCCACGATGCGCCCTGGGTGGCGGGTCTCGTCCCCGTCAAAGTGCCGGTATGCCGCTCGCCCCGGCGGTACCGTCGGCTGGTGCTACACGGCCGCGAGCCCGAACGCGCGCACCTTGCCGCCCTGGTGGACCAAGCGCGCGCGGGAACCGGTGCCGTTCTGGTGGTGTTGGGAGAGCCCGGCGTTGGCAAGACCGCCCTGCTGCGCGATCTGACCGCTGTGGGCGAGCCCGCTCAGGGTGGGACAACGCGGGTGCTGCGCACCGCCGGCGTGGAGTCCGAGTCCCCCTTGCCGTATGCCGCGCTTTTCCGCCTGCTGCGTCCCGTCACGGACTTCGACCGGCTCCCGGCTCCGCAGGCGAGAGCATTGCGGGTCGCGTTCGGCCTCGAGGACGGACCCACCGTGGAGCCGTTCCTGGTCGGTGTTGCGACCCTGTCCGTGCTGACGGATGCAGCCGAACCAGACCAGCCGCTGCTGTGCGTGGTCGATGACGCGCACTGGCTCGACTCGGCGTCCGCGGACGCGCTGCTGTTCGCCGCCCGTCAGCTTGCCGCCGACCCCGTCGCCATGGTCTTCGCCGCCCGGACCGGTGACACGGCCGGACGAGCGTTCGCCGCTCCGGGGCTGCCCGTCCTCGAGGTCCGAGGTCTCGACGACACGGCGGCCCGCCAGCTCCTCGACGAACGCGGCGGCGACCCACTGCCCGGTGGCGTCGCCGAACGCCTCGTCCGCGACACCGGAGGAAACCCGCTGGCCCTGCTCGAACTGCCCACCGGGCTCACCTCCGCCCAGCTGCACGGCGAGGAGCCGCTGCCGCAACAGCTCACGTTGACCGCCGGTGTCGAACGCGCGTTCCTCGACCGGTGCCGTCGCCTACCCGAACAAGTCCAGACGCTGCTGCTGGTCGCCGCCGCCGATGCCACGGGCAGAGTCGCCACCGTCCGCCAAGCAGCAGCCACCCTCGGCGTCGACGCGACCGCGTGGACGGACGCCGAGAGGTCGAACCTGGTGACCATCACCGGCGACACCGTGTCGGTGCGGCACCCGTTGGTCCGATCGGCCGTGTACCAGGCAGCCACCAGCTACGAACAGCGACAGGTGCACCGCGCTCTGGCGGAGGCAGTTGGCGCCGACGACGCGGACCGCGCCACCTGGCACCGCGCCGCGGCCGCCGACGGACCCGACGTCGACGTCGCCGACGCCCTCCACGACGTCGCAGTGCGGGCCGAGCAACGCGGCGGTCACCTCGCTGCCGCCGACGCATTCGAACGCTCAGCCGCACTCACCGTCAGCGAGCCGGACCGCGCCACCCGTCTGTTCGGAGCCGCGCGCACCGCGTGGGCGGCCGGGCAAGCGGTCCGCGCGCGCACCCTCGCCTCCTCAGCTCGTGACCTCGCCTCTGACCCGTTACAGCGCGCAGACATCGACCGGCTCCGGGCCCGCATCGAGGTCAACGTCGGATCCGCCGTCGACGCCCATCGCATCTTCACCGTCGCGGCCCGAACCGTCGCCGACCACGACACCGGACGCGCCCTGGAGATGGCATGCGCCGCCGCCCTCAACCGCACTTACGGCGCCGACAGCGGAGCCACCCTTGGCACGGACGTCCTGACCCGACTGTTGACCCCGACCGAACAGGACACCCCGCGCACCACCTGCCTGCGACTCCTGCTCGCCACCCTGACCGCGTCCGGCGACCAGGACTGGGCCCGCGCCGCCCCCGCCCTCGAGCAGGCCCTTCAGGCTGGACGCGAGGTCGAGGACCTGGACGTGATGGGCAACCTCGGCAACACCGCACTGCACCTGGGCCATGACGAAGGCGCTCGCTTCTACTACTCCGCCATGGTGGCCACGGCCCGCGAGGCCGGTGCCGGCATGGTCGTCCTCTACGCCTTGGAACGGCTCATGTTCGGGCAGTTCCCGACCGGGCCGTGGACCCTCATGCGCAGATCGGTCGACGAAGCTCTGACCTTGGCGCGTAGCGTCGGCCAACCCACCCTGACTGCTGCACCACTGGCCTGTCTGACCCTGCTGGCTGCACTCACCGGCAACGACGACTTCGACCAGCACCTTGCTGTCCTCGAGGACGTCGCAGCCGCTCACCCGTTGGGCATCATGACCGGCCCAACGCACGACGTCACCCGATGGGCCAAGGGCACCCACGCCGCAGCCCAAGGCGATGCGGCAGCAGCGCTGCACCACCTGTCCGGAATGCGAGTCCCAGCCCTCCACCGGTTGGCAGTCGTCGACCGACTCGAAGCAGCCGTCCGCGCCGGCGACACCGCCCAGGCTCTCGCGTGGGTGGACGAGCTCGCCCCGTTCGCCACCGGGACCGGGCACCCATGGGCTCTCGGTGCCGTCGAGCTGGGCCGCGCCCTGACAACCTCCGACCCTGCCGACGCGACCGCGGCGTTCGAGCGGGCAGTCGACCACTACCGACGCGCCGCACGCCCGTATGACCTCGCGCGCACACAGCTCGCCTACGGAGAGTTCCTGCGCCGCACCAACCGCCGCGTCGATGCACGCACCCACCTGCGGGCAGCGCTGGAGACCTTCACCGACCTGGGCGCCGCCCCGCTGGTCGAGCGCGCCACCCAAGAGCTCCGCGCCTCCGGCGAAACCGCCCGCAAACGCGACCCGTCCACCCTGCTGGACCTGACGCCGATGGAGCTCAAGGTCGCCCAGCTGGTCAGCACCGGGCTGTCGAACAAGGACGTCGCCGCCCAGTGCTGGGTGTCACCCCGCACCGTCGCCTTCCACTTGCGCAACGTGTTCACCAAGGTCGGCGTCAGCTCGCGCACTGAGCTCGCCCAGCTCGACTTCAGCTGACGCTAGACGCCGTCCGGCTCGGGGGAACCGCACCCCGGCTTGTCCCTGCACATCCCGGCCATTTGACCGGCGTGAACCCTCGGCACTCCGACGACGGTAGGTGTCACCATCGCAACCTCGGCGGTGGGACCAGAAGCAGAGCTTCACCGACACCGCCCAAGGAGTTGTCATGCACGCCAAGCCCGCCGCCGAACCGCTCGCGGTCCACACTCCCACGCCCACCGCACCCACACCGCATACCCCCAGCACCACCCACCACGAGCACGCACCCACCCCCGCCCAACACGGGGACCCGGACGACGGCCCGCGCAAGTCCTGGGTCGTCCTGGCCCTGGCCCTCGCCGCCCAGATTCTCGTCGTCCTCGACATCTCCGTCGTCAACACCGCCCTACCGTCCATCGGACGCGACCTGCACCTGGACGGGTCCGACATGCAGTGGGTCGTCACCGCGTACCTGATGATGTCCGGTGGCGGGCTGCTGTTCGGTGGCCGCATCGCGGACCTGCTGTCGCGCAAGTGGGTGTTCCTGACGGGACTGACCATCTTCACCATCGCGTCCATCGTCAGCGGATTCGCTGGCAGCGCAACCGAGCTCATCGCCGCGCGCGCCGGCCAAGGGCTGTCCGCTGCCCTGATGACCCCGGCCGCGCTGTCCATCATCATGACCACGTACTCCGGAGCGCAGCGCCGCCTCGGACTCACGCTGTGGGGTGCCGTGGGGTCGCTCGGCGTCGCCGCCGGAGTCCTGCTCGGCGGTGCCCTCACCACCTGGGCCGGCTGGCAGACCATCTTCTTCATCAACGCCCCCATTGGCGCCGCCGCACTTCTGATCGGCCTCAAGGTCATCCCCGCCGCCACGACCTCGCGGGTCACCCTCAAGCAGTTCGACGTCGCGGGTGCCGTCACCGTCATCGGCAGCCTCGCCGCCCTCATCTACGGGCTCGGCGCCACCGAACAGCACGGCTGGCTCTCCGCCCGGGTACTCGTCGCGTTCGCCGTCTCGGCGGTCCTCGCGGTCGCGTTCAAGGTCCGGGAGAACAAGGCCGCGAACCCGCTCGTCCCGCCGCACACGTGGAAGGTGACGTCGCTCGTGTCCGGCACCACGGTCATGCTCGGCGTCACCGGCATCCTGGTCGGGACCGTATTCCTGGCCTCCATCTTCGTCCAGACCGTGATGGGCTACTCCGCCATCCGGGCAGGCGTCGCGTTCGTCCCGTTCGCCCTGGCCATCACTCTTGGCACCGTCGTGGCAAGGCACGCCATGGCTCACGGCACTCCGCGTGCCATCGCGGCCATCGGTCTCGTCGTCGTGGCTGGTGGTGCGGTCCTGCTCGCGCAGGCGTCAGCCGGTTCCGCCTTCGCCACCGGCGTCCTGCCCGGCCTGGCCATCATCGGCCTGGGCGTCGGCATGGTCTTCGCCCCAGTGTCCGTGACGGCGATGGCTGGCATCCCCTCCCAGCACGCCGGTCTGGCGTCCGGGTTCCTCATGACCGGACACGAGGTCGGTGCCGCCCTGGGCGTTGCCGTCCTGTCCGCCGTCGCCAGCACGGCCGGCAGCCTGGCCAGCGCGGCCGGCGTCGTGAACGGGTTCGGTCGCGGGTTCCTCGCAGCCGCAGGCATCGCCATGGTGCTCGCCGCCTTCGCCTACCTGAGGATGCCCGCCACCCGCGTCGAGGGCGGCGCAGGAATGCACATGCACCACTGAGCCGTCGTGCTGTGAGAGAAGGCCCGGACCACTGGTCCGGGCCTTCTCCTGTGCCACGTGGTGCAGGTATGCCGCGTGGCTGGGCAGTGCCCTGATGGCATGACTTCCTCCCTGCGGGAGTCATGCCACCACCTGCAGGCCTCACGCCACCGCGGGCAGCCGCTCTGCCAGGAACTGGCGCAGCGTCTCGCGGTCTCGCTCGTCGTACTGGCCCGGCCCGGCCACCAGGGCGGTCAGGCCGCTGGGCCGCAGCACGTGCATCCCGCCGACCTCGAGGTCGGCCACTGCCAGGGGCAGCAGGCCGTCGACGAAGCACAGGGCCCCGGTCACCGGCACATCGTCGATTCCCGCGGCGAGCAGGATCAGTCGCAGCACCTCGACGCGCTGAGCCACCGCCCTGACGGCTGCGGTCATGACCCGACCTCCGACCACGAGGTCGTCGGTGTCGGCGTCGGACTCGGCCGCCGGACGCACCTCGATGGAGGCGTTCTTGAAGTGCAGCGCATCGATGACGTAGACACCGCTGGCGCCGACCGCGATGTGCTCGATGGGGCCACGGCGACCCGGCACCCGCCGGTTGTGCAGAGACACCACGCCCTTGGCGTCAGCGGCCTCCAGGAGGGTGCGCACTGCCGCGTGCGACTTGCTGACCCGTGGCTGGGCCTGCTGGGTCCGGAAGGTTCGCACCGTCATCAGGCGGCTGAACAGACCTGCCCGCCGGCGGGGCGCCGCGGCCGGCATGCTCAGGTCCTGCGCCGCGGCAGCCTCGTGCCGTGACCGGCGCGTCTGCGTCTCCGCGATCTTCTCGGCGACCGACGGGGCGGCAGCTGAGGTGACGGCCGGACTGACAGGCGGGGGGACAGCCGGGGCGGCCGGGGTGACAGCCGAGGTGACAGCCGGGGCAACCGGCGAGGCTGCAGGCGGGGTGGCAGGCGGGGCCGCTGGCGGAGCCGACGGGCGTGGCCGCGCGAGGAACGCCGTGGGTGCCGCGACCGCGGGGCCGACGAGGTCGGCATCCGGCGCGGGCTCGACCCGGGGCTTGCGCCGCGGCAGGACGATCAGCTGCTCGGGCGGCGCCGCGTCCGTCCCCTCGAGGGGAGCCGGCCGGGAGAGCGGGGTCGACGACCACTCGGTCGGCACGTGGAGGATGTCGGGCGCAGAGGAGCGCCGCGTGGGTGCCGACCCGCCGCGGAGGGCCTCCAGCGTCGCCGCGATGACCAGCTCGTCCGCGGTCCAGCTCGCAGGCAGCACGGCGGAGCTCGCCCGTGGGGCGTCACGGTGTTCGCGCCCGGCTGGCTCGTTCGCCAGGCAGGTCAGGCACACGACTCGCTCCTGCGGCGGGACATACCCTGCCCGCTCGCCCGCAGCGACGAGCTCCCCACAGCCGCACACACCGGCGCGTTCCAATCTGACAATCTCAGGCACCATGGCGCCTACCCCCTTGGGTTCGAGATTGCCAATGTGGCACCCGACAGCATCACCACGCGTGTGTTTGCGTTCGATCTGGGCAGATTTGGGTACGGCACTCGTATACGTTTGGACGAATCAGGTAAGGACTTGCCCAATTCCCTCGTGCTGGGCCAAGCGCCGCCGTACAATAACGCGGCGCCAAGGGCTCATTGTCTCTTCCGTCCCTCAGGCCCCACCGCTACCAGGTAACTTCCTTGCAGCCGGTGTGCGTGTCCGGCTCGACCTGCAGGGTGGCGTGCTCGACACCGAACTGGCTTCGCATCACCTGCATGGCCTGGTCCAGCACCCCGTGCGAGTCGGCGTGTTCCGCGGTGACCAGATGGGCGGTCGCGACGTTCATGCCCGAGGTCAAGGTCCAGACGTGCAGGTCGTGGACGTCGCGCACCCCGGGGACGCCGGCGAGGGCCGCGGCAACGGTGTCGGCGTCCATGCCCGCCGGGGCGTGCTGCCCGAGGACCACCATGACCTCACGGCCCAGCATGACCGCCCGGACGGCCACGAAGGACGCGATGGCCAGCGCGATCCCGGTGTCCCACCACGCGCTCCCGGTCGCGGCGACCAGGACGCCGGCGGCGATGACGCCCACCGAACCAAGCGCGTCGGCCACCACCTCGAGGTAGGCGCCCTTGATGTTCAAGGACTCCGCGGCGCCGCCGCGCAGCAGCGTCAGGCAGACCAGGTTGACGACCAGTCCGACCGATCCGACGACGAGCAGCGGCCCCGATGAGATCTCGACCCCCGCGCCGACCCGCCGGATCGCCTCGAGGCCGATGTAGGCGGAGACACCGAGCATCAGCAGGACCGCCAGCCCGGAGGCGAAGACCTCGGCACGGTAGGACCCGAACGTCCGTCGACCGGTGGTGTCGGGTCGTGCCGCTATCCGGGTCGCGACGAGCGCCGCTCCCAGCGCGACGACATCGGCAGCCATGTGACCGGCATCGCTGAGCAGCGCCAAGGACCCGGAGACGAGCCCGGTGACCAGCTCGACGACGAAGAAGCCGGCCACGAGGACGAACGCGGTGCGCAGCCGCCAGCGGTGGGCCGCGCCCGGGTGACCGTGCGGGGGACCGTGCGAGTGGCCGCTCACGACGTCACGTCAGCGCCGGAGGCTGCGGTGGGCTCGCTCACGCAGCGCATGTCCCGATCGTACGTCACCGCGCGCGAGCCGGGCCCGGTGCTGGACGGTATGCCGTGTCGACGGCACGGCGTTCGCCGCGCGCCCGCACCGGGAGGTACTATCGACCTGTTCCGGCTCCCGGCCGTACCGCAACTCTGGCAACACCGCAGCTCTGGCAACTACTGAGCTCGAAGCCTGGCGGACCTCGATCCGTGGTCGTCGGTTGCATGCGTGGGCGAGCCGTCGGGGTCGGCGCGCCGATCTGTTCCAGCACCGCATACCGCGGAGCAGGCGGTCCTCCGGGTCCGCTCGGTTCGGCGTCCCACACCGCCCCGGCCGCGCGACTGCGCTGCACATGTCGTTCCGCTCGGCCCGCTCGTCGCGGGCATCCTGAGGAGGAGTTCTTGGCTCAGCGAGGCCAGCGCCAGTCCGGCGCCCAGCGCACCCAGCGACGCGGTCGCCCCCTCGACAACGAGGGGATCATCCCCGTGCTGGCGCGCGCCGTGCGCGAGGTCGAGGCCGACGCACAGCGAGGCCGCGTCAAGCCCGCCGGACGGGTGAAGTTCCAGGTCATCGGCCTCCTGGTGCGTGAGGAGCGCGCCCGGGTCAAGGCCGACGCCACCGCTACCACGGCCGAGCGTGAGGCCCAGCTGAAGCGGCTCGACGGTGTCGCGACGATCCTGGCCAAGACCGCAGCGAGGGACACCTCCTTGCTCGCCCTGCTCGCCGAGGACGCCGTCGTCAGCCAGACTGCCGCGGACCTGCGGCGCGACATGGTGCGGGCCGCCGGCCTGGAGCCGGAGCCTGAAGAGGCCGAGCCGGAGCCAGCTGCGGGCACGGCTGCGCCAGCCGAGCGTCGCGCGGTGCCGCAGTCGGTCGTCGCCCGGCAGCTCGCCAACCCGTTCCTCGCTCCCGACTTCAGCGCCGTCGCGCCTCGCAAGCCCACGACGGGTCGGCTGGCCAGCTGGGAGCTCCTCGGTCCGCTCTTCAGGGCCTTCGAGTACGGCGGGGACTCGTCCTGCATGTCCCTGCCGGAGCCGGTCAGCGTCCTGCGTGGGGCCGGTGAGCTCCAGCTCATGCACCACCAGGGCCAGGTCGTCGCGGCTGCGGCAGCCGGGCACCGCAGCTTCCTGCTCGCCGACGAACCCGGTCTGGGCAAGACGGCGCAGGCGCTGCTGGCCGCCCAGGCCGCGAACGCCTACCCGCTGCTGGTCGTCGTGCCCAACGTGGTCAAGGCCAACTGGGCCCACGAGGCCGAGCTCTGGACCCCGGGCCACCCCGCCACCGTGATCCACGGCAACGGTGACAACATCGACGGTTTCGCCGACATCGTCGTGGTCAACTACGAGGTCCTCGACCGCCACGTCGGATGGCTCGGCGACCTCGGGTTCCGGGGGATGGTCGTCGACGAGGCGCACTTCATCAAGAACAAGACCTCGCAGCGCTCTCAGCACGTCCTGCAGCTCGCGGAGCGGATCCGCACCCGCACCCCCAACCCGTTGCTCATGGCCCTCACCGGCACCCCCCTCATCAATGACATCGAGGACTTCAAGGCCATCTGGCAGTTCCTCGGCTGGATCGAGGAGAAGAAGCCGCGGCACGCGCTGATGGCCGCCCTCGAGGAGACCGGTCTGACCCCGGCCGACTCCGGCTTCTACGCCGCCGCGCGCACCAGCGTCATCGACCTCGGCATCGTCCGTCGTCGCAAGGTCGACGTGGCCGCCGACATCCCCGCCCGCCGCGTGGCAGACCTGCCGGTCGAGCTCGACGACGATGCCGGACGGTCGATCCGGGCCGCGGAGCAGGAGCTCGCGCGTCGCCTCGTCAAGCGCTACCGCGCCGCACTCGAAGCCCGCACGTCCGGAGTCGTCGTCGAAGGCATCGACCACGACCTCGTGCGCCGGGTGGCGACCTGGGAGCGAGAGGAGGGCAGCAAGGCCAAGTCCGGCGACAACGTGTTCACCGTGATGCGCCGGATCGGTCAGGCCAAGGCCGGGCTCGCCGCCGACTACGCGGGACAGCTCGCCCGGAGCGTCGGCAAGGTCGTGTTCTTCGCCAAGCACATCGACGTCATGGACGTCGCCGAGGAGACGTTCGCCCGGCGAGGGGTCAGGTACTCCTCGATCCGCGGCGACCAGACCCCCAAGGTGCGCAAGGCCAACATCGACGCCTTCGTCAACGATCCCGACGTCGCCATCGTCGTCTGCTCCCTCACGGCCGCCGGGGTGGGACTCAACCTGCAGGTCGCCTCCAACGTGGTGCTGGCCGAGCTGTCGTGGACCGCCGCCGAGCAGACCCAGGCCATCGACCGGGTCCACCGCATCGGTCAGGACGAGCCGGTCACCGCCTGGCGGATCATCGCCGCCCAGACGATCGACGCCAAGATCGCGCAGCTGATCGACAGCAAGGCGGGCCTCGCGGCGCGGGCCCTCGACGGCTCCGACGAGGAGGTCGGCTCCTCAGCGGACGTGCAGCTCGAGGCTCTCGTGGCGCTGCTCACCGACGCCTTGGCCGCCGAGCTCGAGGTCGACGCAGGGCTTGACGAAGTCACGGAGCAAGGGCCCGACGACGACCTCCTGACCACGGCGCTCGCGCACGAGGCCGCGGCGCCGGTTCCGACCATTGACCTGTTCTCAACGAGCGAGATGTCGGCCACTCAGTGACCGCGTCCGGTCGACGAGACACTGGGCGGGCCAACGGTCCTGCGTGACCTGGCCGCCCCTGACCGAGGCGGTCATCCCGACCGGACCTGACGGCAGGACGTTTCACTTCCCACAGATGCAGAGGTATGCCGGGTGGTGTCAGCCGGCGTCGGCGGTGCGCAGCCCCTCGGCCAGGCCGTGGGCTGCCGCCGTCACGGCGTGGCCCAGGGCGATGGTGCCCTGACCCACCTCGAACTGGGCGCCTCCGCCCACGTGCACGCTGAGGCGCGGCCGGGCGGCGTGGAGGGCCGCCACGGTCTCCCGCACGGCCAGGACGTCGGTCGCGGTCGGGACCCCGATGACGACGGCGCTGGGGTCGTGGTGCTTGACGACGGCCACCCAGTGCTGCGCGGGCAGGTCGGCGCCGAGGTAGACGACCTCGACCCCCGCGCGGCGCAGGAGGACGGAGAAGGCAAGGATGCCGAGCTCGTGGTGTGACCCGCGGGCCAGGCCGACGGCGACACGTGGGCCGCCCGACGCCGGGGGAGTGGCCTCCATCGCGGCTCCCAGCTTGCGGTGCAGGGTGGCGCTCACGACGTGCTCCCCGGCGACGTCCACGCGCCCGGCCTTCCACTGGTCCCCGAGCATCTGGAGGGCGGGCATCAGCCAGGTGTCCACGACCTGTTCGAGGCTTCCCGCCGCGAACGCCCGGTCCACAGCTGCGCCCACGGCTGCTGGGTCCATCTCGGCCGCCCCTCGGGCGAGCGCGGTGACATCCCAGGCTCCACGCGTCACCGGTGCGTCCGGGTCCGGGGCCGGTCCCGCGCCCTCGTGGTCCCCGCCCGCGTCGTACGCCTTGGAACCCTTCGAGCCCTTGGACGCCTTGGCGCCCCTGGAACCCGGCGCGCTCTCGGCCCCGTCGGTGCCGACCTGGTCGGTGTCGGTGAGGTACGCCTCCCACGGTTGGTGCTGCTCGTCGTCGGGGGAGTCGTTGCCGTCGGAGCGCAGGTGCTCCGCCGCCTGGCGCGGCGACCAGCCAGCGGCGACCAGGGCGGCCATCGCCCGGAGCAGCTGCAGCCCACGCTCGTCGTAGAGCCGGTAGCCACCCTCGGTGCGGACCGGTGTGACCAGGCCGTAGCGCCGCTCCCAGGCGCGCAAGGTGGCGGACGGTACGCCGGTCAGGCGAGCTGCGTGCCCAATCGTGTACACGCTGGCAGCGTCCCACACCGCGGGTGGGCGGCGTCCCGGATCGGCCCCGAGCAGGGCGAAATCGTTGTGCAAACCATGGACAACAATCGCCGATCGTCGCCGTCCCGGTGACAGGATGTCGCCATGAGCGAGCCGGTCCTGCCGCAGGTGGCGCCGGGCCGGATCGTCGGCGTCGACGTGGCACGAGCGCTCGCGCTCCTCGGGATGATGGCGACCCACATGCTCCCCGGCATCGAGGGCACCCACGTCCCGTGGCCACAGCAGCTGGCGGGAGGACGTGCGTCGGCCCTTTTCGCCGTCCTCGCCGGAGTCAGCGTGGCGTTGGTCAGCGGGCGCACGAGGCCGGTGCGAGGACGTGCCCGGTATGCCGCGTCCATCCGCCTCGTCGTCCGTGCCCTCTTCATCGGCGCGCTGGGCCTCCTGCTGGGACTCGTGCCCTCGGGCATCGCGGTGATCCTGGCGTTCTACGCCGTGCTGTTCCTGCTCGGCCTGCCCTTCCTCGGGCTGCGGGCCCCTGCCCTGGCCGCGCTCGCCGTCCTCTGGGCCCTCGTGGCGCCCGCCGCCTCCCTCGTGGTGCGGCCGCACCTGCCGGAACACGTCGTCGGCAGCCCCACGCCGGCGGCCCTGATGTCACCCCACCTGCTGCTCAACGAGCTCCTCCTCGTCGGCTACTACCCGGCCGTCGTGTGGCTCGCCTACCTCTTCGCCGGGATGGCGATGGGCCGAGTCGACCTGCGACGCAAGGGAGTTGACGTGTGGCTCCTCGCAGGCGGGGTGGTGCTGGCGGTGGCGGCGACCGTGGTCTCCAGGGCGCTTCTGGCCCGCCCGGACGCCGCAGCCGCGCTCGCATCGACCTATCCCGACGCGTCGGTCGGCTCGGACCCGGCCGCCCTGCACGCTGTCCTCACCCATGGCCTGCACGGCACGACGCCCACGGGGTCGTGGTGGTGGCTCGCCACGGTGGCGCCGCACTCCGGCACGCCCCTCGACCTCGCTCAGACCATCGGGAGCGCGATGGCCGTGCTCGGTCTGTGTCTGCTCGTGACGAGGGTCCAGCCCCGAGTGTGGGCGGCGGCCTTCGGCGCGGGCGCCATGACCCTGAGCCTCTACACCCTCCACGTGCTCCTGATGGGACGCGGCTGGTGGCCTGACCTCGAGACTCCCGACAGCTACGACGACCAGGTGCTCATCGTCCTGGGCATCGGAGCGGTCCTGGCCCTGATCCCCCTGCGGGGCCCGCTCGAGACCGTGGTGTCCCACCTCTCCCGCGCCGCGGCGGCGCCGTTGGGCGAGCCGGACCGGGCACCCAGCCCAGCGGCATACCGGCGACCGCGGCGGTGACCCAATCCACCGGGTCGGGCGCGCCGAATCACTGTCGACCCGTCACCCAGAACGGATGGACCACCATGTCTGCACCACGCCGCGCCGTCATCGGCAGCGGGATCGCCGGACTCGCTGCTGCGCACGTGCTGAGCACGCGCGGCCCGGTGACGCTGTACGAAGCCGACGCCCGCCTCGGCGGCCACGCCGACACCCACGAGGTGCAGGTGGACGGCCGGACGATCGGCGTCGACACCGGCTTCATCGTGCACAACGACCGCACGTATCCCACCCTGCTGCGCCTGTTCGCGGAGCTCGACATCGCGACGCAGGAGTCGGACATGAGCATGTCCGTGCGCGACGACGAGACAGGCCTGGAGTATGCCGGGGCGCGGGCCGCCCGAGGCCTGTTCCCGCGGGTGCGCAACCTGACCGATGTGGCCTACCTGCGCATGCTCACGGAGGTGAAGAAGTTCCACCGCGAGGCGCGGAGCGTGCTTGCCCGCGAAGCCACCGACGCGGGCCGCGACGAGACCCTCGGTTCCTTTGCCGCGCGCTGTGGCTTCAGCGCCTACTTCACCCGCCACTTCCTCGAGCCGGTCGTGGCAGCCGTCTGGTCGTGCGACCCGTCGGACTCGCTGCAGTACCCGGCCCGCTACCTCTTCGAGTTCCTCGACCACCACGGGATGCTCACCGTCTTCGGCTCGCCGACGTGGCGCACCGTGACCGGCGGTTCCCAGCGCTACGTCGAGGCGCTGGCCGCCGGGATCGCCGACATCCGGCTCTCGACCCCGGTGCGCTCCGTCGTCGAGACTCCTGACGGGGTCGTCGTGACGGACGCCCAGGGCCTCAGCGAGACGTTCGACTCCGTGGTGATCGCCGCCCACCCGCACCAGGCGCTGGCCATGCTGGCCGAGCCGTCGCAGGGACAACGCGACGTCCTGGGCGCGATCCGCTACTCGACCAACGTCGCCCAGCTGCACACGGACGAGTCGGTGCTGCCCAGGTCCACCGGGGCGCGTGCGTCGTGGAACTACTGGCGTCGAGCCGGGGCGGAGGGGACCGGCGTGCTGGTCACCTACGACCTCAGCCGCCTGCAGCGGCTCGACGTGGCGGACCGTCGCTTCCTCGTCACCCTGAACGGCGTGGACTGCGTGGACCAGGGCCTGGTCATCGACACCATGCACTACGAACACCCGCTCTACACGCCGGAATCCGTTGCAGCACAGCGCCGGCTGCCCGAGATCAACACCAGTCGGGTCGCCTTCGCCGGCGCCTACCACGGCTGGGGTTTCCACGAGGACGGCGCGCGCTCGGGCGTTGCCGCGGCCGCTGCCCTCGGAGTCCCCTGGGCCGCCGCCGCTGACGCCGCGGGTGACGCCGCCACTGCTGACGCCGCCACTGACGCCGTCGACAGCGAGATCGCCGTCGAGGTCGCCGACCTCGAGGACGTGGGTGCTCGATGAAGGCCTCGCCCTCGACGCGCATCTATGCGACCTCGATCATCCACACGCGCACGTCGCCGGTCCGGCACCGGTTCACGAACCGCAGCCACACCTGGCTGGTCGACCTGGACGACCTGCCGCGCCTGGGCATGCTCGGGGGGCTCGCCAGCTTCGAGTCGCGTGACCACCTCGGCGCGCCGGAGCGCAGCCTGCGCGAGAACCTGGACACCTTCCTCGCCACCCAGGGCGTGGACCTCGGCGGCGGTCAGATCCTCATGCTGACGATGCCCCGCGTCCTCGGTACGGTGTTCAACCCGATCAGCGTCTACTGGTGCCACACGGCGGACGGCCGGCTCGCCTGCAACGTCGTCGAGGTCCACAACACCTACGGCGACCGGCACGCCTACCTCGTGAACTCCGACGAGAACGGTCACGCCGAGGTCGACAAGGCGCTCTACGTCAGCCCGTTCAACGACGTGTCCGGCAGCTATCGGCTGACCATCCCGATGCCCCGCGACAAGGTCCACGTGCGCGTCGTCCTCGACCGTCCCGGCCAGGACCCGTTCGTGGCCGGCCTGCGCGGACGGGCGCTGCCCGTGCGGACGAGCACGGTCGTGAGGCTCGCCCTGACCCAACCACTCGAACCCCTTGCCGTCGCAGCGCGAATCCGCTGGCACGGCATCCGCCTGTGGTTGCGCCGCCTGCCGGTGCAGCCACGCCCTTCCCACCACCAGGAGGCAGTCCAGTGACCACCGCCACCGCAGGCCTGTCCACCCGGCCTGCCATCGACGCCAGCCGCTGGCCCGACCTGACCGCCCGGCGCGCCAAGGTGCGCCAAGCCGTCGAGGGCGCCGTCGCCCGCCGCATCTTCCTGTCCGCGGCCCGGCGACTGCCGGTCCGCATCCAGCTCGGTCGCGAGGCGATCGTGGGCGGGGCCGCCACCGACCCGCAGGCACCCCTGATGGTCCTCGACCGCCCGGACGCGTTCTTCGCAGCGCTCGGGGCGGGGGGCCTCATCGGCTTCGGCGAGTCCTACATGGCCGGCGACTGGCACGCCGACGACCTCGGCGGCCTGCTCGAGGTGTTCGCCGCCCAGATGGGCACCCTGATCCCCGAGCCCCTGCAGAAGCTCCGCGCCTTCTACGTCGCCCGGGCGCCGCACACCGAGCGGAACACGACGCAGAACACGCGCACCAACATCGCCCGGCACTACGACCTGTCCAACGACATGTTCGCCACCTTCCTCGACGCCACGCTGAGCTACTCCTCGGCCCTCTTCGCCGGTGACGAGCAGTCCGGCCGCCCGGTCGCGGGGGAGCGGGTCACCACCAGCACCCCAGCCCTGGCGCCCACCTGGGACCAGCTCGCTGACGCCCAGCGGCAGAAGGTCGACCGCATGCTCGACTCCGCCGGGGTCGCGGAAGGGACCCGCGTGCTGGAGATCGGCACGGGCTGGGGTGAGCTCGCGATCAGGGCTGCGGCCCGGGGCGCCACCGTCCTGTCTGTGACCCTCTCGAGTGAGCAGCAGGCGCTGGCCCGCGAGCGCATCGCAGCAGCCGGCTTCAGCGACGCCGTGTCGGTGGAGCTGCTGGACTACCGCCTCGTCGAGGGTGAGTTCGACGCCGTCGTGTCGGTCGAGATGATCGAGGCGGTCGGGCACCAGTACTGGGGCGAGTACTTCCGCAAGATCGACAGCGTGCTGGCCCCCGGCGGCAAGGTCGCCATCCAGGCGATCACCATGCCGCACGACCGGATGATGGCCACGAAGTACACCTACACGTGGATCAACAAGTACATCTTCCCCGGCGGCTTCCTGCCCTCGACCGAGGCGATCGTCGACGTCAACCGCGAGCACACCTCACTCCACGTCAGCGAACGGCTGTCCTTCGGGCAGCACTACGCCGAGACGCTGCGGCTGTGGGACGAGCGCTTCCTGGCCTCGCTCGCCCGGGTGCGCCAGCTGGGGTTCGACGAGGTGTTCGACCGCATGTGGCACTTCTACCTCGAGTACTCGCGGGCGGGCTTCCGCTCGGGCTACCTCGACGTCCAGCAGCTGGTGCTGGAGCGCGAGGGCGACCGATGACGACCGTCTACCGGGTCGAGAACCCCACTGTCAGCAAGGCATCCGGCGTCGCGGCCGAGCTCGCCACGGCGCTGGCGCCGCTCGTCGGCGGCGACCTGCCCGTGCGCCTCACGGCATGGGACGGGAGCGAGGCCGGCCCCGCCGACGCGCCGCACGTGACCATCCGCTCACCGCGCGCCCTGCGCCGGCTCCTGCGCCACCCCGGTGAGCTCGGGGCGGCCCAGGCCTACGTCACCGGTGAGCTCGACGTCGAGGGCGACCTCGACGCTGCCCTCACGCACGTGTGGTCCGTGGCGCAGCAGCGCCGGCTCAGCGGCATACGTCCCTCGCCTGCGGCCATCGCCGCGGTGCTCAAGGTCGCCCGGGGAGCCGGCGCGCTCGGGCTTCCGCTGCCGGCACCCGCCAGCCAGGCGGTGCTGAAGGGACGGCTGCACAGCGTCGGACGCGACCGTCAGGCGATCCACCACCACTACGACCTCTCCAACGACTTCTACCGCCTCATCCTCGACCCGCACCTGGCCTACTCGTGTGGCTACTGGCGTTCCACCGCAGCCGACTACACCGTCGAGGACGCGCAGCGCGACAAGTTCGAGCTCGTCGGGCACAAGCTCGGTCTGCGCCCCGGGTCGACCCTGCTCGACGTCGGCTGTGGCTGGGGCTCGATGAGCCTGTATGCCGCGGAGCACTTCGGCGCGCAGGTCACCGGGGTGACCATCGCGGCCGAGCAGAAGAAGTTCATCGACGCGCGGATCGCCGAGCGGGGACTGCAGGATCGCGTGGAGATCCGGCTCCAGGACTACCGCGAGGTGCCCGACGAAGGCTTCGACGCCGTCGTGTCCCTGGAGATGGGCGAGCACGTGGGGCAACGCAACTACGCGACGTATGCCGCGGTGCTGCACGCCCGCGTCCGTCCCGGTGGGCGCGTGCTCGTGCAGCAGATGTCCCGCCGTGGGCGCCATCCCGGTGGAGGGCCCTTCATCGAGTCCTTCATCGCCCCCGACATGCACATGCATCCCGTGGGCGAAACCGTTGACCTCATTGAGAGTTCGGGTCTTGAGGTGCGCGACGTGCATGCCCTGCGCGAGCACTACGTTCGCACGGTGGCCGCGTGGCACCGCACCTTCGAGGGCAACTTCGACCAGGTCGTCGCCCTCGTCGGCGAGGAGGTGGCCCGCGTCTGGCGGCTCTACCTCGTCGGTGGGGCGATGGCCTTCCGCGACGGCCGGATGGGTGTCGACCAGATCCTCGCCGTGCGGCCCGACCACGGAGAGTCCCAGCTGGAGCCGGTGCGTCCGGCGCAGTGGTCATGATGTTCGAGACCTCGAACTTCCTTGTGGTGACGGCCTTTTCGCTGCTCGCCGTGGTGCTGCTCATGGCGGTGACCGCGGTCGAGGGCCACCGACAGGGCCGGGTCAGCGTCGTCGACACGACGTGGGGGCTGGGCTTCGTCGTCGTGGCTGCCGTTGCGGCCGTCGTCGGTGACGGCGCTGGTTGGCGTCGCCTGGCCCTGCTCCTCGTGGTGTCCGTCTGGGGCCTGCGGCTGGCGTGGCACATGCACCGGCGCAACAGCGGCAAGGGCGAGGACCCGCGCTACGCGCAGATGCTGGCGCAGGAGAAGGGCAACCCCACGTGGGTGGCCATCCGCAAGGTGTATGCAATCCAGGGGCTCGCGGTGTGGTTCGTCTCGCTCCCCATCCAGGTCAGCGCGGCCAGTGGCCGGGGCGTGGTCCCCGTGGCGGTCCTGGGACTCCTGGTCTGGTTCGTGGGAGTCACCTTCGAGTCGCTGGGGGACAAGCAGCTGAAGGACTTCAAGGCCGACCCTGCCAACAAGGGGAAGGTCATGGACCGCGGCCTCTGGTCCTGGACCCGGCACCCCAACTACTTCGGTGACTCGTGCGTCTGGTGGGGGATCTGGCTGGTCGCGGCCAGCGCCTGGCCGGGCGTCCTCACCGCGCTGTCTCCCGTGGCGATGACCTACTTCCTCGTCTTCGCGACCGGGGCCCGGCTCCTCGAGCAGCACATGGCCGAACGGCCCGGCTACGCCGAGTACCAGCAACGCACCAGCTACTTCCTGCCGCGCCCACCCCGACGCCCATCCCGACGCTGACGACGTCAGACAGGACCACTCGGGGCCAAACACGCGCAAACCCGGATCCGAGCGGCTACTGTCCTCGGTTGGCGAGCAAGTAGCCACGGAACCGGGTCGAGCGGAGGTGGAGGCCAGTGGACGAAGCCCACATGGACGCCACCGTCGCCGCGGCGAGGGCTGGTGACCGTGCCGCCTTCGGGCAGCTGTGGCAAGAACTCTCCCCCCGCGTGGCCGCCTACCTCCGTTCGCACGGCGTCCCCGACGCCGAGGACGTCACGAGCGAGGTCTTCCTCGCCGTGTTCCGGCAGGTGGGTCGATTCTCGGGCGGGGGCGCAGCCTTCCGCGCCCTGGTCTTCACCGTCGCCCACCGCAGGCAGGTGGACTGGCACCGGCAGCGGGCGCGCCGTGGGTCGTGGCTGTCCCTGGACGAGGCGGGAGCAGACCCCGCAGTGCCGTCTGCCGAGAGCGCGGCGCTGGCCCTGATCGCGCAGGAGCGGGTGGTCGAGGTGCTGGACACCCTCACTCCGGACCAGCGAGCCGTGCTCACGCTCCGGGTGGTGGCCGATCTCAGCCTCGAGGACACCGCGGCCGTCCTCGGCAAGGACCTCGGCGCCGTGAAGTCGCTGCAGCACCGGGCGCTGTCACGCCTGCGGCGAAAGCTTTCGCCAGAGCCGTATCCCTGGGACGCCCTTGCGCGATTGAACCCCCGACATGCCTGAGCCCGAAGACACCAGCCCCAGCGGACTGCACCTGCCCGCGAGCGACCCGGCGGCCTCCGCCGTCGAGTCGCTGCGCGCCATGGCGTCCCACGGGCCGGTGGAGCCCAGCCCCGAGCTGCTGGCGTTCTTCGACGACCCCGCCGGTCAGGGCCCGGGCGCCACCCCCCACTCAAGGAGTGAACTCGTGACCGTTGTCCGACTTCCCATTCGCCGTGCCGGCCGCGTCGCCGTGGCCGTCGGCGCCGCCCTCGCCCTCGCAGCCCTCGGTGGCGCCGCCGTGGCCGCGACCGGTGGCGGCCAGGACCGTGAGCCGGCGCAGGTGCAGCAGGACGACCCGAGCGACACCACCACGACGACGTCGTCGACCGAGACCGAGACCGAGACCGAGACCGACTCCACCGAGACCGAGACGGCCACGGATGAGTCCGAGGAGTCCGAGACCACTGACGCGGGCGACGAGGGCACCTCGACGCACACGGCCAACCCGATCGCCTCGGCCAACCACCATGACGGTGTCGGCAGCGACGACGAGCACGCCGACGTCCGCGGGGGTGGCGAGGTCGACCACCACGCCGAGCACACCCCGAAGGCCCACCCGACCAGTGGCGACGACGCTGACGAGAACGACGACGATCAGGGTGAGGACCAGCAGGGCGGGGACGACCAGGGCGACGGCGCTCAGGCTCCTTCCTCGGAGCGTGGCGGCGGCTCGCACGGCCACTGACTCGCAGGAACGGTGAGTCGCACCCCCACTGAGCACACCTGACCCGGTGGCTGCCCCGCACTCCGCGGGGCAGCCACCATCCCGCGTTCGCAGGACTGCCGGGCTAGAGTCCGCCCGTGGAATGTCTGTTCTGCCGGATCATCGACGGCGCCCTGCCTGCGACCGTGGTGCTCGACGAACCGTTCACGCTGGGCTTCCTCGACACCAGGCCGGTCTTCAAGGGACACGTCCTGCTCGTCCCCAAGATCCACGTCGACACGCTCGTCGACCTGCCCGCGGAGTTGCTTCCCGTGCTGATGGGAGCGGCTCAGCGGCTGTCAGGAGCCGTAGTGGGCGGCCTGGGAGCGCAGGGGTCCTTCGTCGCGGTCAACAACGTGGTGTCGCAGTCGGTCCCGCACCTGCACGTGCACGTGGTGCCGCGCACAAAGGGCGACGGACTGCGCGGCTTCTTCTGGCCGCGCACCAAGTACGCCTCGGACACCGAGGCGCAGGAGTATGCCGCGCGGCTGGCTGCAGCCCTCCCGCCCCCGCCCGACTGACCCGCCTACACCCGCGAGTCTGAAGGATCTGCCGGGCCAGGACCCCCACGATCCTTCAGGGTCGGGCGCGGGGCGTGGTCGCCTGTCAGCCGGGGCTGGCAGGATCGGCAGCGTGCGCAGCCACACCGTGACGCCCTCGCCCATCGGCGAGCTGACCCTCGTGGCCGAGGACGGTGCCCTCGTCGGGTGCTTCATGGCGCTGCCCGACCGCGACCCGTCCGACGAGGTCCTGGGCGTGCCCGCCGAGGACGGTTCGGCCGACCCGGTGCTGGGGGAGGCCGAGACCCAGCTCGCCGAGTACTTCGCGCGACAGCGGACCGAGTTCACGCTGCCGCTGGCGCCCAGGGGCGACGTCTTCCAGCAGCAGGTCTGGGCTCTCCTGCGCGAGATCCCCTATGGCCGGACCCGCAGCTACGGCGACCTCGCGCGGGCGCTGGGAGACGTCAACCTGAGCCAGCGAGTCGGGTGGGCCAACGGTCGCAACCCCCTCGGCATCATCGTCCCGTGCCACCGGGTCATCGGCGCCGACGGCAGCCTGGTGGGCTACGCCGGGGGCCTCGAGCGCAAACGCTTCCTGCTCGCCCTGGAGGAACCTCCCGCGGTCGAGGCCGATCGCCTCTTCTGAGGGTCGATGGCGCTCGCCAGGTTGAGTCCAGTGGGGTTTGTGCCCGTTTGGTGATCGTCCGTTCGTCTGTCATCCGCCCGAAGTGCCCCCACGGACCCGTCCTGAGCAGGGACGATGCCGGACGGAAGGAGGCGGCCCATGCGCAGGTATCACGCGGGCCCGGCGGTGGTAGCCGTGGCGGCGATGGCGGTGCTCAGCGCCTCCGCGCCCCTCGCCTCGGCTGATCCGGCGCAGGCGTCCTCGCGCCCGAACCTGCGACAGGCCCTCCTCCTCGAGACGGTCCCCGCGCTGTTCTCCTCCGACGACCTCGCCCCGAGCGAGGCAGTGGCCCGGTTCGGTGCCAGGACCGCCCTGTCCGTGGCCCCGAGCCCCGCGATGGCGAAGCCGAAGCGACCGCCCAGCAAGGGGACCGTGGGGAGCTCGCCGCCCGCGGGGACCCCCCAAGCCGTGCTCGCCGCGGCATACCGCAAGGCGGTGGCTCGTGCTCCCCGCGCGTGCCACCTGCAGGTGGCCCACCTGGCCGCCATCGGCCAGGTCGAGTCGGGCTCGATCGGCGGCCGCTCGGTGACAGCCGACCATCGGGTCACGCCCGCGATCTACGGCCCGCTGCTCGACGGCGGCCCTTTCGCCGTGATCCACGACAGCGACGGAGGTGCCGTCGACGGGGCCTCCGACTACGACCGGGCGGTGGGTCCACTGCAGTTCCTGCCCGGCTCGTGGAGCTGGGCCGGCCGCGACGGGGACGGCGACGGCCGACGTGACCCGCAGAACGTCTTCGACGCGGCGTCCGCCACCGCCGGATACCTGTGCCAGGGCGGCCGCAACCTCGCTCGCCCCGGCGACCTGCGCAGCGCCGTGCTGTCCTACAACCAGTCGGGCGCCTATCACTCGGCCGTGCTGGAGTGGGTTTCCTACTTCCAGCGCCACGGTCTGGCCGCGCTGGTCACCGTGGCGTTCCGGGTGGGGTCGGGGGGACGGGCCAGCGCCATGACCGTCCAGACCCCGGATCCCAGCCCGCCCAAGAGCGCGCCGACGACGACCGCCGCGAGGACGCCGTCGGCCGGATCCGGCGCCGCCACCGGCTCGGCCGCCACGGCGACACCGACGGGCACCCCCACGACTCCGGCGACCGATGCCCCCACGCCTACGCCCTCCGCCGCGCCCTCTCCGGACCCGACGCCGGCGCCTTCCCCGTCGACGACCACCCCCGATCCCGTCCCGGAGCCGACAGCCACCACTCCGTGAGACGGGCAGCGTGATGCGCGTCGCACTCCGTGCTCAGGTGCGCCGAGGCGGCATACCGACGCGGCTAGGGTGGTTGACGTAAGAGGCTGCTTGACTCACAGCAGCCTGGATATCCGTAGAGCACGCGTCAGCGAGGACGGCACACCCACGGGGTGGCCGTCCTTCGTCTTTCACAGGAGAGTGTTGGCATGACCTCGCAGCAGGTACCCGCAACGCACCGCCACCGCGTCGTCGTGGTCGGCTCCGGCTTCGGCGGACTCTTCGGCACCCAGGCGCTGAAGCGCGCCGACGTCGACATCACGCTGATCGCCAAGACCACCCACCACCTCTTCCAGCCGCTGCTCTACCAGGTCGCGACGGGCATCCTGTCCGAGGGCGAGATCGCGCCGGCGACCCGCGAAGTCCTTGCCCGGCAACGCAATGCGCGCGTCCTGCTCGGCAACGTCACGAGCATCGACCTGGCCGCCAAGACCGTCACGTCCCGCGTCCTCGACCGCGACACGGTGACGCCCTACGACACCCTGCTCGTCGCGGCCGGCGCCGGTCAGTCCTACTTCGGCAACGACCACTTCGCCCAGTTCGCCCCCGGCATGAAGTCGATCGACGACGCCCTCGAGCTCCGTGGCCGCATCTTCGGTTCGTTCGAGTGGGCAGAGCTCGCGAGCACGCCCAAGGAGATCGAGCGGCTCATGACCTTCGTCGTCGTGGGCGCCGGACCGACCGGGGTCGAGATGGCCGGCCAGATCGCGGAGCTGTCGCGCCGCACGCTGCGCAAGGACTTCCGCAACATCGACACCAGCCGGGCACGCATCGTGCTGCTCGACGCCGCCCCGACCGTGCTCGGGGCCTTCGGCGACCAGCTCGGCGCCAAGGCCGCCAAGCGGCTCGCCGAGATCGGGGTCGAGGTGCAGCTCGGCGCGAAGGTGACGGGTGTCGACGCCACCGGCATCGACGTCGAGGACGCCGACGGCACCCAGCGCCGCATCGAGTCGGTCTGCAAGGTGTGGGCGGCCGGCGTGCAGGCCTCGGAGCTGGGCGCCCAGCTGGCCGAGCAGTCCGGGGCGCAGCTCGACCGCGCGGGGCGCATCGCCGTCAACGACGACCTCACGCTGCCCGGTCATCCCGAGGTCTTCGTGGTCGGCGACATGGCGTCGCTCAAGGGCTATCCCGGTGTCGCCCAGGTCGCCATCCAGGGCTCGCGCTACGCCGCCGACCAGATCAAGCGGCGCCTCGCCGCGAAGGAGCCGAGGGGCCCCTTCGAGTACCACGACAAGGGCTCGATGGCGACGATCTCGCGGTTCAGCGCGGTCGCCTCGATCGGCAGCCTGCGGTTCACGGGGTTCATCGCGTGGCTGTTGTGGCTGGCGGTCCACCTCGTCTACATCATCGGGTTCAAGCACCGGCTCACCACGCTCCTGCACTGGGCGGTGAGCTTCCTCGGCCGAGGCCGCTCGGAACGCACTGTCACCGAGCAGCAGGTGTTCGCCCGCACGGCGATCGAGCAGCTGGGCTCGAGCTACGCGCCGTCCCTGCCGCGCGTCCCGGCCGACAAGAAGGCCCCCGCCCAGTCGGTGGCCCAGGCCCGCGACGAGGGGAGCCGCACCCTCTGACGAGCTCGACAGCGCACCCCGCACCGTCCGCAGGGTGACCGGTGCGTGAGATTCCGCGTGCTCCGCGGGCCTCTCGCCTAGGGTTGCGCCATGCCGCTGGACTATCCGATCCACGAGAAGACACTGGCCAACGGCCTGCGGGTCGTCGTGTCGCCGGACGCCTCCGTGCCCACGGTGACCGTCAACATCTGGGTGAACGTCGGATCGCGGCACGAGCTCAGCGGACGCACCGGCTTCGCCCACCTCTTCGAGCACCTGATGTTCCAGGGGTCACGGCACATCGCCAGCGGTGAGCACTTCACCCGGCTGATGGCCGAGGGCGGTCGGCTCAACGCGACGACGTGGTTCGACCGCACCAACTACTTCGAGACCGTCCCCAAGGGTGCCTTCGAGCTGGCCCTGTGGATGGAGGCAGACCGGCACGGCCACCTCCTCGACGCCGTCACGCAGGAGAACCTCGACAACCAGCGCGACGTCGTCAAGGAGGAGAAGCGCCAGCGCTACGACAACGTGCCCTACGGCACGGCCCTGATCGAGGTGTATGCCGCGGTGTTCCCTCCCGGCCATCCCTACCACCACCCCACGATCGGGTCGATGGAGGACCTCGACGCCGCAAGCCTCGAGGACGTGCACGCCTTCTTCCGTCGTTTCTACGGGCCGAACAACAGTGTGCTGACCCTCGTTGGTGACCTCACTGCGGACGAGGGTTTCGCGGCAGCCGAGCGCTACTTCGGCCACCTCCCGGCGTCCGCGGAGCCCGCCCGGCCCCCCGTTGCCCCGCTGGCCCCGGTCAGCGAGCCGGTGCGGGTCGACCGGCCGGGCAACGTCCCGAACGACCGGATGCACATCGCCTTCCGGCTCCCGGTCGACAACACCGACGAGTTCTTCGCGGCGGGACTGGCCATCGACGCCCTCGGAGGCCTGTCCACCTCGCGCCTGGTGCAGCGGCTGGTCAGGCGTGAGCAGGTCGCCAACGCGGTGCAGGCCCACGCGATGGGGTTCGTCGACGGGGTCTCGCTGGGCTTCTTCGTCATCGACGTCGCTGACGGCCAGGACCCCGAGGCCGTGGAGGCTGCGGTGGTCGAGGAGCTGGTGCGGTTCGCGGCGGAGGGTCCGACCGACGTGGAGATGGAGTCCGCGATGGCGCAGTCAGAACGCTCGTGGCTCTCTGCCCTCGCCGGCCAGGAGGAGCGGGCCGACCTGATCAGCCAGCACGTCCTGCTCCACTCTGACGGACAGTTCGTCAACACCTTCCTCGACCGGATCGGGGATGTCGGCGTCGAGGACGTGCGCGCCGCCGCAGCCAGGTGGCTGCGGCCCGAGAGTCGCGTCGTGGTGCGTCACCTCGCCGTCCGCGACGAGGAGGAGGTGGCATGACTTCGGTGAGTGGGACTGCCGACCGGCTCGAGGACCGGACCCCGCCACGCCCGGAGGTGCACCCGCCGGAGCGGTGGCGTTTCGCCACGCCGCAGCGGCACGTCCTGGCCAACGGCATCGAGCTGCTGAGCTATGACATCCCCGGTCAGTACGTCATCTCCGTGCGCACCGTCCTGCCCTTCGCGCTGTCGGTCGAGCCGCGGCTGGTCGAGGGCGTGGCCACCATCATGGCTCGGCTGCTCGACGAGGGCACGGCGGAGCATTCGCCCGAGGAGTTCGCAGAGTTGTTGGAGCGCAAAGGGATTGCGCTCGGTGCGTCGGTCACCGACGGTGGCCTCGGAGTCGACCTCGACGTGCCCAAACGTCGCCTCGGCGACGCCCTGGACCTGCTGCGGCAGGCCCTCGCCGAGCCGGTCTTCCCCGAGCCCGAGGTGGACCGGCACCGCAAGACCCGGCTTGCCCAGATCGAGCAGGAACGCGCCCTCGCCCCACAACGGGCAGCCCAGGAGTTCATCGCCACCCACTTCGACGAGGCGGACAGGGCGTCACGGCCCACGGCGGGGACGACGGCCAGCATCACGGCGTTGACCCGCCAGGACATCGTGGACTTCCACGCCGAGCGCGTCGGGCCCACGGGGATGACGGCCGTCATCGCCGGCGACCTGTCGGGCCTCGACGTCCGCGACCTGGCCGAGACCACGCTCGGCACGTGGGTCAGCGCGACCCACGTGCCGTCGCCGGGGCCGACCGAGGCCCGTCGCGCGGCCGACGCCGCGCGCGTCGTGCTCGTCGACCGACCCGGCTCGGTCCAGAGCGAGCTGCTGGTGGGGTGGACGGGCCCGGACCGTCGCGCACCGGGCGGCTGGGCGGCATACCCCGTCCTCGGTTTCATGGTTGGTGGGTCGCCCAACGCCCGCGTCGACGCGGTCCTGCGCGAGGAGAAGGGCTACACCTACGGCATCCGCTCGGTGTTCCGGCCGCGCCGCGTCGGCGGGCTGTTCCTCACGTCCGGCTCGGTGCGGGCCGATGCGACCGTCGAGTCGGTGCGGTTGCTCCTGGACCTGCTTGCCTCGGGGCGCGAGGGGTTCAGCCCCGAGGAGGTTCAGGCCGGGGTCGACTTCATCAGCAAGACCGCTCCGGGGCGCTTCGCCACGGCCGATGCCGTCGCCGACGAAGCCGCGACCATGGCTCTTGACGGACTCACCACGGACTTCACCACCCAGACGCTCGACGCGATGCGCGACCTCGACGGTGAGCGCCTGACGGCGGCCTACCGCGACTGGGTCCAGGGGGAGTGGACGGTGGTCATCGTCGGCGATGCCAGCACGTATGCCGACGGGGTGCGTGAGCTGGGGATCGGCGACGTGACGGTCGTCCCCGCCTGAGCGACGCTCAGACGCGGGCGTCCGTGCCCAGTCGGGCCAGGACCTCGTCGTGCAGCAGGCCGTTGGTGGCGACGGCGTTGCCGCCCCACGGTCCGTCCTTGCCCGCCAGGGACGTGAACCGGCCGCCGGCCTCCGTGACGATGGGGACCAGCGCCGCCATGTCGTAGACGGCGAGGTCGGGTTCGGCGGCGATGTCCACCGCGCCCTCCGCGACGAGCATGTAGGACCAGAAGTCGCCGAACGCCCGAGTCCGCCAGCAGGCATCGGTCAGCTCGAGGAACTCCTCCTGCCGGTCGAGGTGCCGCCAGCCCTTGAGGTCGGAGTAGGAGAACGACGCGTCCGACAGGTTCGAGACGGCGGAGACGTGGATCTGCTTGGCCGCGGAGAGGCTGCGGCCCGACCACGCGCCGGACCCGTTGGCTGCCCACCAGCGCCGGCCGAGGGCCGGAGCGGCCACGAGGCCGAGCACCGGCATGTCGTTGTCGACCAGCGAGATCAGGGTCGCCCACGCGGGTACGCCGCGGACGAAGTTGTGCGTCCCGTCGATCGGGTCGATGACCCAGCGACGGGGGCCGTGCCCGGTGGTCTCGAACTCCTCGCCCTCGACGGCGTCACGGGGGCGGGTGCGCTTGAGCTGCATGCGCACCATCTCCTCGGCAGCCTTGTCGGCGTCACTCACCAGGGACAGGTCGGGCTTGGACTCCACGACGAGGTCGTGGGCGCGGAACCGGGCCATGGTGATCCGCTCGACGGCGTCCGCCAGGACATGGGCTAGGCGCAGATCATCGTCGTAGGGCACCTTCCCACGCTAGCCCGTCGGCTGGTCGGGACGCGGGATGCCACGTCGCCCGGCGGGGGCGAGGGCCTCTCCGGCAGGTGCGACGGCATCTCCCGGCAGGTGCGAGGGCGTCTCTCAGGCAGCTTGGGGCGACCTCCGGGCGTAATACACGAAACACCATCAAATGGCAGCAAAAGCCACTTCGACCGAAGATCTGCTCTCAACTGTGCTGCGGGACGATCACGTTTTTGTCTCGGGTTGGCCCAGAGCGTCGCCTTTGCTCCCTCCGTGCTCTTTCATAGGGGCCACAACACACGAACGCCCTGTGCGTTACAGGGCTGCGCCCAAATCGGTGCACAGCCCGGAACGACCGCTCATCATCTGGGCGGCAGACCCTAAGTAGGAGGACGTCAATGCGAGGAACTACTCGCACGGTGGCCATGGTTGCTGGAATCTCGTCCGTCGCGCTGCTCGCTGCAGCTTGCGGTGGCGGGAACAGCAAGGATGACACCAGCTCCAGTGCCGGCGGCAAGGCCGGCGGTACTGTCACGGTCCGCGGGTGCAACCCCCAGAACCCGCTCATTCCGAGCAACACGACCGAGACCTGTGGTGGCAACGTGCTTGAGGCCATCACGGCCAAGCTCGTGCACTACAACGCCGAGACCGCTGCCCCCGAGAACGACATCGCGGACAAGATCGACTCGACGGACAACCAGAACTTCACCGTCACCCTGAAGAAGGGCTACAAGTTCTCGGACGGCACCGAGGTCAAGGCGCACAACTTCGTCGACGCCTGGAACTACGCCGCCTACGGCCCGAACGCCCAGTCCTCCGGCTACTTCATGGAGCCCATCGAGGGCTTCGGTGACACCCAGTGCACCGGCACCGGCGACGACCCGTGCAAGGGCTCCGGCAAGGCCAAGGCCGACAAGCTCACCGGTCTGGTGGTGAAGGACGACTACACCTTCACGATCAAGACGACCGAGAAGGTCTCCAACATGGCCGTCCGCCTGGGCTACTCGGCCTTCGCGCCGCTGCCGGACTCCTTCAAGGCCGACCCGGCCGCCTATGGCGAGAAGCCGGTTGGCGCTGGCCCGTTCAAGCTCGACAGCTGGACCAAGAACACCGAGATCAAGCTCAGCAAGAACGCGAGCTACTCGGGCAAGTTCCCCGGCAAGCTCGACGGCATCACGTTCAAGATCTACCAGGACGAGGACGCCGCCTACAACGACGTCATCGCCAACCAGCTTGACGTGACGGACCAGGTCCCCTCGTCCGCGATGATCGATGACAAGTACAAGACCGACCTCCCGGACCGCAACTCGCAGAAGTCCGTCGGCGTCATCCAGACCATCACCTTCGCGCCGACCAAGGTCGACCCGAACTACTCTGACCCGAAGATCCGTCAGGCCATCTCCATGGCCATCGACCGTCCGACGATCATCAAGCAGATCTTCAACAACACGCGTCAGCCCGCCACCGGCTGGGTCTCCCCGGTCGTTGACGGCTACAAGGCCAACCAGTGTGGCGAGTGGTGCACGTTCGACGCCGCCAAGGCCAAGGCCAAGCTCGACGAGGCCGGTGGCTTCAAGGGTGGCAAGATGACCCTCGCCTACAACGCTGACTCCTCGCACAAGGCGTGGACCGAGGCAACCTGCAACTCGATCAAGGGCGCCCTTGGTGTCGACTGTGTCGCGACCCCGGTCGTGGACTTCGCCACCTTCCGCACCCAGATCGCCAGCCGCAAGATGAAGGGCATGTTCCGCACGGGATGGCAGATGGACTACCCGTCCATCGAGAACTTCCTCGCCCCGATCTTCAAGACTGGTGCCTCGTCCAACGATGGTGACTACAGCAACCCCGAGTTCGACAAGCTCCTCAACGAGGCTGCTGCCCAGACGGACCCGGCTCAGGCCAACGCCAAGTACCAGGAGGCCGAGGCACTGCTCGCCAACGACATGCCGGCCATCCCGATGTGGTACTCGACGGCCACCTTCGGCTGGTCCCCCCCCCGCCCCCCCCCCCCCCCCCCCCCCCCCCCCACGGCCTGTCCGGGGCCAGTCAGGGGCAACCCTCCTGATGACCCCCCACCGTCCAAAACGACTATGTTGTGACAAGCACGGGCGCGCACGTCTGGCCCCGCACGGCTTGTCCAGCCACGCCACCGGGAACACCCCACCCGACGGCGTCATAGAGAGGGAGGTGACGTGTACAAGTACATCCTTCGGAGACTTCTCCAGATGATCCCGGTGCTGCTTGGATCCACGTTCATTATCTTTGCCATGGTTTTCGCCCTGCCCGGAGATCCCACAGCTGGCATGTGCGGTGAGCGGCCCTGCGCGCCGGCCTTCGTGGCCAAGTTCCGGGCCGAGCACAACCTCAACGACCCCCTGCCGACGCGCTACGCCAAGTACATGGGCAACATCGCCCAGGGCGACCTCGGCACCACCTTCCGCAACATCAAGGTGGCGGACGAGCTCAAGCAGCGTTACCCCACCACCGCCAAGCTGGCTGGCATGGCGATCCTCTTCGAGACGCTGATCGGCGTCATCGCGGGTGTGCTGGCGGGGATACGCAAGGGCAAGTTCATGGACAACCTCGTCCTCGTGAGCACCCTGTTCGTCATCGCCATCCCCATCTTCGTCATCGGCGCCACGCTGCAGTACTACCTCGGTGTCAAGTGGGGCCTTCGACCAGTGACGGTCTCGTCCGAGGCGACGTTCAACGAGCTGCTGCTCCCCGCCTTCGTGCTCGGTAGCGCCTCGATCGCCTACGTCGCCCGACTGACCCGCACCAACCTGGTGGAGAACCTGCGCGCCGACTACCTGCGCACGGCCATCGCCAAGGGACTGACCCGTCGGCGGGCCATCGGCCTGCACGCCCTGCGCAACTCGCTGATCCCGGTCGTCACCTTCATCGGCGCCGACTTCGGTGGTCTCCTCGGTGGCGCCATCGTCACCGAGCGCATCTTCAACATCCAGGGCGTGGGCGGCTACCTGTTCACCGGCATCCACAACCGCGACGGCGTGTCCGTCGTGGGGACGGTGACGGTCCTGGTGCTGGTGTTCCTGCTCGTCAACCTGCTCGTCGACCTCTTGTACGGCGTGCTCGACCCGAGGATCAGCCATGACTGAGGCATCGACCATTGCCGTTGGCGCCGAGACCGGCGCCGGCGCCGCAGGGCACGACGAGGCGCGTTCGCTCACCTCCGACGCCTGGCGCTCGCTCAAGAAGAACCCCATCTTCTGGGTCTCGATGGCCCTCATCGTGGTGTTCCTGCTGATGGCCGTGTGGCCGGCGCTGTTCACCAACGTCGACCCCGCCGCTGCTGTGCTCAAGGAGGCGCGTCAGCGTCCCAGCGGCAGCGCCTGGTTCGGTCGCGACATCCAGGGCTACGACATCTACTCGCGCACCATCTACGGTGCTCGTGCGTCGATCCTCGTCGGCGTCTTCGCGTCGATCGCGACCGTGCTGATCGGTGGTGCCATGGGCATCGTCGCCGGCTACTACGGTGGCTGGCTGGACGCCCTGGTGTCCCGTGTCACGGACATCTTCTTCGCCATCCCGCTGCTCCTCGGCGGCATCCTCTTCATGGCGACGTTCCCCAACGACGTGAACTCGCCCTACCTGCTCGTGGTGGGCAAGGTCGTGCTGGTGCTGTCGATCTTCGGCTGGCCGGGACTGGCGCGCCTCATGCGGTCCAGCGTCCTGCAGGTCAAGCCCAACGACTACGTCCAGGCCGCCCGCGCCCTCGGAGCCACGCCGTGGCGGATCATCCGTGCGCACGTGCTCCCGAACGCACTGGCGCCGATGATCGTCGTGGCGACCATCAACCTGGGTGTGTTCATCGCCGTCGAGGCGACCCTGAGCTTCCTCGGCATCGGGTTGACCCCGCCGGCGATCTCGTGGGGTGTGGCCATCTCCGACGCCATCGTGGCGCTGCGGACGACCCCGCACATCCTGTTGTTCCCCAGCCTCTTCCTGAGTCTGGCGGTGCTGGCCTTCATCATGCTCGGCGACGCCGTGCGCGATGCCTTCGACCCGAAGTCGCGCTGAGCGGGAGAGACGACACATGACAACCTCTGAAACCATGGCCCGGGAGTCTGCGAAGTCCTCCGGCCAGACCTACGCCCCCCAGGACGGGCTGCTGCTGGAGGTGGAGGACCTCCACGTCGAGTTCCACACCCCCGACGGCATCGCCCGGGCGATCAACGGCGTCAACTTCGACCTCCACGAGGGCCAGACCCTGGCCATCCTCGGGGAGTCCGGGTCGGGCAAGTCCGTGACCGCGCAGGCGATCATGGGCATCCTCGACATGCCACCGGCAGTCATCCCCAAGGGCCAGATCCGCTACTGCGGTCAGGACCTGCTGACGATGCCGGACGAGCAGCGTCGCCGCACCCGTGGCCCGGAGATCTCGATGGTCTTCCAGGACGCGCTGTCCTCGCTGAACCCCGTGTTCCCCGTGGGGTGGCAGATCGCGGAGATGTTCCGCGTGCACCGCGGCATGAACAAGTCCGACGCCCTCGAGCGCGCGGTCAAGCTCATGCAGCGGGTCCAGATCCCGGCGGCCAAGGAGCGCGTGGGGGCCTACCCCCACCAGTTCTCGGGCGGCATGCGCCAGCGCATCATGATCGCGATGGCCATCGCGCTCGACCCGGCGGTCCTCATCGCCGACGAGCCGACCACCGCCCTGGACGTCACCGTCCAGGCGCAGATCATGGCCCTGCTGCAGGAGCTGCAGGAGGAGCGCCAGATGGGGCTCATCCTGATCACGCACGACCTGGGTGTGGTGGCGAACGTCGCCGACAAGATCGCGGTGATGTATGCCGGTCGGATCGTCGAGCGCGCGGACGTCTACGACCTGTACCGCCAACCGGGCCACCCCTACACCAAGGGCCTGTTGGAGTCGATCCCGCGCCTGGACCAGAAGGGACAGCAGCTCGCTGCCATCGGTGGCCTGCCGCCGAACCTGATGCGGATCCCGGACGGGTGCGCCTTCAACCCGCGGTGCAAGTTCGCCCAGGACGTGTGCCGCGAGGACCGTCCTGCCCTGCTCGAGGTCGCTCCCGGCCGAGAGAGCGCCTGCCACTTCGCCGAGGAGGTCCTCCATGGCTGAGGCCATTCTGACTGCGACCGACCTGGTCAAGTACTACCCCATCAAGGGCGGCGTGCTGCGCCGCACCGTGGGTCACGTGAAGGCCGTCGACGGCGTCAGCTTCGAGCTCCTCAAGGGCGAGACGCTGGGCATCGTCGGGGAGTCGGGGTGTGGCAAGTCAACGCTCGGCCGCCTGCTGATGCGCCTGGAGGAGCCCACCTCGGGCTCGGTCGTGTTCGACGGTGTCGACATGTACGCGCAGAAGGGTCGCGCGATGCGCAAGCTGCGTCGCGACATCCAGATCGTGTTCCAGGACCCCTACACCTCGCTCAACCCTCGCAAGACGGTTGGCGACATCGTGGGGGAGCCGTTCGACATCCACCCCGATGTCGTGCCGAGGAAGGGCCGCCGCAAGGCCGTTCAGGACCTGCTCGACCTCGTGGGCCTCAACCCCGAGCACATCAACCGCTACCCCCACCAGTTCTCCGGTGGACAGCGGCAGCGCATCGGCATCGCCCGAGGGATCGCCCTGAACCCGAAGGTGCTGATCTGCGACGAGCCGGTCTCCGCGCTCGACGTGTCGGTGCAGGCCCAGGTCGTCAACCTGATGGAGAAGCTCCAGGACGAGCTCGGCCTGTCCTACATCTTCATCGCGCACGACCTGTCGGTGGTCCGGCACATCTCGGACCGCGTCGGCGTCATGTACCTCGGCAAGATGGCAGAGCTGGGCGAGGAGGACGACATCTACGGTCGTCCCACCCACCCCTACACCCAGGCCCTGCTGTCGGCCGTCCCGGTGCCCGACCCGACCCTGCGCGACAAGAAGGAGCAGATCGTCCTCAAGGGCGACGTCCCGTCGCCGGCCAACCCGCCGTCGGGCTGCCGGTTCCACACCCGGTGCTGGAAGGCGCAGGACAAGTGCAAAACCGACATCCCGATGCTCGAGCTGCGCCCCGACGGCGCGGGCGAGCACCTGTCGGCCTGCCACTTCGCCTCGCCTCGCGAGATCATCGAGACCGTGGACGTCTCCGGCGCAGCCTCGGTCACGTTCGGCTCGGGTCTGCGCGACGACTCGTCGCTCGAGCCCGTGGGTGACGGCCCGACGGACTCCTGACCGCGAGCGCACAGCACACGACGACGGCGCCGTTCCCCACCAGGGGGGCGGCGCCGTCGCCGTCCCCTCCTCAGAGGCGCCGGTTGAGGGAGAACACGCGACCCAGCAGGGGCATGAGCACGATGTTCAGGCCGTGCAGGATGCCGATGATGAGGAGTATGCCGCCGAGCCGGCCGAGCTCGAACGTCACCTGTTCTGCGGTGACCTCCTGGCTGATCGCGTTGTGCCAGCTCTCCTGTGGGGCCACGTGCAACGAGAACAGGATGTAGGCGGCGAAGATCAGGTAGTAGACGATGTCGGTGAGCACGATGTAGCTCTTGCCGGTCAGCGGGTTGTCGTGGAAGACGTCGGCAGCGTAGGCCCGGCCGAACCGCTTGATGAACGGGCCGAGCCACAAGGCGATGCCGAGCAGGGCGAGGTTGGTCCCCACCTCGAGAATCCACCAGGGCATGTGCAGTCCTCTCTCGTCTCTGGGGGTGAGGGTCAGCAGGGTGGTCACGGAGCCGGCCAGGGCCACGACCCAGGCCGCGCCGACCCGGCGGACCCGCCGTCGCCGGGCGCGGTCGTGGTCGATGCCTTCGACGACGCGTGCGAACAGGTCGGGGGAGGGGGCGTGCACGCTGCCCTCGGCGGTCAGCGCATCATGGAGGCGATCTTCGAGCGCGCTCATCGCGTCTCCTCCAAGGTGGCAGCCAGGGACCTCAGGCCGCGCTGCAGATGGGTCTTGACCGAGTTGGGTGAGAGCCCCAGGGTCCTGGCGATCTCCTCGACGGACAGCTCGAGGTAGTACCTCAGAGCCACGCAGTCCCGCTGTCGCCGGGGCAGGTCGTGCAGTGCTGCGACCACCTCGAGGCGCGACTCACGAGAGGCCGCGGTCTCCTCCGCCGAGGGCTCGTCCGGTATGGCCGGGGGCCGGTGCCGTAGGGACACCAGGCCGCGCCGGTTGTGATCGCGCGCGAGGTTGATGACGATCGAGCGCAGGTAGGCCGCGGCTCGCTCGGGGTCGCGGATGCGCTGGGCGCTGCGGGACAAGCGGATGAACGCCTCCTGGACGAGGTCCTCGGCCGCGGTGCGGTCCTGGACGAAGAAGCGGGCGAGGGTCACCAGTCGTGCGCCCTCGGCAACGAACAGGGCCGACACCAAGGCGTCGACGTCGGCCTGCGCCGTCGACTCCCCGATGCTCCCTGTCAGCATTCCCACGGACTCCATCACCTAGACAGACGAACGAGCAGAGGCGTTGGGTGACAACCAATTTCGATGATTTCAGTGTCACCCGCTGGGCCGTTGTGCCGCGTCAGTCAGGTGTCAGCACCACGGTTTCACAAGCGTAAGGAGAGCACCATGGAACATTCGCAGTCATCACCTCTTTGGCGGAGGTCTGCCACAGCCGTGGCGTGTGCCGCGGTACTCGGCGTCGGCGCAGCGGTGGCACCGGCCATCGCGGGTGTGGCCTTCAACTTCAAGAGCGACCTGCGTGACTTCGCGCCCGCCGCCACCGGACCGTTCGACGGAGCGCGTGCCAAGCTGACGCTGGTCGCCACGGACTCCACCAAGGCGGTGTTCGTCGTGCACGGTGTCGACCCGGCCGTGGCCGGACGGACCTTCGGTGCGCACCTGCACCTCGGACCGTGTGTCGCGGGCAGCGGCGCGTCAGCACTGGGGCACTACAACCACTCGACCACGAGCCCGCTGACGGTCAACGACCAGACCGAGATCTGGCTCGACTTCACCGTCGATGACGAGGGCAACGCCCAGAGCTCCGCCGCAGTCGACTGGGCCCCGGTGCCCGGTGCCCGCTCGGTCGTCATCCACGCGAACCCGACCGCACCTGACGGCACGGCTGGGGCAAGGCTCGCGTGCCTGCCAGTGGAGTGGTGATGACAGTGCTCTCACGGCACGCGGTGCTCCGCACCGCCCTCATCGGCTTCGGCCTGGGGGCGGTGTGGGGTGTGGCCGCGAGGGTGTGGATGCGACTGGTGTCGACGAGTCCTGAGTTCAGCTGGTCCGGCACCCTCATGATCGTCCTCTTGGGCGCGGTCTTCGGGCTGCTCGTCGGCCTCTCGTGGCTGGCTCGTCACGCGACCGGGTGGCGACGGTGGTTGCGGTTCCTGTTCGTGCCAGGGCTGATCCTGTTCGCCGGACAGGGCTTGCCGTTGGCGCCCGGGTTCCTCGTCGCGGGGCCGCTGTTGCGTCGTGGCGGACCGTTGGCGCGGCTGGGGGCCATCGTGGCGATCGTCGGGCCGGGCGTGTTGCTCTGGTGGTCGGAGCGCCTGAACGAAGAGACGATGCTCAGTGCTCCACTACACGTACAGATCGGCCTGCTGATCGGAATGCCTGTGGTGGCAACGGTATTGGCGCTTGCCGGCCATCTGGTCATGGGACCTCTGGCAGACCGCGGTCACTCGCCGTCGCCCGAGCGTGCCCGCAGCAGCCGACGCAGGGACTCCAGCCTGGAGGTGCCCGCAGGCCCGGCCTGACCTGAGGCCACCCAGGCGTCGAGGGCGCACTCCTCCTCGTCGTGGCCGCAGCCGCGGGGACACTGCGCGGTGCCGGGCTCGAGGTCGGGGAAGTGCTGGATGATCCGTGCGAGGTCGACGTGGGCCAGGCCGAACGACCGCACCCCGGGGGTGTCGATGACCCACCCCGCCTCGTTCGGCAGTCGCAACGCGACGGCAGAGCTCGAGGTGTGGCGGCCGCGACCGGTGAAGTCGTTGACGATGCCGGTCGCTCGGCGGGCGTCCGGGACCAGGCCGTTCACGAGGGTCGACTTGCCGACTCCGGAGTGCCCGATGAAGACGCTGATCCGGTCGAGGAGCTGCTCGTGCAGCAGTTCCAGACCCTCGAAGCCGGACTCCCCGGTCGCGGTCACGACGTAGCGGACGTTGAGCGGTGCATAGTTGGCGAGAAAGGCGTCGGCATCGGCGAGGTCGGCCTTGGTCAGCACGAGCAGGGGGTCGAGGCCGGCGTCGTAGGCGGCGACGAGGCAGCGGTCGATCATGCGCGGGCGCGGCTCCGGGTTGGCCAGCGCGGTGACGATCACGAGCTGGTCGGCATTGGCGACGATCACTCGCTCGACGGGGTCGGTGTCGTCCGCGGTGCGTCGCAGCACCGAGCGTCGAGGGGTGAGGCGGACCACGCGGGCCAGGCCGTCAGGATTGCCCGAGGTGTCACCGACCAGCTCGACGTCGTCACCGACCACGATTCCCTTGCGCCCCAGCTCGCGTGCCTTCATGGCGGTCACGATGCGCTCTGCCGAGGCCTTCCCACCTCCGCCCTTGCCACCGCCGCCTTTGCCAGCAACGCCTTTGCCCGCAACGCCTTTGACACCAACGCTTTTGCCGCCGACGCCATTGCCTACGAGGACCGTGTAGCGACCCCGGTCGACGCCGATGACGAAACCTGGGACGGCGTCCTCGTGGGCGGGGCGATCCTTGGACCTCGGGCGTGAGCCCCGCTTGCTGGGACGGATGCGGACGTCGCTCTCGTCGTAGTCCGAAGTGCGCCGACTCATGGCGTGGGGCCGTCGGGGTCGACGAGGCCGTGCCAGAGCTCGACGAACTCGGGGAGGGTCTTGGCGACCGTGTCGGGGTCCTCGACGACCAGGCCGGGAGCCCGAAGGCCCAGGAGGGCACCGGCCATGACCATCCGGTGGTCGGCGTAGGTGTGGAACAGCCCACCGGTCAGGGGTCGCGGCGTGATGCGCAGGCCGTCCTCGGTCTCGCGCACCTCGGCTCCGCGGTCCCCGAGCTCGCGCGCCAGGGCCGCCAGCCGGTCGGTCTCGTGCCCCCGGATGTGGGCGACTCCGCGGATGACACTGGGGGAGTCGGCGAGGGCTGCCAGTGCTGCGATGACCGGTGTGAGCTCGCTGGCGTCGTGGAGGTCGATGTCGATGCCGTTGATCTCGCCGGTGCCCGACACGGTGAGACCCTCGCGGGCGAGCGAGACGTCGGCGCCCATGGTGTCGAGGATGTCGCGGATCGCGTCACCGGCCTGGGTGGTGTGCTGCGGCCAGCCCGGCACGGTGACCCGGCCGCTCGTCACCAGGGCCGCGGCGAGGAAGGGTGCGGCGTTCGACAGGTCGGGTTCCACCTGGACGTCGAGCCCGTTGATCTCGGACGGCTCGACCCGCCAGGTGTTGGCGTCCCCGTCGTCGACGATCGCCCCGGCGTCGCGCAGGGTCTCGACCGTCATCTCGATGTGCGGCTCGGAGGGGACCGGCTTGCCGGCGTGGTGGATGGTCACCCCCCTGTCGTAGCGCGGACCGGCCAGCAGGAGTGCCGAGATGAACTGCGAGGAGGAGGAGGCGTCGAGGGTGACCGAGCCACCGGGCATGTGCCCGGTGCCGTGCACCGTGAACGGCAGGGTGCCGCGTGCCTCGTCCTCCACCTGGGCTCCGAGGACGCGAAGCGCCTCCAGCACCGGGCCCATCGGACGCACGCGTGCCTGCTGGTCGCCGTCGAACGTCACGAGTCCCCGGGAGAGCGCCGCCACCGGCGGCAGGAAGCGCATCACCGTGCCGGCCAGGCCGCATTCGATCTGCGCGCCACCGTCCAGGGTTGCGGGCGTGACCACCCAGTCAGGCGCCGTCGCACCGAGCGCCACCGCGTCCTCGACCTCTGCCCCGAGGTCACGCAGGGCCTGCGCCATCAGCAGCGTGTCGCGGGAACGCAGCGGCCGACGAAGCAGGGACGGACCGTTCGCCAGCGCCGCGAGCACGAGGAAGCGGTTGGTCAGGGACTTGCTGCCGGGCAGGGTGACGTCCGCGTCGACCCGTTGCCGGGCTGCGGGGGTGGACCAGCCAGCGAGGTGGGAGACGGAGCCCGTGGCTACGGCGTGCGATGGGTCAGGTGAGGGCATCGTGGGCCTGGGATGCGGCCAGCCTGGCCTCGCGGCGCGCAGCACGGGTGGCGTACCTGGCCTCGCGCTTGGCGCGTTTGGCGGTGCGCTTGGCGGTGTCGCCCGCCAGCCCTGCGCGGTAGACCAGTCCGGGCCGGCCCTCGGTGTCGACGCTGGCCAGCAGCAGGCCGCCGATGAGGCCGAGGTTCTTGAGGAAGTTGATCCGCTGGGCGCGCTTGGCCGCGGGGTCGGTCTCAGCCCAGAACTGGTGTCCCACATAGGTGGTCGGCACCATGGCACCGACGAGGGCCAGCGAGGCGAGCCTGGGCACACGACCTGCGGCGAGGAGCGCTCCGCCGCCGACCATGGTCGCGCCGTTGGCGCGCACCAGGAGCTCGGGGTCGTTGGGCAGACCCAGCGGGGCGAGCCGCTCGGCGAGGGGCGCGACCTTGGGCGTCAGCGCCGAAGGGTGCCGCAGCTGCTCGAGTCCCTGGACGACGAAGATCGCGGCGAGCAACGGGCGGGCCACGCGGCGGACGACGGTCATGTTCACTCCTGGCTGGTGCGGGCTGGGTGCGGGCTGGTGCGGGCTGGGTGCGGGCTGGTGTGTGCTGGGTGCGGGCTGTTCGCGGTCGTCTCCCTTCTTACCGTATGGGCAGGTCAGCGTCCCTGCGTACCCTGTCCACCATGTGCGGCCGATATGCAGCCACAGCCAACCCCGACGAGCTCGTCGAGGAGTTCGAGGTCGACCAGGACCGGACGGCCGAGCCGGCCCGCAGCATCCTCAAGAACCCCCAGTCGCCGCCGGCGGGCACCCCCGACTTCAACCTGGCGCCGAGCAAGCAGGCCCCCGTGGTCCTCACCCGCCTCCCGCGCGACACCGCGGAGGAGTATGCCGGTGACCCGGCGCCCGTGCGCCAGCTGCGGTTGCTCACGTGGGGCCTGGTGCCCAGCTGGTCCAAGGACACCAAGATCGGCATGCGGATGATCAACGCGCGGGCGGAGTCGGTCCTGGAGAAGGGGTCGTTCGCCAAGGCCGCTGCGTCACGTCGCTGCCTGGTGCCGGCCCAGGGGTGGTACGAGTGGCAGAAGTCCCCGGTGAGCACCGACGCCAAGGGGAACCCGCGCAAGCAGCCCTTCTACATGCACCGGGCAGACGGCGACGTGGTGGCGTTCGCCGGGCTCTACGAGTTCTGGCGGGACCGCGAGATCGCCGACTCCGACGATCCAGAGGCGTGGCTCACGACCTTCACCATCATCACGACGGAGGCCGAGGCCGGGCTGGACCGGATCCACGACCGGCAGCCCCTGGTGCTCGAACGCGAGGACTGGTCGACCTGGCTCGACCCGTCGATGAGCGACCAGGACGAGGTCGCGCGGCTGCTGGCGTTCTCGGCGCCGGGGCGGTTCGAGGCCTACCCGGTCGGAACGGCCGTGTCGTCCAACCGCAGCAACGGTCCGCAGCTGATCGAGCCGGCGGGGCTCGACGAGCTCGACGGCGTGGTCGACCCCATGACCGGCGAGATCATCGGGGGCCAGGCCCCGCCCACGGCCGACGAGACCAGTGGGGGACCGAACCCGGCATGAGCACCACCCGAGTCGTCGAGGTCGAGACCCCACTGGGACCGGCGCGCGCGCACGTCACCCGACCACCGCGGGCGCACGGCTCGGTCGTGCTCACCCACGGCGCCGGGGGCAGCATCCGGGCCGGCGACGTGACAGCCGTGGCAACCGGCCTCGTCGAGGCCGGTTGGGCTGTTGCCCTGGTCGAGCAGGCCTGGGTCGTCGCCGGGCGCAAGATGCCGCCACCCCCGGCCACCCAGGACCCGTCGTGGCTTCCGGTGCTCGCCCACCTGACCGCCGGGCGTGGAGCCCTGCCGAGACCGCTGGTCGTGGGCGGCAAGAGCAACGGGGCCAGGGTCGCGTTCCGGACCGCCCACGCGGTGGGCGCCGACGCCGCGCTGGCGCTGGCCTTCCCACTCCACCCGCCGGGCAAGCCCGAGCTGTCGCGGGCAGAGGAGCTGCGCGCGCCCGTGCCGCACGGCATACCGCTGCATGTCGTCCAGGGCGAGACCGACCCCTTCGGCACGCCCTGTGAGGTGCGCGCCGAGCTGCCCGACCCGTCCTGGGTGAGCGTGGTCAAGGGTGGCCACGGCTTCACCAGGAAGCCGGACGACCTGGTCGCAGCCGCCTTGGCCTTCGTGAACTCCCTGGCTTAGAGCGCGCCCCCGGCGGCGGTCGGCGCGGACGCGTCCTTGCCTCCGTCGCCCACGGCCTCGCGGGCGAGGTGGTCCTCGATCTGGAACCAGTCGTCACCGGCGCGCTCGGCGATGGTCAGCAGGGTGTTCATCGCCGCGACCTCCTCGACCTGCTCCTTGAGGAACCACAGCATGAACTGCTCGCCGAGCACGTCGCCCTCGGCGCGTGCCGCCCGGAAGAGCGCCTCGATCTGCCCGGTGACGGCCTTCTCCTGGGCCACGGCCAGCTTGATCGGCGCGGTGAGCTCGTCGAAGTCGTTGCGGACCTCGTCCACGCCGGGCACGGCCACGGCCCAGTCCCTGTCGAGCATGTACTGGACCATCATCATCGCGTGGTTCCGCTCTTCGACGCTCTGCAGGTAGAAGTGCGTGGCCAGCCGGGGGAGGTCGCGGCCGTCGAACCAGACGGCGATCGCGATGTACTGCTGGCTGGCGGTGAACTCGTGGCGAACCTGCTGCGTGAGCAGCTCGACGAACGAGGCTTCGGAAGGGCGCGGCATACCGGAAACCGTAGTGCCTGGGAATGTCGGCGCGAGGCGCCCCGTTGGACCAAGGGACCGACCGCGACGCGGTCGAAACCCACCCCATGCACCACCAGGAGTCCGCCAGTGCCCGTTCTGACCGTGCAGCCCGGCGACACCGCGCTCTCGGCGCCTGTCGCACTGGGCTTCTCCGCACCGACCGACAAGCCGGCCACGGCCGATGCCGGGCTAGGCTGGAGGGCAATGACTGACACACCTGCCACCGACACCATCATCGACGAGGCCACCCCTGACGCCACCGTCGACGTGGCGAGCGAGACCCCTGCCGAACGGCAGTCGCGGTTCGAGCGTGAGGCGATGCCGCTGCTGGACCAGCTCTACTCAGCGGCGCTGCGGACCACGCGGAACCCGGCCGACGCCGAGGACCTGCTCCAGGAGACCTACACCAAGGCCTTCGCCGCGTTCCACCAGTACCGCCCGGGCACGAACTTCAAGGCGTGGATGTACCGCATCCTCACCAACACCTACATCAACACCTACCGCAAGAAGCAGCGCGAGCCGCTGCAGTCCGATGCCGCCGAGATCGAGGACTACCAGCTCGCGCGTGCCGAGTCGCACACGTCGAGCGGGCTGCGATCGGCCGAGACGGAGGCGTTGGACCACCTGCCCGACACCGAGGTGAAGAGGGCACTGCAACAGCTGCCGGAGGACTTCCGGTTGGCGGTCTACCTTGCCGACGTCGAGGGCTTCGCCTACAAGGAGATCGCCGAGATCATGGATACCCCCATCGGGACGGTCATGTCGCGGTTGCACCGCGGCCGACGCCAGTTGCGGGAGTTGCTGACGGAGTATGCCGCCGAGCGCGGCTTTGCCACCCAGGGAGCGGACTCATGAGCTGCGAAGGTCAGGGAGCGGGAGAAGTGGCGGGCTCGGACTGCTCGGAGGTCCTGCACCGCGTCTACGAGTACCTCGACGGTGAGATGACGCAGGACGACACCGTCAAGATCAAGCACCACCTCGACGAGTGCGGGCCCTGCCTGCAGGAGTACGACCTGGACCAGGCCCTCAAGGCGCTGGTCAAGCGGTCCTGCGCCTGTGAGGAGGCTCCTGTGGAGCTACGGACCCAGATCATGGCCAGGATCACCACGATCCGCTACGAGATCTCGGAGTAGCCGACAACGGCGGCGCACGACGAAGGGGCGGTSGAACCAGCTGGTTCGACCGCCCCTTCGATGCGTCGTGGCGCGGGCTCAGGCGTTGGGCTTGCGGCCGTGGTTGGCCGCGTTGCCCTTGCGCGAGCGGCGCTTGCGGGCGCGCTTGCTCATGGGAGTCACTCCGTCAGTGGTGGTGTGGCGCGTTACGCACCGGGTGCGGGGCCAGTCTCTCACAGACTAGAGGTGACAACGTGCCCACGGAAGATAACCGGGTGACTTGCATGCAAACGCGGCCCAAAGGTGTGAACCAACGCTGGCAAACGTGCGATACGACCTTCAAGGTTTGGCAAAGAAGAGGCAAGGAAAGTCCCAAGCGTGCAGGTTGACCGGCATCATAGTCCTGTCACCGACCCGCACCCCTGGCGGCTAGGGACAACTGATGGTCTGAAGTAACCGAACGTATGAGTCGGGCATCAGACAGAAGGAGCACCGCCATGAAGGCGATCACCACCATCTTCGAGTCCATCCTCTCCGGCAGCGACAACATCGTCTGGGCCCCCGAGGACGTCGACTCCGCCACCGGCATGACCTCCGTGTGGAGCTGGGGCGGCTGACCCACCCCGAGTGCCGCCCGGGCCTAGATTGGTGCCGTGAGCACAAGTCCTGACCCGGGAGCGTCTCAGCGCAGACTGCACAACCGCGCGACCATCATCTATGTGGCCGTCGTCGTTGCCCTCGCGATGGGCCTTGCGTCGATCGGTTGGCTGGCCACGGGTGAGCTGGGTGACATCTACGCAGTGTGCGTCCTGTCCGGCCTGGGCATTACCAGCTGGTTGCTGCGCGAGATCGATGTCGGTTCGCGCATCCAGCTGTCGTTCCTGAGCATCATCCTGCTCACCTCTGCCGTCGTGGTCGGCCCCGTGGGGGCAGCCATCGTGGGCGCCGCCGCCGCTGTGGTCCAGAAGGAGTCACAGCCGGTCATCGTCCGACTGTTCAACGTCGCCCTCTGCAGCTCGATCGGATCCCTCGGTGGTCTGGTCTACGTGTGGGCCGGGGGGCTGAGTGATCCCGGCGACACCGACTCGGCCGGTCGCATCCTGCTCCTGGTGGGGCTGCCCCTCATCGTGGCCGACGTGGCCCAGTGCCTGCTCAACGCCGCACTGATCTCCGGTGTCGTGAGGTTCTCCGCCGGAACCCCGATGCGCACCCAGTTCTTCAAGCTGCTCACCACCTCCGGCGCCGCCTACATCGGGTACGGCGTGATCGGCTTCCTCTTCGTGGTGCTCTGGCTGCCGGCCGGCGTCGGCTGGTTCAGCGCCGTCCTGGTCCTTGCGCCCCTGTTCGTCGCCCGCTGGGCGTTCGTCCAGTACGGCGATGAGCTGCGTGCCCACGACCGCACCCTGCGAGCCCTGGTGACGGCCGTCGAGACCAAGGACCCCGCCAACAGCGGTCACAGCGATCGCACCGCCCAGCTCGCGCAGTGGCTCGCCGAGACCCTTGGCTTGGGGCACAAGGAGATCCAGGACGTCCGGACGGCGGCGATGCTCCACGACATCGGCAAGGTGTGCGTGCCCAGCAAGGTGCTCCGGGCTCGGCAGCCGCTGACCGACGACGAGCTGGTGGTCCTTGCGGAGCACGCACTCAGCGCCGTGGAGCTCGTCCAGGGGATCGACTTCGTGGCGGGCTCGGTGGACGGCATCGCCCACCACCACGAGCGGTTCGACGGCCGCGGCTACCCCGCGGGGCTCAAGGGTGAGGACATCCCCCTCACGGCGCGACTGGTAGCGGTTGCAGACACCTTCGACACGCTGACCACCTCCCGCACCTACCGTGCTGCCGTCGACGTGGACGCCGCGCTGGAGATGGTCGCCGCCCGCGCCGGCACGCAGTTCGACCCGGCGGTCGTCGACGCTCTCAGGCGCGTGCTCGCCCGGCACGTGTGGACCATGACCGAACGCACCCCCGAGGAGCTCGCGGGCGCGACGGTCACCCTCGACCACGACGAGCCCGAGGTCTCCGACCTCTTTGCCCAGCGCCACGACCTCAGGGCCAAGGTCAAAGGAGCGACGGCCTCCGTGGCCATGCCGGTAGGAGGGGCTCTGTGACAACCCTGCGGCGGGTCACGGTCGACCTCCGGTGGCCACTGGTCCTGCTGGCCCTCTTCGTGGTCGGCGAGGCCTTCGTGTCCGGGCGTCAGGAGCTGATGTCCCTCCGTGGCACCTCGCTGGTGTCGGTCTCCCTGTTCTGCGTCGCCATCACGCTCGGTGAGACGGCCCGACTCCGGATCCTCACGGGGCGCGAGACCGCGCCGATGTCCACCGCGGCTGCCCTGGGGCTCGCGCTGTCCTCGATCCCTCAGCCCGGTGGATCGCACCTGAGCGCTGCCCCGGTGGTGCTGGTGGTGGCTGTCGCCATGATCGTGGGAGGTGTTGTCCTGCGGGTGTCCGGCGCGACCGTCTCCTGGGTGGAAGTCTCTGCGCGGGTCGCAGGCGTGTCCCTGGCCCCGGTGCTCTACCGCGGTGTCCAGTTCGACGGCCAGACCCTGGTCGAGTGGCAGGGCACCTGGGCCGGCCAGCGCTGGCTGGTCGGCGTCGTGATGCTGCTGGTCGGTGGCCTGACCATGGTCGCCCAGCTCACCCTCGAGGCCGCTGCGCACGCCGGACGCGACCACGCGCCCCTCATCCCCGCCGTCATCGACGAGGTCAGGTCGACCCTGGCCCTCGGCACTGCTCTGGTCACCTCGGGCGCCCTGATCGCGCTGGCCGACGTGGCCATCGGGATCGCGGCCCTGCCGCTGTTCCTCTTCCCCCTGGTCCTGACGTCCTTCGCGGTGCAGCGCAATGCCAGCATCCGCACGACCTACCGCCAGACGATCGGGGCGTTGTCGTCCCTGACCGACCGGGCCGGCTACACCACCTCCAACCACGCCCAGCGGGTCGCGGACGTCTCCCTGGCGATCGGACGGGACATGGGCATGGGCCAGCGCGAGCTCACGGACCTGGAGTATGCCGCCCTGCTGCACGACCTGGGACAGGTCGCCCTCCGCGAGCCGATCCCGGCAGGGGCGACGGTGATGGCCGCTCCCGCGGACCAGCAGCGGATCGCCCACGACGGCGCCGAGATCGTCCGGACCACCGGTGTGCTCGACAGCGTCGCCGCGATCCTGGAGGCGCAGACAACGCCCTACCGGCAGGTGCGCGAGTTCGGCCAGGACCTCCCGATGTCCAGCCGCATCATCAAGGTGGCCAACGCCTACGACGACCTGTGCGACGCGGGTGGGAGCGACCACAGGGCGATGGAGCGGATCCACCTGTGCCGAGACCGTGGCGAACCGGTCTCGACACCGCCCGATGCGGTGGAGTGTGCGCAGCCGCTACGGAGAGCCCGTGGTGAGGTGCGCGTCCATGGTGAGGTTCTTCTCGACGCGGGGGTCACCGGCGTCGGCGAAGTAGTCGCCCTTGATGGTGTCGTCCCTGCCCGGGTCGACCTTGAGGGCCCGGAGGATCAGCGTGGCGACGATGGCGATGACCAGGTTGATCACGAAGGCCGTCATCGCGATGTAGCCCATCTTGCCGAGCATGGGGATCATCGCCAGGGAGCCGCCGAAGTGGCCCTTGGTGGTCGGGTTGATGACGTTGTAGGCAGCGATCGTGCCGTAGACCATGCCCACCGCCCAGCCGCCGAGCAGCGCCCACCGGTGGAACCAGCGGGTGTAGAGACCGAAGACGATCGACGGGAGCGTCTGGAGGATCCAGATGCCGCCGAGGAGCTGGAAGTTGATCGCGTTCTGCTTGTCCAGGGTGAGGACGAAGACGAGCGCAAAGGCCTTGACCAGCAACGAGACCAGCTTGCCGACCTTGGCCTCCTGGGCGTGCGTCGCGTCGGGCTTGATCCAGTCGCGGTAGATGTTCCGCGTGAAGGTGTTGGCTGCCGCGATCGACATGATGGCTGCCGGGACCAGTGCTCCGATCGCCACCGCGGCGAAGGCCACGCCGGCGAACCAGCTCGGGAACATGTCCTCGAACAGCTGGGGGATGACCAGCTGCGCGTTCGGCTTGCCGTCGAGGCCGATCGGCTTGGTGCCGGCGGCGATGGCCACCCAGCCGAGCAGGGCCAGCAGGCCGAGCACGAAGGAGTAGGCCGGCAGGATCGAGGCGTTGCGGCGGATCGTGTTGCGGCTCGAGCTCGACAGGGTCGCCGTGATCGAGTGGGGATACATGAACAGGGCCAGGGCCGAGCCGAACGCCAGGGTCGCGTAGGCCCAGTACTGCTGGCTGTTCGGGATGAACGCACCCGTGGGCTTGGCGGGGTTGGCGACGCTCGGCTTGGCCATCTTGGCCTCCGCGGCGCTGAAGACGTGGTCCCAGCCGCCGACCTTCGACGGGAGGTAGATGACCGCGACGATGATGACGAGGTAGATCAGCGCGTCCTTGACGAACGCGATGATGGCGGGCGCCCGCAGTCCGCTGGAGTAGGTGTAGGCAGCGAGCAGGGCGAAGGCGATGAACAGCGGCAGGTCCTTGGCGAGGGCGTTGCTGCCGCCGACGCCGGCGACCTCGAGGACGGCCTGGATGCCGACGAGCTGAAGGGCGATGTAGGGCATCGTCGCGAGGATCCCGGTGATCGCCACCGCGAGGGACAGCCCTCGCGAGCCGTAGCGGCCCTTGACGAAGTCCGCCGGGGTCACGTAGCCGTGCCGGTGGCTCACCGACCAGAGCCGAGACATGAAGATGAAGATGATCGGGTAGAGCACGATCGTGTAGGGCACCGCGAAGAACCCGCTGACCGAGCCGAGGGCGAACATCGCCGCGGGCACCGCGACGAAGGTGTATGCGGTGTAGAGGTCACCTCCCAGGAGGAACCACGTCACCCAGGTGCCGAATCGTCGGCCACCCAGGCCCCACTCGTCGAGGGACTCCATGCTGTCGGCCTGACGCCAGCGAGAGGCCCAGAAGCCCATGCCCGTGACGAGGGCGAACAGCACGATGAGGACGGTCAGGGCGACCCCGTTGACCCCGGTGTTCGCTGCGGCGGGTGCGAGGGCGCTCATCGGCCGGCCTCCCAGCTGTCGCGGCGGGCATCGTTGCCACGGTCGTCGCCGGTCATCGGGCGGTGGGGGCGGGCCTTCAGGACCAGCTTGTACGCGGTGAACGTCAGCGCCGAGCACAGGAAGACCCACAGGAACTGGTACCAGATGAAGAAGGGGAAGCCCCAGAGCTCGGGGTCCTTCTTCGCGTAGCTGCCCACCCAGAGGAGGGCGATCATCGGGATGGCCAGCAGCACGCCGGCGATGGCCAGCAGTCCCTTGTTGGCCGGGGGGACGGTGTCGTGGTCGACAGCGTTGTCGGTACTCACCTTCGGACCTCCGAGTGGAAGATGGAGCGACTGCCGAGGGGCAGTTCGGATGTACGTTATGCCCGACTCGTCAGTAACCGTGGGATGTCGGACTCCCGGGGACAGGGCTCTGACCTGTACCGCGGGCAGCCACAGGATCCGGTTAGGGTGTCGCCCATGACTGTGGCTCACGGCGGCTCCGCCTCGATCGTCGCGCCGACGTACTGGTGGTACCGCGCGCGCACGGACCTGCTCCGAGAGGTGCTCGAGGAATACGTCGACCGGGACGCGCGGATCCTGGACGTGGGCAGCGCCGACGGCCCCAGCGTGGCCTGGCTGCGAGGCGGCGACCGCCACGTGTCGCTCGACCTCGACCCGCGTGGTCTCGGCCAGGACGGCGTCTGCGGCTCGGCCCTGGCCCTGCCCTTCGAGGACGCTGCGTTCGACATCGTGGCGGCGTTCGACGTGATCGAGCACTGTGAGCCCGAGCAGACCGCGCTGAGCGAGGTCGCTCGCGTCCTGGCGCCCGGCGGGCGGCTGCTCGTGTCGGTCCCTGCCTACCAGTGGGCCTGGACCGACTTCGACGACCAGAACGGCCACCACCGCCGCTACACCCGTGCCCGGGCCGTTGCCGCGGTCGAGCGCAGCGGGCTGACCGTGGACCGCGCGACCTACGCCTTCACCTCGGTGTTCCCCTTCTTCGTCGCCGAGCGCCTCGCCCGCCGGGTGCGGCCCTCGTCGAACGAGGCAGCCGACGTCGTCAGCCTCCCGCAGGTCCCCAAGCCGGTGGAGCGGGTGCTGATGGGGCTCAGCCGGGTCGACCGTGCCCTGCTGGCGCGGATGGACCTGCCGTTCGGTTCCTCGGTGGTCGTCGCTGCGAGCAAGCCCGCCTGAGCCGGCAGCGCCGGGGCGCCCTGGCGGCAGCCCTGAGCCCGCAGCCCGGTGCGCGGCAGCTACGAGGTCGGGTCGTCCGACTCGTGCTCGATGAGGTCGCCGGGATAACCCGGCCCGAGGTCGCGGGCGAAGCTGAAGTACTTGTGCGCGAAGTAGCTGAGCACGACGGTCAGGCCGGTGGCGATCGCCTGTGCCACGAGGGGACCCAGCCCGGCCACCTCGATGAGCAGTGGCAGCAGTCCAGCGTTGATCGCCAGTGAGGTCGACTGCACCCCCGCGAACCGCGCCAGGTCACGCGCGCGGTGGCCCTTCACGCGGAAGACGAACCGCCGGTGCAGCTCGAACGCCACCAGGATCGCCAGGGCGTAGGCCAGCACCAGGGACCCCATGTAGCCGATCGTGCTGCCGAGCAGCCAGTGCGCCAGCGCGAAGAACCCGAGCCCGACCGCAGTGTTGATGCCGCCGACGAGCAGGTAGGCGACCTGTTGGTTGTGGACCAGCTGGGTGAGCGGACCTGCGGGTGGCAGGTGCGGCTGCGTCGCGTCGGGGGCGGGGAGGTTGGCCATGGCACCCGGTTCCTCGGAATGGTCGCCCCCAGGGGCGGGGGACTGGATGACTATAGTGCGGGCATGTCGGCAGCACCCCCCACCCAGTCCGCCGCCCACCTGATCTCAGTGGTCATCCCGGTCTACGCCGGTCGCGCGACGCTGCCTGAGGTGGTCGCCGAGATCGCCGGGTACACCAGCGATTTCCGCACCGAGGACGGCCACCTGGCGCGGGTGAGCGAGCTGTTCCTCGTGCACGACAACGGCCCCGACGGTTCGGACGAGACCATCCGCGAGCTCGTCCGGCAGTACGACTTCGTCCGTCCCGTGTGGCTGAGCCGGAACTTCGGCCAGCACGCGGCGACGCTGGCCGGGATGTCGTCCTCCGGTGGCGACTGGGTCGTGACGATGGACGAGGACGGGCAGCACGACCCGGCCTACCTGGGTGCGCTCCTCGACCGCGCGATGGCCGAGCAGGTCGCCGTCGTCTACGCCCGCCCCACCAACAAGCCGCCGCACGGTCCGCTGCGCAACACCGCGTCGAAGGGCTCCAAGTGGCTGGTCGAACGGCTGACCGGCAACAGCGGCGCGAACCTCTACCACTCCTATCGCCTCGTCCTGGGTGAGGTGGCGCGCGGGCTGGCGGCCTATGCCGGTGCCGGCGTCTACCTCGATGTGGCCCTCGGCTGGGTGGCCGGTCGGGTCGCCAGCTGTCCCCTGCCCATGCGCGAGGAGGGCGACCGTCGCAGCGGCTACCGGCTGCGGAGCCTGATGTCGCACTTCTGGAGGCTCGTGCTCACGAGCGGGACCCGGTTGTTGCGCGTCGTCAGCATGATCGGGGCCGGCTTCGCGCTGCTCGGCGTCGTCGTCGCGGTGGTGCTGGTGGTCAGCAGGCTCTTCGGCGGCATCGTGGTCCCCGGGTGGACGTCGGTCATGGTGTTCGTCATCGTCGGCACGGGCGCGGTGCTGTTCTCATTGGGCATCGTGGCCGAGTACCTCGGGGTCGTCGTCAACATGGCCATGGGCAAGCCGCTCTACCTCATCACGACAGATCCCCAGCGCGGCCCGCTAGGACGCCGGTCCGCATGACGCGGACGACCACCTGGGTCGTCGGTGCAGGCGGGCTCCTGGGCTCGCACGTCGCAGCCTCGGTCCGGCGGCGTGGCGACGAGGTGGTCACCGCACGCGTGCCGTGGTCGGACCCCGTCGCCGCGCGCGCCGCGTTGCGGGAGGGGATCTCGACCCTGGTCGCGCGCGCGGACGGTGGGAGCTGGGCCGTGGCCTGGTGCGCCGGAGCCGGCGTGGTCGCCACGGCCGAGGCGGACCTGCTCGCCGAGGTGGACCTGTTCGAGGGCTTCCTCGCCGACCTGGCCGCCGCGCTGCCCGAGGGCGGTGCCGGAGCCTTCTTCCTCGCCTCCTCCGCCGGTGGGGTGTATGCCGGGTCGCCGGTCCGGGCGCCGTTCACCGAGGACTCGCCGACCGCTGCGCTGGTCGCCTACGGGCGAGCCAAGCTCAGGATGGAGGAGGCGGTCGAGGACTTCTCGCAGCGGACGGGGACGGCCGTCCTGGTGGGACGCATCGGCAACCTCTACGGGCCGGGGCAGGACCTCACCAAGCCGCAGGGCCTCATCTCCCAGCTCTGCCGCACCCACGCCACCGGGCTCCCGCTGACGGTGTACGTCCCCCTCGACACCATGCGCGACTACGTCTATGCCGAGGACTGCGGCAACCTCGTGGCGGCGGGCCTGGCCGGCGTGCGCGCCCGCGTCGAGGGACAGCCTTCGCGCGTCGTCACCAAGATCATCGCCTCCGGCCAGTGCACGACCATCAGTGCGCTCATCGCGGAGTCGGCCCGGCTCTACAAGAAGCGTCCGCGCGTCGTCGTCAAGGCGCCGGTCGAAGGGACCGGCCAGGTGGTCGACCTGCGGCTGCTCTCGGTGGTCTGGACCGAGCTGGACGCGCACCTGCGCACCTCGGTCACCATCGGCATGGCCAGCACGGCTGCCGACGTGGGGGAGCAGACCCGGAACCCGTCCGCCGGCTGAGTGCCGCGACGTCCGGGCACGACAGAGGGCCGCCCMCCMGCGGKGGGCGACCCTCTGCTGAGCGGGTGGCTCAGGCGGCCTTGGTCTCCTTGAAGATCTTGTCGATCTGGTCGATCTTGGCGAGCAGCTCGTCGGCCTTGGCGGCGTCGAACTCACCCTTGGTGCCCGACGCACCGGCCAGCTTGGTGGCTTCGTTGAACAGCGTGTGGAGGTCGGGGTACTTCTCGAAGTGCGGCGGCTTGAAGTAGTCGGTCCACAGCACCCACAGGTGGTGCTTGACCAGCTCGGAGCGCTGCTCCTTGATGAGCACCGCGCGCGTGCGGAAGTCGGGGTCGTCGTTGTCGGCGACCTTGGCGATGATCGCCTTGATCGACTCGGCCTCGATGCGTGCCTGGGCGGGGTCGTAAACGCCACAGGGCAGGTCGCAGTGGGCGCTGACCTCAGTGGGGCGGAAATGGCGGGAGAGCATGCGAATCCCTTCTGCGAGGTGGATGATCTCGTGCGTCTTCGACCCTACCCGGCAGGTCAGCGGGCCGCACGGCACCCCCGGCGGGTGACCGGCATACGAGCAGGTATGCCGTCCGGGCGCCCGTGGGAGGCGCGGTGCGCGCGGGTGCCGAGCCGGGTCAGCGGGTGAAGCGGCGGACCACCCGGCGGGCGAGGCGACGTCCGGGATAGGTCGCGGGCAGGCGGAACAGGACCAGGGCCCGGATCTGGTCACGGGCGAGCGAGCCGATGCCGTGGGTCCACGAGTCGGTCACGCCGGGTGCGGTCTGGTTGTCGCTCTCCACCCAGTAGCGGGTGGGGTCAGCCGGGTCGCGCCCGGTCACGCGCTTGATGGCGAGCGGGCGGCGGACCCCGTCGGGGTCGTCGGGGAGGCGCACGATCGCCAGGCGGCCGAGGCGCGGCGGGGCCCCTCGCAGGACGAGGAGCCGGTCTCCGGTGTGCAGGGTCGGCTCCATGGAGCGACCTTTGACGCGGACTACACCGATCACCGTCACGCAGCCTCCCGCTCGTCGTTGCCTGAAGCCATCATGCCGACCAGGAAGCCGTCGCGCATCCGGGTGTCAGCCTCTGAGCCGCCGTGGGGCTCAGGTGTCCTCGTCGGACTCAGTGGCCTGCTCGTGCTCCTGCTCCTCCTGGCGCATGCGGCTCAGGAAGGACTTCGTGCGTGCGTGCTGGGGGTTGGAGATGACCTCGCTCGGCGGGCCTTCCTCGACGACGACGCCACCGTCCATGAAGACGACCCGGTCGGCCACCTCGCGGGCGAAGCTCATCTCGTGGGTGACGACGATCATCGTCATGCCGTCCTTGGCGAGCTGGCGCATCACCTTGAGGACCTCGCCGACGAGCTCGGGGTCGAGGGCGGAGGTGGGCTCGTCGAACAGCATCAGCTTGGGCTGCATCGCGAGGGCCCGGGCGATCGCGATCCGCTGCTGCTGCCCACCGGAGAGCTGAGCGGGATAGGCGCTGGGCTTGTCCTTGAGGCCCACCTGCTCGAGGAGGGCCAGGGCGCGCTCGCGCACGGCCTTCTTCTTCTCGCCCTTGACCTGGATCGGGGCTTCCATGATGTTCTCGAGGGCGGTCATGTGGGGGAAGAGGTTGAACCGCTGGAACACCATGCCGATCTCGCGGCGCTGGGCGGCGATCTGCTTGTCGGTGAGGTGGTGCAGCGTGCCGCCGCGGTCGTCGTAGCCCATCAGGTCGCCGTCGACCCAGATGCGTCCGCCGTCGATGGACTCGAGCTGGTTGATGCACCGCAGGAAGGTCGTCTTGCCCGAGCCCGAGGGGCCGAGCAGGCAGACCACCTCGCCCGGGTGGACGTCCATGTCGATGCCCTTGAGCACCTGGTTGCCGTGGAACGCCTTGGTGACGTTGACGGCGTGGACCAGGGGAGCGCCCCTGTCCCGCTCCGCTGAGCGGGTGCTGGTGGTCGTGTCGCTGGTCATCAGTGGCCTGCCGTGATCGTGTCGAGCTTGCGCCGGGTCGCCTTGGAGGGAGCTCCGAAGCCGCGTCCGTAGTAGCGCTCGAGGTAGTACTGACCGACCATGAGGATCGAGCAGACGATGAGGTACCACAGCGTGGCGGCCATGAAGCCGGGGACGATCTGGAACGACCGCTGGCCGAACCCGTAGGCCTGGAAGTAGAGCTCGGTGATGATCGACGCGGCGATGAACAGCGAGGTGTCCTTCACCATGGCGATCGTCTCGTTGCCCGTCGGGGGCACGATCACCCGCATCGCCTGCGGCAGCACGATGCGGCGCATCGTCTTGCCCGGCGGCATCCCCAGCGCGTGCGACGCCTCGATCTGGCCCTTGTCGACCGACAGGATGCCGGCCCGCGCGATCTCGGCCATGTAGGCGCCCTCGGAGAGACCGAGGCCGAGGATGCCGATCCAGATCGACGAGGAGATGTCGTTCCAGCTGAAGCTGAAGAAGGTGAGGTCGTTGGACAGACCGAGCGCGTGGGACAGCTGCTGGCCGAAGGGGATCCCGATGTGGATCGGGTTGTAGAGCACCGCGATGGCACCGCCCAGGATGGCCAGCAGGACGTAGCGCGGCATGGCCCGGAAGAACCACGTGTAGACGAACGCCACCCCGCGCAGGACCGGGTTGGTGGACAGCCGCATCACGGCGAGGGTGATGCCGATGCTGATGCCGAGCACCATGGCCCCGATGGTGCCGAAGATGGTGCCCTTCCACAGTCCGTCGATGACCGGCCGCTGCTGCATGATCTCGAAGGCGAAGGACCAGTTCCAGTTCTCGTTGGTGACGACCGAGCGGCGTGGATCTTGCCCGGCCGGTCCTCTGCAGCAGGTGTGGTGGACATCAGGGCTGCGGGTTCACGGCGAAGTCGCTGATTGCTCCACCCTCGGTCTTCCACTTCGTGAGGATGGCCTTGTAGCTGCCGTCGGTGTCCATCGCCTTGAGCGCGTCGGCGATGGCCTGACCGAAGTCGGTCTGGTCCTTCGGGAGCACGAAGCCGTAGGGAGCCGAGTCGTACTGCTCACCGAGCAGCTCGAGCTTGCCCTGCGTCGTGTCGACCGCACTGATGGCCGGCGGCAGGTCGACGAGCATGGCGTCGGCCTTGCCCGTGAGCACGGCCGAGGTCACCTTGGCCTGGTCGGCGTCCACGATCGCCTTGATGGCCGGCTTGCCCGCATCGGTGCAGGCCTTGCTCCGCTTGGGCAGGTCCTCGTCGGACTGGACGGTGGCCTTCTGGACCGAGATGTTCAGTCCGCACGCGTTGTTGGGGTCGACCTTCTTGGGGTTGCCCTTCTGGGTGACCCACTGGGTGCCCGCCGTGAAGTAGCTGACCATCGTGGCCTGCTGCATGCGTTCGGCGTTCACGGTGAAGGAGGAGACACCCACGTCGTACTTGCCGCTCTTGACACCGAGGATGATCTGGTCGAAGCCGGTCGGGACCCACTCGGTCTTGATGCCGAACTTGGCCATGACCGCATCGAACAGCTCGACGTCCATGCCGATGACCGTCTTGCCGTCCGCGTCGAGGTACTCGTTCGGCTGGTAGGTGGCGTCCGTACCGATCACGATCTTGCCGGCGCTCTTGACCTTGGCGGGCAGCTTCGCGACCAGGGCCTGGTCGACCGCGGCCTTGGTCGTGGAGCTGCTGCTCGAGCTGCTCGTGTTGGTGGAGAGCGAATCCGAGCCGCAGGCGGACAGCGCCAGTCCTGCAGTGGCCAGCCCCGCGATCAGGAGAGTGGAGGGGCGCAAGCGATGGGTCATGCGGTGAGGTTCCTTCCTCGTATGCCGGGTCACCTGGGGAGGTTCCCAGGTCACCCGCTGGGGGTTAGGGGCATCCTGCCAGCAAGGATCGGGAACCGGGCTAGATCTGATGTTCCGAAACAGTCTCGAATCCGAGATGTCCCACTTGGGTAGGAGCCTGGGCGCCCAGGGCGCCTCGTCGCAGCACTGGAAGCCTCGGTGCCGCGACGCGCCGGGGCGCCGGCCGAAGAGGGGACGTCGTGGCGTGGCGCCGGTGTGCGCACACCAGTCGCAAGCCTGCTGCCCGCGCGAGCCGTTCTCGCGAGCGGTCGGGGGTAGGGTCGGCCCGGTCAGGATTCGCAGTGCAAGGAGCAGTCAGTGAACGACGTAGCGCAGATTGAGATCGAGCACGGAGACAGGTTCGCTTTCGGCGACAACTGGGCCCGCTTTCTGGAACTCGTCGACGACACTCGGATACGCGCGGCGGTTGACTCGCTATCGGACTACCTGGGTGTTGACTCGCTTGACGGAAAGACGTTCGTCGACGTCGGTTCGGGGAGCGGCCTGTTCAGCCTTGCTGCCCGGACCATGGGCGCCACGGTGTTCTCCTTCGACTTCGATCCGCAGTCGGTGGCGTGCACGACCGAACTTCGACGTAGGTACCGACCCGAGGACGAAGGCTGGACGGTGCAGCAGGGATCCGTTCTCGACACCGCATTCCTTGGGTCTCTAGGGCAGTTCGACGTCGTGTACTCGTGGGGGGTCCTGCACCACACGGGGGACATGTGGAGCGCCTTGGCGAATGTCGATGGCCTGGTCCGTCCCGATGGGACGCTCTTCATTGCGATCTACAACGACCAGGGGCGGACTTCTCGCAACTGGAAGCGCGTCAAGCGGATGTACAACCAGTCAGGTCCGGTCGGGCGATGGCTGGTGCTGAACGCCGCGGCAGCGCAGATCCGAGCTCAGCAGATGGATGTGTCGGGGGCCGTCTATCGGATTGTGAAGCGAATTCCGCAGCCTGTCGATCCGCAGTCTCGCGACCGAGGAATGGACCGGCGCCGCGACTTGGTCGACTGGGTGGGCGGGTGGCCGTTTGAGGTCGCCAAGCCGGAGGAAATATTCGACTTCTTCCGTGACCGGGGCTACGTGCTCTCGAGGCTCATGACGTGCGGCGGAGGGTTGGGCTGCAACCAATTCGTATTGCGCCGGAATCGATCCGCCTGAGGGGGTCGGGCGTTTCGGCTCACGAACGCTGCGCAATCCGCGACGCCGGTCACACTCGCGTCACACCAGTGGTTTCGCGCGCTCGGGTGTGCCACCATGAACTCGCGGGTAACCCCCGCGCTCTGCGTCTGAGAGGCCACACCCGGCTGTCGTTCGACCGCGGATCTATCCGTGCGCGGTGTGCCCCACGCATCTTCTTGTCTTCCTTGAGGTGAATTGTCCATGTCTGCGTTCCCGTCGTTTCCGCTGTTCGACCCGTCCGACCCGGTCTTCCGGGCGCACGAGGGCGGCAAGCTCGGGGTACACGCCACGCAGCCCCTGCGGGACCGCGTCGACCTGGCGATGCTCTACACGCCGGGCGTGGCTGACGTCTCCCGGGCGATCGCCGCCGATCCCTCACTCGCCGCGCGCTACACGGCCCGCGGCAACACCGTCGCCGTCATCACCGACGGCACGGCCGTCCTCGGCCTCGGCGACATCGGTCCACTCGCCGCGATGCCGGTCATGGAGGGCAAAGCGGTGCTGTTCAAGCACTTCGGCGGGGTCGACGCGGTCCCGGTGTGCATGGAGACGGGTTCGGTCGAGGAGCTCGTCGAGGCCATCGTGCGGATCGCGCCGACCTACGGCGGCATCAACCTGGAGGACATCTCAGCACCGCGGTGCTTCGAGATCGAGCGGCAGCTGCAGGAGCGGCTGGACATCCCGGTGTTCCACGACGACCAGCACGGCACCGCGATCGTCGTGCTGGCCGGTCTGATGAATGCCGCGAAGGTGGTGGGCCGCACCCTGGAGTCGCTGCGGGTGGTCGTCTCCGGAGCCGGCGCCGCGGGTGTCGCGGTGACCAAGCTGCTCGCTCGGGCCGGCGTCGCCGACATCGTCGTCTGCGACTCCCGGGGGATCGTGTCCCCGGCTCGGCCGGACCTCGCCGACCACAAGCGGCGGCTCGCCGCGACCACGAACCCGCGCGGCCTCTCGGGGACGCTCGGCGATGCGCTCGTGGGCGCCGACGTGTTCGTCGGAGTGTCCGGGGGGCAGGTGCCCGAGGCCGAGATCGCGCGGATGGCGCCGTCGTCGATCATCTTCGCGCTCGCCAACCCCGATCCCGAGGTGCACCCCGACGTCGCGTCCAGGTATGCCGCGGTGGTCGCCACGGGCCGTTCGGACTTCCCCAACCAGATCAACAACGTGCTGGCCTTCCCCGGGATCTTCCGCGGCGCGCTGGACTCGGGAGCGCCGCAGATCACCGAGGCGATGAAGCTGGCAGCAGCGGCAGCAATCGCCGCGCTGGTGCCCGAGCCGACTGCCGACGAGATCGTGCCGAGTGTCTTCGCCGAAGGTGTCGCCGACGCAGTCGCCGCGGCGGTCGCCGAGCTCGCCTGACCCACGGGCCGGCCGCCACACTGGTCCGGGTCGCGCCCCGCACCAACTAAGATGTGAGGCGTTTGTCCTGACCGTCCATATCGTGGGGATTACTCGTGCGTTTGCTCATTACCGGCGGGGCCGGGTTCATCGGTTCCAACCTCGCCCGTTTAGCCCTCGCTCACGGGCACGAGGTCGTTGTCATCGACGACCTCTCGACCGGATACGAGGAGAACGTGCAGGGGGTGGACCTGCGGTTCGTTCGCGGCTCGATCCTCGACCCCACCGCGTTGGCTGACGCAATGGCCGGGGTGGACTCGGTGGTTCACCTCGCGGCCCTCGGCAGCGTGCCTCGGAGCATCAAGGACCCCGTGGCCACGCACGCTGTGAATGCGACTGGCACGCTCAATGTCCTCGAGGCCGCGCGGGCCGCCGACGTCGACCATGTCGTAGTCGCCTCGTCGTCATCCGTCTACGGACTCAACCCCGCGTTGCCGAAGAGCGAGCGCGAGTGGGTCCGACCCATGAGCCCGTATGCGGTCACGAAGCTCGCGACGGAGCAGTACCCGCTGGCGTACCAGCAGTCCTACGGCATGAAGACGCTGGCCTTCCGGTTCTTCAACGTCTACGGGCCCCGTCAGATGGCAGGGCACGTCTACGCCGCGGTGATCCCGGTGTTCATCGACGCTCTGATGCGTCAGGATGCCTTGCCAATCAATGGCGACGGCAGCAACTCGCGCGACTTCACGTATGTCGGCACCGTCTGCCGGGTGTTGCTCGACGCCAGCGAGCGGAAGCTCTCCCACCCCGAGCCGGTCAACCTCGCGTTCGGCACCAACACGACCCTGCTCGAGCTGGTCGCCAAGATCGAGGCCGCCTCAGGGATGGCCGCTGAGGTACGGCATCGCGATCCGCGACCGGGCGACGTCAAACACTCGCAGGCGGACAACACCGTTCTCCGTTCGCTCTTTCCCGAAGTTCAGCCCGTTTCGCTCGAGCAGGGCCTCGCGGACACCGTCGCATGGTTCAAGGAGATCCAGTGAGCAGGAAACTCGTCGTTGTCGGCCAGGGCTATGTCGGCCTTCCTATGGCGTTGCGCGCAGCCGCCAAGGGGTTCGAGGTCGTCGGGCTTGACACGAACGCGGCGGTGGTCGAAGCGCTGAATGCGGGTATGTCGCACATCGACGACATCTCGGATGAAGAACTGAAGACCGGGCTCGCGGCAGGCTTCATCGCGACCACAGACGCCTCGAGCATCGCGGATGCTGACGTGGTGGTCGTGTGCGTCCCGACGCCTCTCAGCGAAGACGGCGGTCCAGACCTTCGTCCCGTGGAGGGCGCCGCGCGTGCGATTGGGCAGCACGTCCGCCCCGGAGCACTGGTCATCCTGGAGTCAACGACGTACCCGGGCACCACGGAGGAGGTCTTCGCGCCCTTGGTTCTCCGGGACGGAATGATTGCGGGCCGAGATCTCAACATCGCCTTTTCTCCCGAGCGCATCGACCCGGGTAACCACGAGTTCGGGGTGCAGAACACCCCCAAGGTCGTGGGCGGCCTGACGCCAGCGTGCACCGTGGCGGCGCGGGACTTCTATGCGGAGTTCATCGACACCGTCGTCGAGGCCAAGGGAGCCAAGGAGGCCGAGATGGCCAAGCTGCTCGAAAACACCTTCCGCCACGTCAACATTGCCCTCGTCAACGAGATGGTCCGGTTCTCCCACGAGCTCGACATCGACCTGTGGGACGCGATCGACTGCGCGGCCACCAAGCCGTTCGGCTACATGGCTTTCCGCCCCGGACCTGGCGTTGGTGGGCACTGCATTCCGGTCGACCCGTCGTATCTGAGCCACCGGGTGAAGGCACGACTTGGCTACGCCTTCCGCATGGTCGAGCTTGCCGAGGAGATCAACACCGCGGCTCCGCTCTATGTGGCGAACAGAGTGTGGCAAGCGCTGAATGAGCGCCGAATCGCCGTGAACGGGGCGAAGGTCCTCCTGCTGGGCGTGACGTACAAGGCAAACATCTCTGACCGTCGGGAGAGCCCTGCCGACCCGGTGGCCAAGCGCCTGCTGGAATGGGGCGCCGATGTGTCCTACCACGACCCGTTCGTGCCCGAGTGGGAGATCAAGGGAACCGGCGGTGTCAGCCTCAAGACCGAGGAAGATGCGGTCATCGCTGCTGCCGAAGCAGACATCGTCGTCCTGCTTCAGACGCATTCAACCTACGACCTCGAGTCGTTGGCGACGAGCAGTCGAGTTCTGCTCGACACCCGGGGCGTCATCGAAGACAGCGCGACGGCGGAACGCTTGTGACGACTGCCCTTGCGCTTGGTCGGACTGACTAGCATGGCCAGGCTCCGGGTCGCGTTCGTCTTGAGCGCGGCAACCAATGGAGGCACGGAGTCGCAGGCTGCCTTGCTTGCACGGGGCCTGGCCGAGCACGGTGTCCACGTTGATGTGTTCCTGCTGGATGGGCGCCTCGCAACCCAGGACTTTGCGTCGGCACCGGTTCACGTGCTGTCACCGAGTGGGTCGGCCAGGTTCGTGCGCGCGCTTGCTCCGGCGCTGGCCGCCTACCGCCTCGGGCGCTCACTGAGGCACGGAAACTATGACGTCGTGCACGCGATGATGGCCCGCGCACACGTGCTTGCACCTCTGCTCGCGTCCGGCGGACGAGCCCGGCCGTTTGTCGTCGCGTGGCGTCGAAATATGGGTGCTCATTCTGGGAACCGTGCGTTCGATGCCGTCGAACGGTTTGCGGCCTGGCGGACCGACGTGATCGTGGGGAACTCGCCGGCGGTCGTGGAGTATTGGCAGGGCCGGCGGCACCGACCTCGCAGTGGCTACCGCATGGTCCCTAACGGACTTGAGTCCTGGCGCTTCGATCGCGTGGAGGCGGCTCAGCTGTCTCTGGCGCGGCATCATCTGGTGTCGGTGGGGAACCTGCGGCCGGTCAAGGGTCACCTCGACCTGATCGAGGCCGCCGCTCAGGTGCGAGCCGGGGGCGAGGATGTGGGCGTCCTCATCGTCGGTGAAGGGCCTCTCCACAAAGAACTGGTTGCGCGAGCCGCAATCCAAGCGGTGCCGCTGGAGATCGTTGGAGGTGTTCGGGATACCCGGCCGTACCTCCAGGCCGCACGGGTGTACGTGCAACCATCACATCAGGAGGGGTCGAGCAACGCTATCGGCGAAGCCATGGCGCAAGGATGCTCGGTGGTTACCACGTCCACCGGCGATGCCGTGGAACTGGTCGGCGAGCTCGGCAGAGTCGTACCCGCAAAGCGTCCAGACCTACTCGCCGAAGCCCTTCGCGTGGTGCTCGGCGAAGGCGCTGCCGTGAGAGACGCTGCAGTCGTTGAGCGCGCCAAGCGCCTTCGCGGTGTAGGTGTCGTGGTCGAATCGCACGTGAAGATCTATCGAGATGGAGTGAATGATGTGCGGCATCGTCGGGGCGATTGAGCCTCAGAGCCCACGACGGGACCAACTCATCCACGAGATGTGCGATGCCATGGTGCATCGCGGACCTGACGACCAGGGTGCGTACGGAGACACAGACGCGGCCATCGCGATGCGGCGGTTGTCGATCATCGATGTCGTCGGAGGCTCTCAGCCTGTGTTCGGCGAGGGCCAGGACGTTGTCTGTGTCTTCAACGGCGAGATCTACAACTATCGTGAGCTGCAAAAGGACCTTGAGACCAAGGGGCACCGTCTCGCCAGCGACTCGGACAGCGAGTGCATTCCGCACCTGTACGAAGAGTACGGCCTGGAGTTTGTGCAGCACCTCCGCGGAATGTTCGCGATCGCCATCTGGGATCGCAAGGACAAGCGCCTCGTGCTGGTCCGCGACCGGCTCGGGAAGAAGCCGCTCTTCTACCGTGAGGATACGAACGGACTCTCCTTCGCGTCCGAACTGAACTCCTTGCTCGTCGACGAGCGGACCGGTCGCGACATCGACGAGGTTGCGCTGAGCCACTACCTCACCTACCAGTACGTTCCAGCGCCCTGGTCCATCTACAAGAGTGTTCGCAAGGTTCCGCCCGGCCACTTGGCGGTTTACCAGCATGGCCGCGTCACCGTGTCGCGGTACTGGCAGCTGGAGTACTCCGAGACCGGGGCTCAGCACGACGTGCCCGAAGAGGAGCTCGGCGAGGAGTTGCGCGAACGCCTCCTCGAGTCGGTCTCCGTTCGACTGATGAGCGAGCGGCCGCTTGGGGCCTTCCTCTCGGGCGGCCTCGACTCTTCGGCCATCGTTGCGGCCATGAGCAAGGTGTCGGCTGGAACCGTGAAGACCTTTTCCATCGGGTTCGACGAGGAGTCGCACAACGAACTCCCGTTTGCACGACAGGTGGCGGAGCAGTACGGAACCGAACACCACGAGCAGATCGTCCGCCCCGATGCGTTGGACGTGCTCCCGAAGATCGCCAGCATGTTCGGCGAGCCCTACGCAGACTCGTCGGCGATTCCGAGCTACTACCTGGCTCAGATGGCTCGGGCAAACGTTGTCGTGGCCCTGAACGGGGATGGTGGCGACGAGGCCCTCGGGGGCTACACGCGGTACAGCGCATTCCTTTCAAGCCAACAACCGGCCTGGGCTCGCTATGCGTCGCGTCCCGCTGGGTGGGCGAGTCGCGGCCTCGCGCCGATTGCCAAGCGATCCAGGCAGCTGGCGAGGGCTCACCGCATTGCCACGGTCATGGCTGAGGCCGTCCCAGCTCGACGTTATGGGCGGCTCATGTCGTACTTCGACCACGAGGCCAAAGACCGCGTAATGACGGCGGACCTGCGGCGACGTGTCAGCGGGCAGGACAGCTACGGGTTGTTGGAGCAGCTGTGGGATGACCACGGCAAGACGGACGTGGTCAACCGCATCCTCGCCATGGACACCTATTCCTATCTGCCGGGTGACCTACTGCCCAAGGTCGACATCACCACCATGGCGGTCTCCCTCGAGGCTCGCAGCCCACTGCTCGACCACACGTTCATGGAGTGGGCGGCAGCGCTGCCTGGCGACCTCAAAGTGCGCAACGGTGAGACGAAGTACCTCTTCAAGAAGGCCCTCGGCCCGTGGCTGCCGCAGGAGCTGATCTATCGTCGGAAGCAGGGCTTCGGCATACCGCTCGATGCATGGCTGCGCGGACCCCTGCGGTCCATGCTGGCAGACCTGCTGCCGAACGGCACGGGGGTCAGGCTCGGCTGGTTCGATGCCTCAGAGGTGCAGGGGCTGATCGACCAGCACATGAATGGCGTCAACCACGCCCCCCGCCTGTATGCGTTGCTCATGTTGGAACTATGGCTGGATGCCGTTCACACCAGGCCACCGCGAGTGCCGGCATGACGGCCGTTGAGTCTCCAATGCGCATCGCCTTTGCAATCGGCAGCGCCAATCGCGGGGGGGCGGAGGGGCAACTCGTCAGGCTGGCCTGCGCTCTGAAGGGCCGCGGGCATGACGTTCGCGTCATCCTTCTGACGACTGGAGGTCCCCTGACCGAGGTACTTGATGCCGGAGATGTTCCCTGGACTGTCGCTCGCCCGCTGAGGCTGCCAACGAGCACGGGTCGGAATCTTGCCATTTTCCCTCGGCTGGCGTTCACGCTCTGGAGAATGCGGCCCGACGTCGTCTATGCGTGGCTTGCTGGAGCCGTGTGGCCCACTCTGCTCATGACCACCCCCTTGCGTCGCACCGCACGTGTCGCAGCCTTCCGCGGCGAAGTGTCATCGACGCGGTTCGGCATCGCGTCGAGACTGTTCCGATGGGCTGTGAGGGATGCACACCTCGTCACCATCAATGCTCCCCAGCTCCGTGAGCACGCGATCTCGTGGGGGGCGACATCCGACCTTGTGCGCTTCGTGGCGAATGGCGTCGACATACCCGGATGGTCGGCTGATCCCACGCCTACCCCTCCCACCGCCGTCGTCGTAGCCAACTTCCGCTGGTACAAGGGCCATGACGTCCTCGCGGACGCCCTGAGTAGAGTGCGCAGCCCTCTCTCGGTGCGTCTGATCGGGGAGGGAGATCACCTCGAGCCGACGCGTCAGCGCATTGCGGATCTGGGCGTCGTTCACGAGGTGACGTTCGTCGGGCATCCGGCCGATGTCCCTGCGGAGTTGAAAGGAGCCCAGTTCGCGATTCATCCGTCGCGGACTGAGGGGTTGTCGAACGCTATCCTCGAAGAGTTGGCGGCCGGGCTGCCTGTGGTGGCCACCGATGTCGGGGGGACCAGCCTGTTGGTCAACTCGGGCGAAAACGGGCTGCTTGTACAGCCGAACGATCCCGAGGCGTTGGCGGCCGGGATCGAGTTCATGGCATCAAATCACCGAGAGCGAGCTGAGATGGCCCGTGCAGCGCGACACAGGGTGACGGGTTACTCGTGGGAGGCCTCCACATCGGCAACTGAGGCGATGTTGCGTGAAGCCGTTGCGCTTGCCCGGAGGAGCAGGTGAGGACTGACCTGCTGCGCTTCCTGCGTCTCTTTCCTCAGGAGGTCCGCCGGTCTGTTGTCACGGCAACCGTGATCTCGATCTTGTTGTCGCTGCTGGACTTCGCATCAGTCCTGCTCCTTCTTCCAGTCTTCACCACGCTCACCGGGGGCACCAGCGTCCAGCTGCCCATCCGACTGCCCATCGGCCCGACTGCTCTGGTCTGTGTGGCGATCGGACTGATGATCGCCCGCTCGATGATGACGTTCGCCTTTCGCTACTGGTGGAGCGGAAAGGTTGCCGAAGCCGAGGTGCTGCTGAGTTCGCGGCTGCTTCGCGGATATGCTTACGCGCCGTTCTCCTTTCATTTGGGACGCAACTCATCTGAACTTCTTTCCAGAGCAATCTCCCACGTCAACATCGCGACCAATTCAGGGCTCAACTCCATCATTCTGGTCGTCGCTGACGGGACCACGTGTCTTGCGCTGGCCGCCGCTCTCTTTGTGGCCAGCCCGGTGGCCGCCCTGCTGGTCCTGGCCTATCTAGCACTGGTCGCTGGTGCCTTCACCTTCGCCAGCATGCGCACTGCGGCACGAAGCGCTGACAAGTTCGGCAGGGAGGTCTCATCGGTTTACACCCATGGCGCCAACGTTCTGCGGGGGATCAGAGAGCTCACGGTTGCTGGTGCGCGCGACCAAGCGCTTGGCTCGATAGCCAGCGCGCGTACGAACATGGTTCGCGCGCAGAGGGTTATCGCGGTGTTGAACGACGTTCCGCGGCTCACGCTTGAGGTGGCACTGTTTGGTGCCATCCTCGCTGCCCTCGTATTCGTGCTTCACAGCGGGGACTCCAAAGGCAGCCTCTCTCTGATTGCCTTGTACGTTGTCGCTGGGCTGCGAATCCTGCCAGCCCTGGCGCGCTGTCTGGGCACCGTCAACCAGCTGCGAACAGGCCTGAGCCTTTCCGAACAGGTGGGCCACGAGCTGGCGGAGATCGCCGATGCCGGACGCCAGCATCATCGGGATGCTGAGCCGCTTCCCTCGGAAGGCGCCCTGGCCGTCGTGGACGTCTCCTTCTCCTACGAGGAGGGCGTCCCGGTGCTCGAAGGTGTTTCCTTCAGCGTGCCATTTGGGTCGCACGTTGCCATCACCGGTCCCTCGGGCGGCGGCAAAAGCACCCTCCTCGGCCTCCTCCTTGGCCTGCTCAAGCCGACCGCGGGACAGGTGACGTACGGCGCAGCCGATATCGGGGTGGCAGACGAGGCGTGGTTGCGGCGAGTGGGCTATGTTCCGCAGGACGTTTTCCTGTTGGACGAGACTCTTGCCAAGAACGTCGCGCTAGGTGACGACGACCCTGATTCGGAAAGAATCTGGCAAAGCCTGAGGTCGGCATCAATGGGCGCTTTCGTGGAGGGTCTTCCCGAAGGACTCGACACCGAGCTGGGCGAGGGTGGCAGCCGACTCTCGGTGGGCCAGCGACAGCGCTTGGGGATCGCTCGCGCGCTGTATCGGCGGCCGTCCCTCCTCATCCTTGACGAACCTACGGCGGCTCTTGATCAGCGCACCGAAGCGGATATCGTCGAGACGATTGACGGGCTACGCGGACACCTGAGTGTCGTCACCGTTGCCCACCGACTCGATACACTCCAGGCTTGTGACGCGGTCTACCAATTGGTGAACGGGAACCTGAGCCGTGTCCCGCTGGGATCGCCCGAGCGCGCACGATGACCTTGCTCAGGGGGCGTCGGGTCCGCATTCTCGATGTGGCATTGATCCTTGCCGCGGTGGGCCTGCTCGGTGGGCTCTACGTTTTCGGCCTACTGAGTCTTCGGCCCCTCCTGCGGCCCCTCATTGGTCTTATCGGGTGCCTCGCGCTCGGACACATCGCCCCAAGGACGGCCGTCGCCATGTCGTTGGCTGCTCCCTTTGCCAGCCACCTCCCCGGAGGTGCGCTCATTGCCAGTCAGTCGGAGAATCTGGGTTCGGCGCTGTGTGTTGGTGTCCTCATGGGTTCGATTGGTCGTCAGGGCAACGTCGCGGACGGACGGGCGAGGAAGCTCGTCATCACTTTCGGCCTGGTCAACCTTGTTGTCCTGCTGGCTCTTCCGCACGGCGAATCGTCGGCACTATCGCTGTTCCAGGCTGTCTTCCACGCCGTGACCGCCGCCACCGCAGTCACAGTTCTGTCGATGGACGTAGCGCACATGGCCAGGGTGGCGGCGCCCGCAGGAGTCGTCCTGTCCTGGGTCGCCTATCTCACCCCCGAACTGCTCGTGGACCGGACCACGTCAACCGCAGGACAGAATGCCAATGGCGTGGGCATGGTTGCGGCGATCTGTCTCGTGTTTGCGGTGGTGGGCCTACTCCGGGACTCTCCGCGCTGGAGGATTCTCCATGCAGCCAGTGCGATCGTGTGCGGCGCTGGAGTGGTCGTTTCCCAGTCGCGGGGCGCCTATCTTGACTTGGCTGTGGCGGCACTGGTGCTGGTGTCTGGTCGCTTGCTCACGAGGCGCTCGATCGCGGGCTGGGCCAGAGTCGCGCTGTTTGTGGTTCTGGCGACGTGGATTGGCGCGAGGGTGGTGTCGTGGGCGGGCACGTTCACGGGTCGGTTCGCCGAAGCACAGGCAGAGTCCGAATCGCTGCAGTCGCGCATGGACGCCGCTGTCTACAGCCTGCACGAGGGCCTGATCCACCCACTCAGCGGCGTTGGCCTGACAAATCTCGCGAGCTACTCAAGCCTTCACGACGGCGACGCGCTGGTGCGATCGCATGTGGTCTATCTGGGCATCTGGGGAGAGGTCGGCGCCATCGCGGCGCTCCTGTTCGGCATCCTTTGCTGGCGAGCCGTGTTGGCGTCGCGGCGTGCAGGCCGACAGCCTTTGGCGGTGGTCGTAGTCGTCCTCGCAGCCGGCGTTTCGGTCAACTGGTGGCCGTTGTCAGGTTCGGGAACCATTGCCCTCGCCGCACTGGCCTGGGGGGCGTCCCTGAATTCCGACGCCGCCCTCCCGCCAGCGATTGATCCAGTTCGTGACGCCGTTCGAAGCGGGGCGGCCGACCCAAGAAACCACAGAGAAGGACCTCGCCAGTGACTGGCCAGACGATCGTCCGCCCCGAACACCGGGAGCCCCTTCAAAGGGCCTCAGCACCCGCTCATGCGTTCCGCGCCGACGTCCAGGGTTTGCGAGGGATCGCTGTAACGCTGGTGGTGGCTTATCACTCGATCTTTCGGGACTCGGGTGGTTTTGTCGGCGTCGACGTGTTCTTCGTGGTGTCAGGCTTTGTCATCACACGGATTTTGGCAGCAGAGCTCGCCGACACCAACACTCTCTCCCTGGCGGCCTTCTACGCGAGACGGGTTCGGCGCCTCCTTCCAGCGCTCTGTGCAGTCCTGCTCTTCGTGGCGGCGGGGTCGGCTCTTGTGCTGACACCCCTGGGAAACCTCCAAACGGTGGCGAGGACGGGGGTGGCTTCCGCGCTCTTCAGTGCCAACGGTGCATTGTTTTTCATGACCGGCGGCTATTTCGATACCGCGGCCGAGGCGAACCCGTTGCTACACATGTGGACCTTGGCGGTCGAGGAGCAGTTCTACCTTGTCTTCCCCCTGCTCATGTTGGTGAGCTGGCGCCTTGCAAAGCGGCTGAGCCGATCGCCTCGACAGACTCTTGTCATGGTGATTGGGGCCGTGGCAGCCATGTCCCTGGCCCTCTGTGTTTATTTGACCTTCTCAGCAGGGGCGCCCTTCCACTTTCTCACGGTCAACAGTCGCTTTGGTTTCTTCGGGTCTCCCAGCCGCGCGTGGGAGTTCTGCGCCGGGGCCGTGATTGCCCTCTCGGAGAGCCGAATCAGGGAGATCCTTGGCAGGCGACTATCCGAGCTGTCCGGACTGGTGGGACTAGTCGGCCTCGTCGTGACGGTGGTGGCCTTCGACAGCGCGACCCCATTTCCCGGCTATGCGGCTCTCCTTCCAGTGATTTCTACCGCGTTGATTCTCTCTGGCGGATGCCGACCCGGAGGCTACGTGAGCGGCATTCTGGGCCAGAGGTGGCTTGTCTGGGTGGGCGACCAGTCCTATTCGTGGTACCTGTGGCACTGGCCATTGATCGTGTTTCTCAGGCTGCTGGCTCCGCAGGCTCCGGCTTGGGCCGTCGTTGGCGCTGCACTCACCGGTCTCGTCCTCGCGTGGCTCACTGGGGTCGTGGTCGAGAGTCCCATCCGGCGCAACCGGAGGATTGTTGGGTTTCGGGCAGCCGCGTTGGCCGTGGTGTGCACCTTGGTGCCGAGCGGTGCGTTCGGGGCGCTGTTGATCTCAGCGGATCATCCGCCAGCTCGCATCCGCCAGCTCGCGATCGACGCGAGGCCACACCTCGACTCGACGCAACTCTGCACGGCCAACCTTCCTGGGTCGGCGCAGACACAGAAATGCACGTGGACCGTTCCCGCAGCCAAGGGCACCCTGCTTCTCTTGGGAGACTCCAACGCTGGTCAGTTCGCCGAGCCTGCCCTCAGTATTGCCCGCGAGCGGCACCTGAATCTGGTGCTGGCAACCTATGGTGGTTGCCCGTTCGCTGATGTTTCTTCCACCTACCTCACCGCCGGGCACGACACCCAGGCCTGCAACGCTTTCATTCGGGCCTGGGCTGCAGAGGTGGTGCGGACGCGGCCTGCGCTGGTCATGCTGGCTAGCGCATCCACGGACTACATCTACAGCACCGTTGTGCGCTTCGACAGTTTGGACGGTCGGCGATCGGCCAGTTTGGATGGCGAGCAGTCCACATCGTCTCTCCAACGGAAGGCAGCCCTCTGGGGCCAGGGAGTCTCCAGCCTTCTTACGCCTTGGGCCGAGGCGGGTGTCCCCACCTTGCTCGTGAATACGGTGCCCCACTTCGCAAACTTTGACCTGCGACTCTGTCCTGCCATCACCGCCGCCCGGGATTCGTCGAAGTGCGCGACATCCGCACCGACTGAAAAGCTCAGACTCGAGTCCGAGCTGACGAGCGGTGTAGAAGATGCCGCGGTCGCCCAGTTCCCCGGGATGTCGACACTGAACCTGTTCGACAGCATCTGCGGCGGGCCTACATGTTCGACCTTCAGGGACGGCCGATTTGCCTATCGTGACGGTGGGCACCTCTCGGTGCCGTTCGTCATGTCCCTGGAACCCGAGATTCGCCGGGCGGTCGATCGGGTGTTGGCAGCTCCTCGCTAGGGCTGCCGGCCAGTGGGCCGAGGTTACGGCCCTCAGATGTTCCGCAGCGGAGCAAGGAGCGATCTGACGACGTCGTGGGGACTGTAGTCCCGGGTGACCCGTTCCCGCGCAGCCCGCCCAAAGTCGCGGCATTCGTCGGGATGTTCGAGGAGGAATGACGCGGCATCCGCAAGCGCTCTGGCGTCGTTGACCGGCACGACCAAGCCCGTCTCCCGATCGGTCACGCTGTCCACCGCACCGGTAGCGGTCGTGGTCACGGCCGGGATGCCCATTGCTGCAGCTTCCAGTACAACATTGGGAAATCCTTCTCGCAGGGAAGGAAGAACAAGAAACGTCATGAGGGAGAGAAACGGCCGCACATCCTCGACGAAGTCGACGGTAACCACCCTGAGCCCCGACGACCGTAGTAACGCCAAGTAGCGCCTTGAGTCAGGCTCGTCTTGGGAGCCCACCACAAGCAGCTGGGCGTCGGGAGCATGGCTCTTCAGCATCTCAGCTGCCGTGACCAAGGTGTCGAGACCCTTGTCATGAGTCAGTCGCCCTACGAAGCCAATGACTGGGTTACCCAGCAGGATGCCGAGAGACTGAGCGAGCACCGTGTCCGGCGGGCGCGGGGCAAAGTGCTCCGAGTCGACACCGTGACTGCTGCCCGGTGTAGTCCGATGAACCTTCGATGCAGGCGCAAGACCCATTTCGGTGAATTTGCTCGCCAGTGAGGGGGAATTTGCCACGATCACAGTCGACATCGCTGCCGTCAGCATTTCCATGCTGCTGAGAACCTTGAGCCGAATACCAACCTCGCCCTCGAGGCGGAGACCGCCGAGGTAGTACATCCGCTGTGGCACCCTGAACATCCACGACGAGGCTTGGCCGAGGAGGCTGGCTTTGGGCGTAGCCGTGATCACGACGCTTGGACCAACTCGCTTGACGAGGCGGATCCAATGATAGAGAGCAGAAATGTCTGACCAGAGGGAGATCTCGCGAGACATGTCTAGGGCATGCACCGTGACGCCGAGATCTCGTCTCAGGGCCTCCAATGACGGGCCCGCCGAGGAAACGATATGAACGTCGTAGCGGTCGGCCAACTGTCGAATTAGTTCGCGATGGAACTTGTCCAGTGTGACCGGAATCGTCGACGTGAGCAGGGCTCTCTCACGACCTGCAGTCATTCGTCCAAACGACTTTCGCGAGCGAAAGGGCGAGAGATTCTCACTGAGGGTGCCCCTGGGCCGCTTCAAGGTCTGTGATGCTTCGTATGTAGGTGTCGGCGCCGGGCAGGACATCAAAGTCCTCCTTGAGGATGCCGACATACAGGAGGTCCGTGAAGCCTCCATGCCGCCAAACGTGTTTACGTGCTGTCCCCTCGATCGTCCAACCACAATGCTTGGTGTACGCCTTGATGGACGGACGGTTGGTGGCCAGGATTGTGGAGTGGAGGCGTTGGAGCCCAACGTCGTAGAAGGCGAATGCCATCACCGTCATGATTGCGTCCGTGCCGAGTCCTCGTCCTCGGACATTTTCGCTCCCGCCCAACTTCAGGGCGGTCAGAGCGTTGCGATTGTGCCAGTCGATGTCCCATAGTCCGGTGAGTCCAATAGGCCCACCCTCGATCTCATCGACCATCCAGCGCCGAGTGTTGGGCTGCGAGGGTGAACGGAACCAGGTCTCCTGTTCCTGCAGGGATGTAGGCCAGTCCCAACCAACCACGTTCGAACGCACTACTGGGTCGCTGTTGAGGTCGGTGATGAATGCCTGGTCGGTGCTTTCGATGGGACGAAGGCGAATGTGCTTGCCCAACATCAGCGACTCCTCGTCGTTCGGGTGGCCTTGAGCGATTCAAGGCCCTTATGCACTGCGGTGCCCACGTGGTTCATGTCCGCCACACCGTAGCGATGGTCTATGGGGACGGAGAGAAACCTTTGGGGCCAGTCTGATACGTCAGGCAGCAGTTCCGAAGGCGGCCAGTGGATGGGGCAGTAGATCCGCCTCCGGGCCAGCCAGTCACGGAGGGCTTGTGGATCCGGAACCTCCAGAACGATATGGGAGGGGTTGGTTGTGGCGCTCGGTGGATTCAGGATGCGGAGCGCTGAATGCCGGCCCAGCGCCCTGACGAGGGCTTCGGCGTTTCGTCGGCGACGGACGGCCAACTTGGGCAGATCAAGTCGTCGGAGGAGGTTTAGCGTAGGCGCGCTCATCGCGCGAGGCGTCAGGTCGACCGTTAGCGCGCGCTCGGACTCGTGGAACATGGGCAGGTGGCTGCTTTGTGGCTGGGGCTCCGACAGGTTGGCCGTCTTGGTGCTCATTGCTTTACGTCGCTGGGCAACGGCGTCACTGTTCGAGGGGCCGACCTGCGTGTCCTCCGTGGGAAGCCCAATGGCGTAGCCACCATCAAATACCGGCAGCAGCTTCCGCAGGCTGGCTACTCGGATATCGGTTTCAATGCAGGGCTCGTCCAGCACTCTGTGGCTCTCGTCGGTGACGACCACAACACCAGCGCCTCGAGCGGCGCGCAACGCGGCGACCATGTCACCCGAAGGGCCGCGTCCAAAGTATGGGGCGTTCAACAGGACTGAGTCTTTCAGTGATCCGATGGCGTCAGGCGGGGTTTCCAGGTCGGGCGTCGTCGGAAGCGCGACAACCTTCCAGTCCTTGGCGAACGGCTCGATCATGCTGTCGCACAGGTAGCCAGGCACATGGATTGTGCGCAGGCCGCGACGCCACAACGACTCCGCGGTCAGCGAAAGTGCCTGGCGTCCGTTGGCCACGTATCTGGTGAGCGGGCCGTCCCACGGGAGGACCCCGGTCGTCCTCGTGAGGTACTCACCGCCCACGAGCTCGAAGTCGGATCCGATCTCAGCGGCCGAAGACCCAAGCGCCGCCTGTGGGTCGCTGCTACGCATGGGGGCCGCTCTTCGTACGTGGACCGTCCTTGAGGTCGTCCACGTCCACGGCAGACTGACCGATGATGACGCCTTCGCCCAGGAGGGCCTTGGGCAGGGTCATCGCCACGATGAGACAGTCCCGCCGGAAGGAGAGGGTCTCGATGTACTCGAGGTCCGACTCAATCCGCAGCGACCAGGGTGCGTTGTTCCTGTGCCGCACCTGGGCAAGTCCCGTCAGCCCGGGCCGGACCTCCAACCGTCCCAGTTGTCGCGGCGAATACCTCTCGACCTGGGATGGGAGAGCGGGTCGTGGGCCTACAAAACTCATCTGGCCGTTCACGATGTTCAGCAGCTGTGGCAACTCGTCGAGGCTGAGTCTCCTCAGGAGGCTGCCGATCGGCGTCACCATCGCAGCAGTCGGATAGTTGTTCGACTTGGCCTCGGTTCCCACCTGCATGGTGCGGAACTTGTGGACCCGAAATGGGTTCCCTTGCCTTCCGGCCCGCACTTGATGGAAGTGAATCGGTCGACCACTGGTCAACAGGATGAGGACCGCACAGGTCGCATAGACCGGGGAGAGAAGCACGCCCAGAGCAACGGCGCCGATGACGTCCAAGGGCCTCTTGACGTGTCTCGCATAAGCGGAGTGGGGGCCAGACATTTCAGCCTCCCGCTCGATACGCCGGGAAGTGGCGACGCTCGCCCAGGTGGGCACGTGAACCCAGGGAGCGCCCAACGAGGTCGTCATACACAGCTTCATTCACGACCAGTCCCGTGGCTGAATAGGTGAATCGGCGTCCACCAAAGGCCCTCTTGAACTTGAAGAGGGCGTCCTCGCCCCTGAGTCCGCCACCGAGGTGAAACTGAGTCACGCCAATGGTGCCCGCGTACTTGAGCGCCCCCCAGAGGAGCAGGTTGTTGACACCCAACCGCGCTGCTTCGACCTGTGAACCTGACAGGTGATAGTGCAGGAAGCGACCGTGTCGCATGAGCAGGGCAGCAGCGTGAGTCGTGCCGTCGGGGGAGATGACCTCGGAGATCGCCAGGTTCGGACCAAGGGCTGTAAGCAGTTTGGTGTAGTAGCCATCCGAGAATGTGTACGAGGGCACCGCCTCTCGCCGCGTCATCGTGCTCTCGTAGAGGTTTCGGAACGGGCTTCCTTCGACAAGGTCCTCGCCGGCCACCGGGCGGACGGCATTCGTATATCCCGCCTTGATCGCCTTTCGCACAGCGGTCCGGCTTCGGCCTTCCATACGTTCCCACATGCCCTCTTCGGGGCCGATGTCGACCGCTGTCGTGGGGTGGTCCTCGACCACCGAGACCTGGTTCGCGGTTCGGGGTGCTTGCTGAACGAGAGGGGAATGCCGGAGGAACGCGCTCACGATCCCGAGATCAGACAACGCCGTGATGGTTTCGCGCCAGGCAGTGTCGAGGTCGCGATCCGACAGATTTGCGGCGGCATAGACGCCCGAGTAGCCATAGGGCGAAGTGGCGTCCTTCACGCCATTTGCAAGGGGACGAACGGCAAGGGGGATCAGCCACCCGCCGTCGAACATCTCCAGCAGCCTCCACGTGCCGTTGGCCTCGGAGGCGTCGACACCGCCATAGGCAGGCGTGAAGTAGATGTCCGGTGAGACCAAGCCTCTCGGTACAGACCCCTCGTCGTGGCAGTTGATCACAAGGCCCTCAGCGCGCGCCGCAAACTCAGAATCACGCGCTCCACGTCCGGCTCCGACAGGATCGAGCCGCTGGGGAGGGTGATGCCATTCGCGAACAAGCGGTCGGAGACGCCGTTGCGGAAAGATCGCGCTTCGGCGAACACCGGTTGCGCGTGCATCGGCTTCCACAGGTGACGGGCCTCGATGTCTTCCCGTTCCAGGTGGGCGATCACATCGCCCGCGTGAGCGGTCGCTTCGTCAGGGTCAAGCACCACACAGGTGAGCCAGCAGTTGTCTGCCTCTGAGCCACGCGGCCCATCTTCGCCCAGGAGGCGAAGGCCGGGCACGTCGGCCAATCCAGCGGCGTATGTCTTCCGGATCTCTCTGCGACGGGCGATCATGTCGTCGAGGCGAGACAGCTGACCTCGGCCCAAGGCTGCCAACAGGTTGGACAGGCGGTAGTTGTAGCCGATGTCGGTGTGCTCGTACCAGGGGACAGGCTGGCGAGCCTGCGTGGAGAGATACCGAGCACGGTCGAGGAGCTCGAGGTCGTTGCTGACCAACATGCCCCCGCCCGACGTGGTCATGATCTTGTTGCCGTTGAAGGACAGCGCTGCCGCACGACCGAAGGATCCGGCCGCTGCCCCTTCGTACTCAGCGCCAAGGGCTTCGGCTGCGTCTTCGAGGAGCGGGATCTCGCGTTCTTCGAGAGCCCCCACGATGGCTGCGTAGTCGGCGGCACGGCCGAACAGGTCGACCGTCATGACTGCCGCTATCTGCTTGCCCTCGCGGCGGAGCGTGTCCACCGCCTCGAGCAGCAGGGTCGGGTCGACGTTGCCGTCGGAGGCCTGCGAGTCGACGAAGACCGGCTCGGCGCCCGTGTATGCGATGGCGTTGGCGCTCGCGGCGAATGTCATCGATGACACGACGACGACCGTGCCTGGCTTGGCGCCCACGTGCAGCAGGGCCAGGTGGAGGGCAGCCGTGCCGGACGAGAGGGCGAGGGCGCCGGCGACTCCGAGACGCTCTGCTACCTCCGACTCGAAGGCGTCGACGTGGGGTCCGAGCGGAGCCACCCAACCCGAGCGGATGGCATCGAGGACGAACGACTCCTCGACGTCAGTGATGTCCGCCTTGGAGAGGTAGATGCGTTCCATCACAAAGTGGCACCCAGCGGTGCCCGAGCGGTCGACTCCTTGCGCATCCAGTCCGCTGCTGCCGCGTGGCTCGACGGACCTGCTTCCAGGACTTCCGAGCGGTCGATGGCCGGCACGTCGACGCTGGACACCAGTGCGTGACTCGTGGGCTTGCGTTGCTCGCTGGCGGAGAACAGCTCCTCGCCGAGCTTCTCGCCCTGGCGCAGGCCCGTGTAGACGATGTCGATGTCGCGCCGGCCGGACATCCGCAGGAGGGTCTTGGCGACGTCGACGATCTTCACCTGCTCGCCCATGTCGAGCACCATGACCTCGCCGTCTCGGCCGATCGAGGAGGCCTCGAGCACGAGCTGGCAGGCTTCGGGGATCAGCATGAAGAAGCGCTCGACGTCGGGGTGGGTGACGGTGATCGGGCCACCGCGCTCGATCTGGGCCGTGAAGGCGTGGACCACGGATCCGCGTGAGCCCAGCACGTTGCCGAACCGCACCGAGACGTAGCGACCGGGGAAGCGGAGGGAGAAGTCCGCGGTGATCCGCTCGGCCAGCCGCTTGCTGTAGCCGAGAACGCAGATCGGGTTGGCGGCCTTGTCCGTGGAGATGTTGACGAACGTGCCGACCCCGACGCGGGAGGCTGCTTCGAGGACGTTCAGGGTGCCGAGGACGTTGGTCTTCCACGCCTCCAGCGGGTGGGACTCGAGCAGTGGCAGGTGCTTGAGCGCGGCCGCGTGGAAGACGATGTCAGGCCGGGCTCGGTTGAACGCGTGGTCCATCGCCTCGACGTCGCGGATGTTGGCCAGGATGAGCTCGTCGCTGTCGAGCAAACCGTGACCGTGCAGGCTCATCTGGATGGCCTGGAGTCCGGACTCGTCCCGGTCGAGCATGAACAGCTTGGCGGGTCCGAAACGCGCGATCTGGCGACACAGCTCGGAGCCGATCGAGCCGCCGGCACCGGTGACGAGGATGCGCTTGCCGGCGATCTGCTCGGCGATGGTCGCCATGTCGAGCTCGATCGGGCGTCGGCCCAAGAGGTCCGCGACGTCGACGTCGCGAAGGTCCCCAGCGGTCGGCCGGCCATCGATGATGTCCCGGACGGGCGGGAGGGTGAGCACCTTCAGGCCGGCATCCTCGGCGAGGGCGGTGAGCTCACGGATGGTGCTTGCCTCGGCCCGTGGAAGGGCGATGACCAACGTCTGCGCGCTGTACTTGGCCGCGACCCCTCCCATGTCGGCGCGCGACCCGCGCACCCTGATGCCTTCGACGCGAAGTCTGGCCTTCGCGCGGTCGTCGTCGAGGAGGGCAACCGGCTGGTAGCCACTGCCCACGTCGCGGATCAGGCTCCGCGTGAGGCGGCGGCCGGCCTCGCCCGCGCCGAATACGATCGCCCGCTGTTCCTCAGGAGCGTGGGCAGCCCTGCTCGTGCGCATCGTGCGGATGATGAAGCGGGCCGCGAACATGCCGAGCATGGCGAAGGCCGGTGCCGTGAACGGGACGCTCCTGGGCACAGGTCCGAAGTGCAGGCCGAAGACCAAGGTCATCAGGACGAGCGTCGTGAGGAGCACCGTGCGTCCCACGTCGTAGGTCTCTTCGAACGAGCCACGGTCGTGGCCGACCGCATAGGGCCCGAAGAAGGTGCCGAACCCGAGCTGGGCCACGACGGCGACGGCGGTGAACCACAGCAGGGGTGGGGCGACGGTCGGCGCCAGCTGGAGGTCGAACCTGAGCCACGCAGCCATGAACACCGCGACGACCCAGACACCTGCGTCGACCAGAGCCCACATCCAGCGGTTGACGCGCTCACGGCGTACCCGACGGACGGCAGACATCCGATCTCCTCCCGCTGGTAGTCGGCCCAAACGATCGTGAGTTTAACGTCAATTGGGGCAAAGGCCGGACACCACGACGTCAGCGTCATTCGTGTCCGCTGGGCAATTCTGCAGGTCAGTGGTTGTTTTCAAGGCGTGTAGGTGTGAAATGCAACCAAACGGAGGAGTCCACCCATCGACCATCCGCAGCCGGCTCCGGGCGTCAGCCCAGGGACGAGTAGAACTCGCAGCACGCGGCATACGTCGGGAGCAGTCCCTGCTCCTTGGCCTCGGCGAGGCTAGGCGCCTCGGCGTCCTTCGGCGAGAGCAGCGGCGTCTCCATCCCCTCGGGGAGCAGGAGCCCCACCTCCGGGTCCAGCGGGTGTATGCCGTGTTCGCGGCTCGGGGTGTAGGGAGCGGTGACGAGGTACATCGCCGTGGTGTTGTCCTCGAGCGCGGCGAACGCGTGCCCCATGCCCTCCGGCAGGTAGACCGCGCGACGGTCGATCGTGTCGAGGAGCACCGAGTCCCACTGACCGAAGGTGGGGGATCCCACCCGGATGTCGACGATGTAGTCGACCAGGGAGCCGCTCAGTGCGGTGATGTACTTCGCCTGGGAGGGCGGGACGTCGGCGAAGTGGATGCCACGGACCGTGCCGCGCGAGGAGACCGACACGTTGGTCTGCACGATCTCCGGACGGTGCCCGATCACCTCCGCCAGCCGGTCCCCGCGGTAGGACTCGAGGAAGACACCCCGGTCGTCGGGAAACTGACGTGGCGTGATCTCGAACGCGTCCGCGATCCGCAGCGGTCGGATCTCCACTAGAGCGTGCCCCGCTTCTCCTCGAGCAGCCCGGACATGTATACGCCGTAGCCGCTCTTCTCCAGCGATGCGGCCAGTGCGGCGAACTCGTCGTCGCTGAGCCAGCCGTTGCGCCAGGCGATCTCCTCGACGCAGCCGATCTTGTGCCCCTGGCGCGCTTCGACGACGTGGACGAAGTGCGCCGAGTCCATCAGTCCCTCGAAGGTGCCGGTGTCGAACCACGCGGTGCCCCGGGGGAGCACCGTGACCGAGAGGTCACCGCGCTGGAGGTAGGCGTCGTTGATCCCGGTGATCTCGAGCTCGCCGCGCGGACTCGGCTCGAGGTTCCGCGCGATCTCGACGACGTCGTTGTCGTAGAAGTACAGGCCGGGCACGGCGTAGGAGGACTTCGGCCGCTCCGGCTTCTCCTCGATCGAGAGCACCTGGCCGTCGTCGGCGAACTCCACGACGCCATAGGCCGAGGGCTCCGTGACGTGGTACGCGAAGATGTTGCCGCCGCTCACCGTGGTGTTCGACCGCAGCGCTGTGCCGAGGCCGGTGCCGTAGAAGATGTTGTCGCCGAGCACGAGGGCGACCGAGTCGTCCCCGATGAAGTCGGATCCGATGATGAACGCCTGGGCCAGGCCGTCGGGGCTGGGCTGCGCGGCATACGACAGCTCGATGCCCCACTTCGAACCGTCCCCGAGCAGTCGCTGGAACTGGCCCTGGTCGTCCGGCGTGGTGATGACCAGGACCTCGCGGATGCCGGCCATCATCAGCGTCGACAGCGGGTAGTAGATCATCGGCTTGTCATAGACGGGCATGAGCTGCTTGCTGATGCCCAGTGTGATCGGGTGCAGTCGCGTGCCGGAGCCGCCAGCCAGGATGATCCCCTTCATGGGGCGACCCTATCGGCAGCCGACGGAAGGCTCCTGCGACGCCGCCAGACCGACGGGATCATGCGGAACAGTCCCCCCAGGGCGCGGGCACGCACCCGGGTGGTCGGCGCCGGTCGCTCAGGCGCAGGCCCCTGCGACACCTCACCCTCATCCGTCCCGCGACGGTGCGCGGCCTGCGCCAGGAGGCTCGACAGGGGAGCGTTGGCGAGCATGACGGCGAGCCGGTTGCGCAGGTTGTAGAAGTAGAACCGGTCGCTGCCATGGTGTGACGATGCGCCGTGCCGGTGCACGGCGACAGCGCTCGCGACGTAGGTGACGCGGAAACCGCCGCGCCGCAGCCGCCAGCTGAGGTCGACGTCCTCGTAGTAGAGGAACAGGTCGGCCCAGAACCCGCCAACGGCCCTCACCGCACTCGTGCGCACGGCCGCGGCGCCACCACAGAACCCGAAGACGTCGGCGAACGCCGGCCCGTCGAACTGACCTTCGTCGCGCTGAAGGTAGCCACGGTCCGATCCGCGGCCTCCGGCGTCGACCACGACCCCGGTGGACTGAAGGACCCGGTCGGTCCCCTCGAGCAGGATCTTCGAGGTCGTCGCGCCCACGGCAGGATCGGCGACCAGGGGCTCGACGAGGGAACGCAGCCAGGCCGGCTCGGCGACCGCATCGTTGTTGAGCATCGCGACGTAGGGCGTGCGCACCTGCTCCAGGGCCGCGGCCATGCCACCGGCGAAACCGCGGTTCGTGGGAAGCCGCAGGAGGCGGAGGTCGGTCTGGGCGGCCACCCACTCCGCGGTGCCGTCGGTCGACGCGTTGTCGACCACCAGGACGTCGAACTCACTAGCCGCGACGTCTTGGCAGCGAAGCGACTCGATGCACTCCTTCAGCAGAGCCAGCCTGTTCCAGGTGACGACCACGGCGGTGGTCAGGGGCTGACCGCCGGTCACGAGGTGCTCTGGGGACCGCTCCAGGAACCGGCGACCTCGACGAGCCCAGTCGGTTCGAGTCCGCTGTGCGGCAGCACCTTGAGGTCGAACGCGCGCTCGCGCCAGTCGAAGACGTGGGTCGTCGACTGGTCGGTGATCGCGGCCGTGAACGACAACCGTCCCGGCACGAAGGTGACGCGGTCCATCGTGAAGTCGACGAAACCGTCTCCGGACACGCGTCCTGTCGCCACCTCGGACAGGTGGGTGTTGGGCGCGCCGATCGGCCACCCCTGCTCGGACCAGATGGCCAGACCGAAGTTGGGGTCGTCGATCGGCTCGCGGGTCGAGTAGTGGAGTCGCACGGTCAACGGTGCACCGAATTCGACTGCGACAGTAGCGTGGCCGCGTGCGTCGAGGAACTCCACGTCCGTGACGCTGGCATCGCCCGAGCCCCAGCGGTTCGGGTCGTCGGCGATGTCGGCCTGCTCCGGATCGAGGTCCTGCGCCCCCGCGAGGTCCTCTGCCCGACCGAGGTCCTCGCGGTTCACCTGCTGCAGGTAGCCGTCGATGACCTCGCGCGCCGTCCCGACCTGGCGCACCGTGCCCTCGTCGATCCACACGGCGTGGTCCGCCAGCTGTTCGACGAGGCTGAGCGAGTGCGAGACGAAGAGGATGGTCACGCCTCGTCGCCGCAGGTCGTGCAGGTGGTCGAAGCACATCCGCTGGAACTGCTCGTCGCCCACTGCCACGACCTCGTCGACGATCAGCACCTCAGGGTCGAGGTGGACCGCCACGGCGAACCCGAGGCGCACGAACATGCCTGAGCTGTAGACCTTGACGGGCTGCTCGAAGAACTCGTCCAGGCCCGAGAAGGCCTTGACGGCCTCGACATCGGCGTCCACCTCGGCGCGGCTGCGGCCGTTCATCGAGCCGGCCAGGTAGACGTTCTCGCGACCCGTCAGCTCAGGGTGGAACCCCGCCCCGAGCTCCAGGAGGGCGGTGACCCGACCGGTGACGTGCACGGTGCCGCTGCTCGGCGGGAAGATGCCGGCGATCAGCTTGAGCAGGGTGCTCTTGCCGGAGCCGTTGGCACCGATCAGCGCAAAGGTGGACCCGTGCGGGATCTCCAGGGTGATGTCGTCGAGGGCCCGGAAGTGTTCGGCACGCTGACCTCGGGGCGTCAGGACCCGGTGCTTCAGGCTGCCGGCGTGGCCGTGGTCGATCTTGAAGTCACGCGTGACGTTGGTGACGCGCACGGCATACGAGCTCATGGCACCTCCGCGACGCGGGCGGCGCGCCCGCGGAACGCCAGCCACCCGAGCAGGAGCGAGACGATGGTGAGGGCCACCATGGCCAGCACCGCGCCCGCCGAGGGCGAGCGCAGGTTCCACAGCGCGTCACGCAGCGCCTGCACGAACGGCGCGACCGGGTTGAGCGACAACAGCACGGACGGCAGCGACCCGTCCTCGAACTTCCGGTGGACGAAGTCCGGCGGATAGATGATCGGCGTCGCGAAGAACAGCAGCTGAAGTCCCACGGCCAGGAAGTGGCTGACGTCGCGGAAGGCCACGTTGAGCACGGACAGCCCCAGGCCGATCCCGAAGGCGAAGCCGCCCACGAGCACGACGATCACCGGCGCCCACAGGACCGTCCACCCGATGTTGCCGACGATGGTGAAGGTGACCACGAGGAGCACCAGCTCGACCCCGCGCTCGATCAGCGTCGCGGCGGTCAACCCCACGAGGGGCGCGATGACCGGAAAGGCCACCTTGCGCCGCAACGGGATCAGCTCGAGCAGCCCGTCGACCGTGCGCTGCAGGACGGTGGCGAAGACGTTCCAGACCACCAGCCCGGTGAACAGGTAGACGGCGAACAGCTTCAGCCCGGTGGGGGACGGCGGCATACCGCGATCGGCCCCCAGGACGATGCCGAAGACCACGGAGTACGTGGCGAGGACCGCGAGCGGCATCGCCAGCGACCAGGCCCAGCCGAAACGCGACCCCAGGAAGCGGGTCCGCAGCTCACGTCGGACGAAGTTGGACGTCAACGACGAGAACCGGAGGAGGTCGGTCAGGTGCTCGCGGTAGACCCGCGGGCCCACGATGGCCGCACTCTTCACCGACCTGTGTCACCCCACCTGCTTGGTAGCCTCTGGGGCCACTTGAATGCTCTGCCGTGACGAAGGATACGGGATGCGCCGACGACAGACGGACGATGACGGGTCGACCCTCGTGTTGTCCTCCATGCTGCGGGGGAGGGACAACGCGTTCGGTTTCCTGCGGTTGATCCTCGCCAGCGCCGTCATCGTCGACCACGCCTTCCCGCTCGGTGGCTTCGGCGAGGACCCGTTCTGGCGCTACACCCACGGCCAGAACAGCATCGGCGGGCTCGCGGTCGAGGGCTTCTTCGTCGTGAGTGGTTTCCTCATCGCACGCAGTGCCATGTCGGCCGACACGCTCCAGTTCCTGTGGCGGCGCGTCCTGCGCATCTTCCCTGCGTACTGGCTCACCCTCGTGGTCTCGGCGGCGGTCGTCGCCCCGGCGTTCTACCTGCGCCACCACGGGACGCTCGCGGGTTTCTGGACGGCTGCCTTCCCAGGGCCGCTCACGTACTTCACACGGAACTGGAACCTGCACATCGGCCAGTACGGCCTGCTCGACGTCTTCGCCGAGACCCCCTACGGGCACCAGGTCGGCTGGAGCGTCCTCAACGGGTCGCTGTGGACCCTCGAGTACGAGTTCCGCTGCTACCTGCTGGTCGGGGCGTTCGCCCTCTTCGCGATCTTCAGCCGGGCCCGGGTACTGGTCCCCGTCTCCGCGGCGGCCCTGCTCCTGCTCGGGTCCCTGTCCGCAGCGGCACCCGACGTGGCCAAGGCCATGGCCCCATGGCTGGGCGACCTCCAGTTCGTCCAGCTCGCCGCCACCTTCCTCGTCGGCAGCACCGCCGCCGTGTACGCCGACCGCCTGCCCATGAACGGACGGCTCGCCCTCGGCGGCCTCCTGGTCGGCCTGCTCGCCCTGTTCCGCGTCGGCGGGTACCACCTCATCGGCGTCCCTGCCATGGGCTACGCCCTGCTCTGGTTCGCGTATGCCGCGCCGGCGCGCGTCAAGTCGGTGGCGGCGAAGAACGACTACTCGTACGGCATCTACGTGTGGGGGTTCATCGTGCAGATGGCCCTGGCCTCCCTGGGTGTCCACCGCCTGGGGATCCTGCCCTACATCGTGATCGCCTGGTCGGTCACCTTCGCCTTCGCGTTCGCCAGCTGGCACCTCGTCGAGAAGCCGGCGCTGCGGCTGAAGTCCTGGGGACCTGGGCGGGGGCTGGCGTTCTGGCGCGGGTGGGCTCGTGGCCGACTCGAGGCGTGGGGCGACGCGCCCGCTCGCACCGCCGGGGCCGATCCGGCGGGAGTCGGTTACAGTCACGCGGGCGTTCGCGAGGAGCTCGATCCTGACGCGGCCACCATCGATCTAGGGGGATCACCACGTTGAGCAAGCTCGGACACGTCCTCGTCACCGGCGGGGCGGGATTCATCGGCTGTGCCCTCAGCCAGCTCCTGACGCCACAGGCCGACTCCTGGACAGTCCTGGACAGCCTCCACCCGCAGGTCCACCCCTCTGGGGGCAGGCCGGCGCTGCTCGCCGACGAGGCCACCCTGGTCGTCGGCGACGTGACGAAGGCCGAGGCCTGGGACGAGCTCGGCGACCTGCGGCCGGATACCGTCATCCACCTCGCCGCCGAGACGGGCACCGGGCAGTCGCTCACCGAGGCGTCCCGGCACGGCCTCGTCAACGTCGTGGGCACCACCCAGCTGACGGACTGGCTCGGGCGCGTCGACCACCTGCCGGCTCACGTCCTGCTCACCTCGAGCCGTGCCGTCTACGGCGAGGGCAGGTGGGAGCGCCCGGACGGTTCCCGGTGGTACCCGGGCCAGCGGTCCCACGACCAGCTCGAGCGCAGGCAGTGGGACTTCGAGGACGGGCACGGGCTGCCGGCCCGGGCCGACCTCACCGCCCCTGCCCCGACGAGTGTCTACGGCGCGACCAAGCTCGCGCAGGAGCACATCCTCGCCGCGTGGGCGCTCAGTCGCGGTGTGCCCCTCAGCACCTTCAGGCTGCAGAACGTCTATGGGCCGGGGCAGTCCCTGACCAACTCCTACACGGGCATCGTCACGCTGTTCTCCAGGCTGGCCAGGCGCCAGGAGGAGATCCCGCTCTACGAGGACGGCGACATCACCCGTGACTTCGTCTACATCGACGACGTCGCAGAGGCCCTCGCCGCGGGTCTGGCCCAGGCGCCAGCGGACGTGCGGGTGCTCGACGTCGGCTCGGGCAGGCCGACGACCATCGGGCAGCTGGCCACCGAGATGGCCGCCTACCACGGCGCTCCTTCGCCCGTCGTCGTGGCCAAGTTCCGCGACGGCGACGTGCGCCATGCGCTCGCCGACATCTCCACGACCCGGGCCGAGCTCGGTTGGGCGCCTGCCGTGAGCCTCACTGAGGGCGTGGGACGCCTCCAGGAGTGGGTCGAGACCGAGGAGCACGCGACCGTATGACCGCGCCAAGCCTTCAGATCCACTCGATCCTGTTCAACAACGAGGCCGAGCACGTCGAGCGCTTCCTCGGTGCCATGGCCCGGTCGATCGAGCTCGCCCGGTCCGCCGACGTGGTGGGGAGCACCCGTGTGGTCCTCGGGGACTGTGGCCCGACTCCCGCTCTGGGTGAGGAGCTCCTGCTCCGGCTGCGCGAGGAGGTCAAGGGACTCGGGATCGACGACGTCGACTACCGCTTGTTCGGCAAGAACCTCGGGTCGGCAGCAGGCCACAACGCGCTGCTCGAGGACCTCGCGAGCGACTACGTCATGATCGTGAACCCCGACACCGTGCCGTCGCCGCGCCTGGTGGAGGAGCTGTTCCAACCGTTCGGGGCACAGGCGTCGGTGGGACTGGTCGAGGCCCGCCAGCTCCCCTTCGAGCATCCCAAGCCCTACGACCCCGCCACCGGCGAGACCCCGTGGGCCACCACCGCCTGCGCCCTCGTCTCCAAGGAGGTCGTCGACCGCGTCGGCGGCTTCGACAACGAGGCGTTCTTCCTCTACTGCGACGACGTCGACTGGTCGTGGCGGATCCGGCTCGCCGGCTACCGCCTGATCCTGCGCGACAGCGCCAGGATCTTCCACGACAAGCGGCTCAACGACGACGGGACGTGGATGGTCGGCGGCGCCGAGGAGTACTACTCCGCCGAGGCCGCGTTGATGATGGCCCACAAGTGGGGCCGCCCGGACCTGGTGAAGAAGTACTCCCGTGACCTCACGGCATACGGCAGCGAGCTGCAACGCAAGTCCGTGACGACGTTCGAGGAGCGGCGCGCCGCGGGCACGCTGCCCGAACCCGTCGCCGACGCCGCGACCGTGGCCACGTTCGTGGACGGCGTCTACGCCGTGCACCGGTTCTAGGGGCGCTCGATGACTGGTGACCAGTACAAGTTCGTGTACGGCCCCGAGACGGTCTACGCCCGCGTGGTCTCGCTCGTCGAGGAGCACCATGCCCAGAACGACGGCGCGGTGCACCTGGACCTGGGCTGTGGGTTCGGGGCGATCGCCGAGCCGGTCCGCGACCTGGGGCTGACCTACGTCGGCGCCGACCTCGCCGACGCCGGGATCGCCGAGCTCAAGGGTCGGGGCTTCGAGGCTCACGAGGTCAACCTCGACGACACCGCCGGGTTGCCCGCGACACTCGAGCGCATCCTCGCGGGCCGGCCCCTCGCGAGCATCTCCATCATCGACACCCTCGAGCACGTCCTGCACGGCCCGGCCGTCCTGGCGGCCCTCGGCGAGCTGAGCCGCACCAACGGCGGCGCAGCGCTCATCCTCGGCGTGCCCAACGTCGCGCATCGTGACGTCGCCATCAAGTTGCTCCTGGGTCGGTGGGACTACACCGAGACGGGGCTGCTCGACCGCACCCACGTCGTGCACCACACGGAGGACCTGGTCGACCGGTGGACCAGGGCCGCCGGATGGCGCGAGGTCGGGGAGGCAGACTTCAACCTGCACCTGAGCGACCAGCACTTCCCGCCCGACAACGTCGCCCTCTCGGACTCCACCGAGCTCGGCGCGTTCCTGCGCAGCCTCACGCAGCGTGCCCATGGGCACTCCGAGACCAACCAGCTCGTCCGGGCCTACCTCCCCGGAGCCCCTCGAGGGTCAGCCTGGCCGGAACCGCATGAGGGCGAGGGCCCGTTCCTCTCCGTGATCATGCGAACCCAGGGACGCCGGCCCGAGGCCATGCGCGACGCGCTCACCTGCCTGATGGGCCAGACCAACCAGGACTTCGAGCTCATCGTGCTACCGCACCGGGTCAGCTACGAGCGACAGCTCGTCGTGGAGCGGATGATCGACGACCTCCCGGAGGGGCTGCGCTCGCGCAGCCGCGTCATCGCGGTCGACACGGGCGGTCGCTCGCGACCCCTCAACGTGGGAGTCGAGGCGGCCCGCGGCCAGTACATCGCGATCCTCGACGACGACGACCTCGTGCTCGGTCACTGGGTCCAGACGTTTGCGACCATGGCGGCACGCAAGCCCGGGCGCCTGCTGCGTGCGGTGGCGGTGGAGCAGGACATCACGGAGCAGCCTGCGACGACCGGTGCTTCCGTCGGGCACCGCACCGTGTCGGCCGTCCGCAAGAACTTCGAGTCCACGTTCGACCTCTACGACCACTTCACCGAGAACCAGTCCCCGCCCGTGTCGGTGGCGTTCCCCCGCAGCGTCTTCCGCGACCTCGGCGTGCGTTTCGACGAGGCGCTCAACGTCCTCGAGGACTGGGACGTGCTGCTCCAGACCGCGCTGGTCGCGGGGGTGGCCCAGTCGCCGCACGTCACGAGCGTGTACCGACGTTGGCTCGTCGGCGAGGCCTCACACACGCTGCACGACGAGCGCGAGTGGAAGGCCACCGAGGACGCCATCGTCTATCGGCTGGACCGGGGCCTGCACGTGTTCCCGCCGGGGACGATCGCCCGGATCCGCGCCGCCAGGACCGGCGGATCCGAGTGGGACCCGACCGCTCATGCCTGGGTCCGCAAGCTGGAGGGCGACATCGCCGAGCTCCGGGGCGCCCTGCTGGCAGCCGAGCAGGATGCGGCCGACCTGCGGACGTCCCGCTCGTGGCGCGTGATGGCGCCGGTGCGAGCATCGGGACGCGTGCTGCGCAAGCTCACGGGCGGCCAAGCAGCCCGCTGACGAGCCGCCCGCTGACGAGCCGCCCGCGGCCCCCTCGCTCGACAACGACAGCGACTACCGACTGCCGCCTACCGACTGCCGACTACCGTGCGCGCAGCGCGCGGAGCACCTTCTTGACCGGGGGCCCCACCGGGGTGCCGGCCAGGGCGACGCGGGACCGGTGCAGCCGCCGCGCGGCATACCCCTTCACCCGGACGCGGAAGGGTCGGTGGGTGAGGGCGAAGAACTCGAGGTCGCGCAGCCGCGTCGCCGAACCGGGGGCCAGGGCGACCGCTGAGGAGTCGAGACCGTCGAGCACGCGGGTGCGCACCTCTCCCCAGCTCGCCTCCGGGAGCTCGGCGAACGAGTTCTCGGCGTGCGGCCACACCCGGTAGACCGCGGTGATCTCGGGCGAGGACGCAACGCCGAGCCGCAGGGCCGACCGCAGCAGCAGGTCCCAGTCCTCTAGCACGGGCAGCTCGGTGTCCCACCGCAGGTTCCAGACGTGCGCCTGGCGGCTCAGTGCCCACGAGTGGATGGGGGAGTGGTTGTCGACGAGATGGCTCACCAGGTCGAACGTGCTCATCCAGCGTTTCTCGACCGGGGCGACCGCGCGGAATCCCGCAGGTGACAGTGGGAGGAGCTCCATGGCCTGGGCCACGGCGCAGGCGCGCAGCACCGTCGGCCGTCCGGCCGCGACGGCCAGCTCCCTGAAGGTCTGGACCCAGTGGCCCAGGACGAGGTCGTCGTCGTCGAGGGCCGCGAGGTAGGCGCCGCGGGCGCGGCGATGGCCCTCGACCAGACCGGCGGCGCGACCGCCGCCCAGCACCTCGACGGCCTGCACGCGGCCACGGAACTGCGCCGGAAGGCCCTGCACCAGCTCGAGCAGGCCCTGCCAGCCCTCGGGAGCCGGGTCGTGGGCCAGGACGAGCACCTCGAAGTCGTCGTCGGTCTGCCCCTGGAGGCACGCCAGGACGTCCACCAGCGTCTCCAGCCGCCGGGGAGTCGCCTGGGTGCGGACGAGGACGGACAGGAACGGCCCGCCGTCGTCGTGCCCTGGCTGGCTCCGGGCGGTCTCCGGGACGTAGGTGCGCACCAGCGGCTGACCCTCGCCGGGGAGGCCGACCTCGGAGCGCACCTGGTCGATCGCCGCGACGAGCCCTCCCGCGACGACGGAAGGCGCGCGGGGAGAGGGCTCCCGGTCCCAGGCGTACCCAGCTTGCGCGAGCCTGGCGTCGACGTCTGCCACGGCCTCGCCGGGCCAGGAAGGAGCCTGCCCGAGCAGGGCGGCGACGACCTCGGACGTGGGCACGGGGTCTGCCGCGAGGACCACGATCACGGCCGGGTTGCTCGACGCGGCCTCTGCCACCATGCCGGCGTCCGGCAGTCCGTCGGTGACGGACAGGACCACGGTGGGCGACTCGGGGTCATCGGCCCGCCACCCCTGGGGCGCGGTCGCAGGCAGCACCCCGAGCACCCGCGCTCGCGGATGACTGGCGTAGACCCCACCCAAGTTCTCCCACACGAGCAGCGATCCTCCCATGACCCACCACGCCAGCCGACTACCGTTCGTCCGGAAAGGTGGTGGAGGCCCGGTGCAGGTGCGTCTGCTGTTGGAACAGACCCGCTCGCCCGTGCCGGGCGGGACCGGCAGGTATGCCGCCGAGCTGGCTCGGGCGCTGGCCCTCGCCTGCGCTCCGGAGGACGAGCTGGTGGGCGTGTTCGCGACGGCCGGGCCCGTCCCCGACCACCTTCACCGCCACGAGACGATCGGGATCCCGGCAAAGGGTCTCGCGCGACTGTGGGAGCGCGGGGTCGGACCGCGCCTGCGCGGCGCTGGGGTCGTCCACGCCCCCACCCTGCTCGTGCCGCCGACGGGGCGGTCCCATGCCCTGGTGGTGACCATCCACGACGTCGTGCCCTGGACCCATCCCGAGACGCTCACGGCCCGCGGGGTCGCCTTCCACCGGCGGATGGGCGCCCGGGCGGCCGCCGAGGCCGACGTCATCGTCACGCCGACGCAGGCCGTTGCCTCCAGGGTGGTCGAGCTGCTCGCGCCGACGGGTGAGGTGGTGGTGGTGCCCCTCGGGGTCACCCGCCTCGAGGGGGACGTGCAGCACGAGTCCGGTCCACCTGCCGACCCCGGGTACGTCCTGTTCGTCGGCACGGCCGAACCCCGCAAGGGGTTGGACGTGCTGCTCGCGGCGATGGCGCAGCCGGCCCTGGCCCAGGGCCGCCTCGTCGTGGTCGGCCCGCACGGATGGGGAGGCGTGGACGTCCCCTCGATGGCTGCCGGGCTGGGTGTGTCGGACCGTGTCCACGTGGCAGGCCGGGTGTCGGACGCGGACCTGCATCGCTGGTATGCCGGTGCGGCCGTGGTTGCCGTGCCGTCGCGCTCCGAGGGCTTCGGGCTACCGGTCGTGGAGGCCATGGCGGCCGGGACCCCGGTGGTGACGAGCGACGATGCAGCCCTCGTGGAGGTGGGCGGTGGGGCTGCCGTCGTCGTCCCCGTCGGCGACTCGCAGGCCCTGGCGGAGGCGCTCGGGTCGGTGCTCGCCGACTCAGGGCTGGCCGCCGGCCTCTCCGCGCGGGGACTGGAGCGCAGCCGGCTGTTCGAGTGGCACGAGGTAGGTTCGCGGATGTGGCAGATCTACGCAGGGGCGTTGTCCCGGAGGGGCGCGCGACCGGCGTGAAGGTCCTGGTCGACGCCAGTGCCCTGCCCGCCCAGCGCGGGGGCGTGGGGCGTTACGTCGACGAGCTCATCGCGGGGCTCGCGTCGCTGGACGTCGAGGTGCTCGTGGCCTGCCAGCGCCGGGACGCCACCTCCTACGAGCACCTGGTCGGTCGCCACCGGACCCTCGTCGTGCCGTCGTGGGCCCAGAGTCCTGCGGCCCGGCTGCTCTGGGAGCAGGTGGGTCTGCCCCGCCTCGTCGCACGCCACCAGCCGGACGTCGTCCACTCTCCCCACTACACGCTGCCGCTCTTCCTCGGTCGCGCCCGCCCGGCGCGCGTGGTCACCCTCCACGACGCGACCTTCTTCAGCCACCCTGAGGTCCACGGACCGGTCAAGCGCAGGTTCTTCCGGGCGTGGACACGGGCGGCGACTCGCGTGGCCGACGCAGTGGTGGTGCCGAGCGCGGCGACCGCCGACGAGGTCGTCGCGCACACTGGCGCCGACCGCAGTCGCCTGGTGGTGATCCCCCACGGCGTGGATCTCGAGACGTTCCGTCCGCCCACGACTGCCGAGATCGCGGAGGCGCGGGAGTGGCTGGGGCTCGGCTCCGCGGCATACATCGTCTTCCTCGGCACGATCGAGCCCAGGAAGAACGTCCCCGCCCTGGTTCGCGCCTACGTGCAGGCCTGCAGCGAGCGCCCGGAACCGCCGGTTCTCGTCCTCGCGGGGGCCGCAGGGTGGGAGACCACGCTCGATGGCGACCTGGCCGCGGTGCCGCCGCCGCTGAGCGTGCTGCGCACCGGTTTCGTCCCCGACGGGATGGTGCACGCCGTGCTCGGCGGGGCCGAGGTGATGGCCTATCCGAGCCTCGGTGAGGGCTTCGGGTTGCCGGTGCTGGAGGCCATGGCGGCGGGTGTCGCCGTGCTCACGACCCGCGAGCTGGCCCTCCCCGAAGTCGGGGGAGAGGCGGTGGCCTACGCCGCTTCGCCCGATGCGGACGACATCGCTGACGCGCTCACCCGACTCCTGGACGATCCCGACCTGCGGGCCGCAATGCGCACTGATGGGGCATCTCGGGCCCTACAGTTCTCGTGGAGTCGCGCGGCCGCGCGGCACCTCGAGGCCTATGGGACGGCCTGTTCTTCACGACTGGCGCGATAGCAGAGGGGGCGCTCGTGAACACGATGACCAAGGTTCGGCTGCTCGTGGTGACGTACTCACCGGGGGTTTTCCTGGACGAGCTGCTGGACTCGTTGGCCGAGGCGACGCAACACCCGGTGCCTGTCACCCTGATCGACAACGGGTCCACCGACGGCTCGCCGGAACGCGCCCGAGGCCGCAGTGGTGTCCAGCTCGTCAGCTCCGGCGGCAACCTCGGCTACGGCCGGGCTGCCAACCTCGGTGCCGAGGGCAGGGACGAGGAATGGTTCATCATCGCCAACCCCGACGTGCGCTTCGAGCCGGAGTCGATCGACCGGTTGCTCGACGCCACGGAGCGCTGGCCCCGAGCAGGAGCGCTCGGGCCAGGCATCGTCACCGATGAAGGTCTGCTCTACCCGTCTGCTCGCCAGATCCCACGACTGCACAACGGGGTCGGCCACGCCCTCCTGGGCTGGGCCTGGCCCAACAACCCCTGGACGGCGCGCTACCGGCGCGAGCGTCACGACCCGGTCGAGGGCCGGGTGGGTTGGCTCTCCGGGGCTTGTCTCCTCCTGCGCCGCGAGGCGTTCGAGGCGGTCGGGGGATTCGACTCCGCGTACTTCATGTACTTCGAGGACGTCGACCTGTGCGAACGACTCGCCGAGGCGGGCTGGGACGTCGTGTACGTGCCCGACTCGGTCGTGGTCCACCACGGCGGTCACGCGACCAACCGGGACCGCATGGGCATGTCCCGCGTTCACCACGCCAGCGCCTACCGCTACCTCGCCCGGCGGTACTCCTCCCCCCGCCAGCTACCCCTGCGGCTGATCATCCGACTCGGGCTGGCGCTACGCTACCTCGCGTCACGGCGGAGCAAGCGGGTGTTCCACGGCGCACCCCCCACCCGTCCGGCGGACTCGCTCCCAGACGTCGAACCCGCACTGATCGCAGAGCTCGATCACGGGACCCGGCCCGCCTCCACCACGTAGGAGAAATCGTGAAGGTCCTCGTCACCGGCGCCGCCGGGTTCATCGGCTCGAACTTCGTCATCAGGGCCCGCCAGGTCCGCCCCGACTGGCGGCTGACCGTCCTGGACTCGATGACGTATGCCGCGAACCTCACCTCGCTCGACCCCGTGATCGGCGAGGTCGACGTGGTGAAGGGCTCGGTGACCGACGCCGACCTCGTGGACGAGCTGGTCGCCGCCCACGACCTCGTCATCCACTTCGCCGCGGACTCGCACAACGACAACTCCCTGGACGACCCGTGGCCGTTCATCGACACCAACATCATCGGCACCTACCAGCTCATCCAGGCGGTGCGCCGGCACGACAAGCGGATCCACCACATCTCCACCGACGAGGTCTACGGCGACCTCGAGCTCGACGACCCGGCCAAGTTCACCGAGACCACGCCACTCAACCCCTCGAGCCCCTACTCGGCGTCGAAGGCCAGTGCCGACCTGCTGGTCCGCGCCTGGATCCGCTCCTTCGGGCTCAAGGCGACGCTGTCGAACTGCTCGAACAACTACGGCCCGCGCCAGCACCCCGAGAAGTTCATCCCCCGACAGATCACCGGGATCATCGACGGGGTGAAGCCCAAGCTCTACGGAGCCGGCGCCAACGTCCGCGACTGGATCCACGTCGACGACCACAACGACGCCGTGATCACCATCGTCGAGCAGGGCCGGCTCGGGGAGACCTACCTCATCGGGGCCGACGGCGAGATGAACAACAGGGACGTCGTGGCGCTGATCCTCGACCTGATGGGCAAGCCGGCCGACTGGTTCGACCACGTCCCGGACCGCCCGGGCCACGACCTGCGGTACGCGATCGACGCCACCAAGCTGCGGGCCGAGACCGACTGGCGGCCGGCCCACCCCGACGTCCGTTCGGGCCTCGAGGACACCATCGCCTGGTACCAGGACAACCAGGACTGGTGGCGCACGGCCAAGGTCGTCGCCGAGGCGCGGTACGACCGGCTCGGCCGCTGATGACGCGCTGGCTGGTGACCGGCGCGGGCGGCATGCTCGGCCTCGACCTGCAGGTGACGCTGGCGCTCGCCGGTGTCCCGGACGACGACGTCACCGCGCTCACCCGGTCCGACCTGGACATCACCGACGCCGATGCCGTGCGTGATGCCGTGCGGGGCCATGACGTCGTGGTGAACTGCGCGGCATACACGGCAGTTGACGACGCGGAAAGCCATGAAGGGCAAGCTTTTTCGGTCAACGCGGTGGGCGCGGCCAACGTCGCAGACGCGTGCCGAGCAGTCGGAGCACGCCTCGTCCACATCTCGACGGACTATGTGTTCGCCGGCGACGCGACCGAGCCGTATGCCGAGGACGCACCTCTGGTGCCGCTGTCCGCCTACGGGCGGACCAAGGCCGCAGGGGAGTGGGCGGTGCAGGCGCGGTGCCCCCAGGCGTGGATCGTCCGGACGGCCTGGTTGTACGGCGCCGGGGGCCCGAACTTCGTGAAGACCATGGCGAGGCTGGCCGACCGGCACGAGACCCTCAACGTCGTCGACGACCAGACCGGCCAGCCGACCTGGACGATGGACGTCGCCCAGGCGATCCTGCGGCTCGTGGACGAGTCGGCGCCGTTCGGCGTGTGGCACGCCACCAGCCAGGGAGAGACGACCAAGTTCGGACTCACCCAGGAGATCTTCCGGGGGCTGGGGCTCGACCCGGAGAGGGTGCGGCCGACGTCCAGCGACGCGTTCCCGCTCCCGGCACCGCGCCCCACCTACAGCGTGCTGGGGCACGACTCCTGGCGGATGGCACGCCTCGCACCCCTGCCGCCCTGGCAGGAGAGCCTCGCCGCGTCCTTGGCCGACGTCGTCGCAGACGCGGTGGCCCAGGAGCCGAAGGCCTAACGGAGCCGGCGAGCGCGACCCAGAGCCCTCGGCAGCGAGGCCAGCGCGCGACCCCAGCGTCGACAATGGAGCAGCACGAGTCGCCCGCGGCCCAGGTCCGCTGCAAGGTGCGATCCGACGAGGTACTCGGGCGACGGGAGGAGGGCTCGACGGAGCACTCCCGGGCGTTCGCGCCAGGGCGAACGCCGCAGCTCCACGAGCCACATCGTCGATCGCCCGAACCCCTGCTGACGCGCTCGCCAGTCCGCCACCCGTGCTGAGTACCGTGGGCCGTCCGTCGCGACGACCGCACCCACGTGCCCGAGGAACGAGTCTGCGGAGTCCGACGAACCCGTTGCGGCCGCCAGGTCTGCCAGCTGCGCGAGCAGGTCAGGTGGCCAGCCGGCCACGGTCGCCTCCAGGTGGGCCAGGTCCTGCTGGCTCGTCACCTTGCCCGGGTCCCGCAGCGCGTGGAGCGCGACGACGAGGGCCTGCCCCTGCACCGAGGGGCTCGGCACCGAGCGCCCTGCGACGTCCACCGTGGTGCTGGTGCCCCACAACGCCTCGAACACCTCGGCCTCCGGCGCCAGGAACCCCGGGAAGGAGAAGTGCACGTCCAGGTCGCACGGCCAGTCCGGGTGGATGAAGTGCGCGGAGTGTTCAAACGCGAGGTCGGCCGCGCGACGCAGTCCCGTGGCCGCGATGCGTCGCTGCCACCCGGACCCTTCCAGGGCGGCGCACAGGGCGACGAACCCGGCCCGGTCGGCGAGGATGTCCACGTCGGTGGAGGCTCGGTCGGGCCGGGCGCCCAGTGCAACGGCCGTCGGCCCCTTGATGAAGAGCACCCGGGCACCCACCTGGTTGGCCAGGCGCGCCACGAGGGCGTGCGCGAGCAGCACGCCCTCGGTCATCGACAGCATGGACTCCGGCACCCCGTCAGTATGCGGCTGCCGCGGATCAGGGTGCCCCGTTTGAGCTCCCCCTCCGCCGTTCGTGCCACGGGACTCTCGCTAAGGTCGGTCCATGCTCGCCGTCTACGCTGCCCGCCAGTCCGCCGACGACCCGCTGTCCGGCCTCGAGGTCGGCGAGCGGCCCGACCCGCAGCCGCGCGAGGGGTGGACGACCGTCACGCTCCGGGCCGCCGGACTGAACCACCACGACGTCTGGTCGCTGCGCGGCGTCGGGCTGTCCGCGGACCGCCTCCCGATGATCCTCGGTTGCGATGGCGCCGGGATCGACGAGGAGGGCAACGAGGTCATCGTCCACGCGGTCGTGCCCAGCGACGGGTGGCGGGGCGACGAGACGCTCGACCCGCGCCGCACCCTCCTCTCCGAGCTGCACGACGGGACCCTCGCCCAGAAGGTCGCCGTCCCGACCTCGAACCTCGTCGCGAAGCCTGCGGACCTGCCGTGGACGCACGCCGCCTGCCTCTCGACGGCCTGGCTCACGGCATACCGGATGCTCTTCAGCAATGCGGGACTCACGCCCGGTGCGACCGTCCTGGTCCAGGGAGCCGGCGGCGGGGTGGCCACTGCCCTGGTCCAGCTCGGTGCTGCGGCGGGTTACCGGATGTGGGTCACCAGCCGCGACGAGGAGAAGGGGCGGCTGGCGGTGGGGATCGGTGCGGACCGCGCCTTCGGGAACGGCGAACGGCTCCCCGACCGCGTCGACGCCGTCATGGAGACCGTCGGCGCCGCCACCTGGTCGCACTCCGTGAACTCGCTCAAGCCGGGCGGGACGATCGTCATCTCCGGCGCCACGTCCGGCGATGCCCCGAGCAAGGCCGAGCTGACCAAGATCTACTTCAAGCAGCTGCGGGTCGTCGGGTCGACCATGGGGACGCGCACCGAGCTCGAACGGCTCACGCAGCTCGTGGTGCAGCAGCGGATCGAGCCGGTGATCGACACGACCCTGCCGCTCGACCGGGCGCGGGAGGGCTTCGCCAAGATGGCGGCCGGCGACGTGTTCGGCAAGGTCGTGTTCACCGTCGGATCCTGACGGAGCACCTCCCTGAGAGGGGCCTGAGGCCGATTAGGGATCTGGCCGACACAGGCGTATCAAGGGGAGATGGAACAGTTCCCCTCTTCACCGGACGACATCATCGACTCGAGGTGGACACACAATCCCAAGGCGGTTGCCCCGGTCCCGCACGGTCACACCCGCCGCAACCCTCCGGGGCCCGACCTCGACGCCGAGATGCGGGCTGTCGTCAACCCGTGGCTCATCGGTGACCGCAGCGCGATCGAGACCCTGGCCCAGCTGCGCGCCCTGGCGGACCGGCACCTCTAGGACTCGTCAGCTCGGCGAGATCTGCAGCCAGTCGTACCAGCCGTTGTGCAGCACCAGCCAGGCGATGAGGCCGTATCCCGCCTGTCCCGGGTGGTGGGCGATCCGGCTCGCCGCCAGGTCGCTCTGCCACTGCTCGTGACCGAGGAGCGGACGGAAACAGTCCACGAACGGCACCCCACGGCGGGCGCAGACATCGGCCTGCGCCTCCACGAGCACGTCGAGCTTGGCGTTGATCTCGGAGTCGTCGGTCGGCGTCGGGCTCGCCACGAACGTCCCGATACCTGCGCTGGCCGCGTCGTCGAGGATGTTGGCGAGGTTGAGGCGGTGCCGGGCCAGGGTCACGCCGGTGGCCGCGTCGTTGCCGCCGACCGAGACGACCAGCCGCTTCTCGGCGCGTCCCGCCCAGCGGGGCGCGCACTCCGCCTTCCAGCGGGCCAGCACGTCAGCCGTGGTGTCGCCCCGCACCCCCAGGTTGTAGGCCGTGAGCTCGAGGTCGGGGTGGTGCGTCCGGCCGGCCACGCGGGAGACCCAGCCCTGTCCCTTGGGGTCACCCACTCCGACGACGAGCGAGTCGCCGACGAAGACGATCCCCACGTCGCGGGGACCGTCGGAGGCAACCTGGAACTCGGCGCTCGGGGTGAAGGTGGGGTCGCTCACGCGTCAGTCCTCGTCGTCGTCGAGCCGGGCCAGCCAGGTGGCCAGGCGCTCGACGGGGGTCTCGAAATCGGGATTCAGGTCCACGAAGGTCCGCAGCTGGTCGGCCAACCACTCGAAGGAGACCTCTTCTTCCCCTCGGCGAGCGACCAGCTCCTCGATGCCGCGATCCGTGAAGTACACGACTGCAAGGTTAACGGGGGTATGCCGCGTGGCTGAGCCAGCCACGCGGCATACCCGGGGCAGTGTGGCGCGGTTGTGCGCCGACGACCACGGTCGGCGACCCGGATCGGACGCCCTGCGGAGGATGCGCATGGCAGGGGACCGGCGCTGTGACCCTGGTCGTCCGCCCACGAGGCTGTGGACAGAGTCGTGGGCGTGCGTCGCGGTCGGGCCAGACTCGCAGCGTGAACGCAGTGGAGGCGCTGGGCCGACTGGGGGGCGCCGCCACCCGGGCCGAGGTCATCGCGGCGAGTGACCGGCGGACCTTCGAGAACGCCCTGCGTGCCGGGTTGGTCGAGCGGGTGGCCCGGGGCCGCTATGCCCTTCCGACGGCAACGAGTGCGCGGCGGATGGCAGTGCAGCTCCGAGGCACCTCCGTCCTGCTGAGCGCCGCGGCACACCATGGTTGGGCGCTCAAGTGGCAACCCCGGGCACCTCAGATCGCGGTCGGGCGCGGTCGCAAGCTCACCGCCGACCAACGTGGGTCGGCGCAGGTGACGTGGGTGAACCTGCCTGATGCCGACGTCGATGGACTGGTGACGGGGCCAGTGCGGACCGTGATCGACTGCGCGGCGCGGCTGCCGTTCGACGAGGGGCTCGCCGTCGCCGACTCCGCGCTGCGCGACGGCACGGTGACCGGGGCCGAGCTCGCTCGGGCAGTGGCGGCACTCCCCGCCCGGGGTCCTCGCCGCAAGGTGGCGCGGGTGGTGGAGCTGGCGGATCCCCGGGCAGCAAACCCGTTCGAGTCGGTGTTGCGGGCGATCGCGCTCGAGGTCCCCGGGCTCTCGGTCGTGCCGCAGGTCCGCATCGACCGCAACGGGCGCTGGGTGGGCCGGGTGGACCTGGCCGACGTCAGCCTGAAGATCGTGCTCGAGGCGGACAGCTACGAGTTCCACGGGGAGGGCGAGCTGTTCGAGAAGGACTGCGTGCGGTACGACGAGCTGGTGGCCGACGGCTGGTTGGTGCTGCGGTTCCCTTGGGCGCGGGTGATGACCAGGCCGGCGTGGGTGGCGGAGATGATCGCGGCCGCTGTGGCCATCCGGCGAGAGGAGCTGGCCCTGCGCGAAGAACTGCGACGGGCTCGCCTCCGGGTGGCCGCGTGACCTCGTGGCAGGACGACCGTGGTCAGGGGCGGCTCGACGAGGGTGTGCTCAGGGCGGCGCCATCACGCGACCGGGGCACGGACCGTGGTCGTCCGCCCACGGCTGCCAGGCCACAGACGCAGGTATGCCGCGTGGCTGGGCCAGCCACGCGGCATACCTGGTGGAGTCCGTGCGTGAGACTGCCTGGACTCTGGTGTTCTATCTCGCGAAGGCGGACGTGATGAGCTCGGACTGCTGCTCGGCGTGCCGCTTGCTCGAGCCGGTGGCCGGTGAGGCCGAAGCCTTGCGCGAGACCACCCGCAGCAGGCGGGTCTCGCCGAGTCCGGCGAGGGCCTGCGGCAGGTTGAGTGCGATGAACGGCCAGGCGCCCTGGTTGTTGGGCTCGTCCTGCACCCAGAGCACGTCGGCAGCGGGGTACTTCGCGAGCTCGGCCGCGATCTCCTTGGCCGGCAACGGAGCCAGCTGCTCGACCCGCACGATGGCGGTGGTGGTGTCACCCGCCTTCTCACGGGCGGCCTCGAGGTCGTAGACGACCTTGCCGCTGGCGAGCAGGACGCGGGTGACGGCGGCGGTGTCGAACGACGCGCGGTCGGGAATCACCGGACGGAAGGTGCCGTCGGTGAAGTCGGCCGGCATGCTGCTCGCCGCCTTGAGCCGCAGCATCGACTTCGGGGTGAAGACGATGAGCGGACGACGCGGACGGGCATAGGCCTGTCGGCGCAGCAGGTGGAAGTAGCTCGCGGGCGTCGACGGGTAGGCCACCGTCATGTTGTCCTCAGCGCACATCTGCAGGAAGCGCTCGATGCGGGCGGAGGAGTGGTCGGGGCCCTGGCCCTCGTAGCCGTGGGGGAGCAGCAGCACGACGGACGAGCGCTGGCCCCACTTCTGCTCGGAGGACGAGATGAACTCGTCGATGATCGTCTGGGCGCCGTTGAGGAAGTCGCCGAACTGCGCCTCCCACAGGACGAGGGCGTCGGGACGCTCGACGGAGTAGCCGTACTCGAACCCCATCGCCGCGAACTCGGACAGCAGCGAGTCGTAGACCCAGAACCGCGCCTGACCCTCGCCGAGGTAGAGCAGCGGGGTCCACTCCTCGGCGGTGTTCTTGTCGATGAGGACCGCGTGCCGCTGGACGAAGGTGCCGCGCCGACTGTCCTGACCGGCGAGACGCACCGGCGTGCCCTCCATGAGCAGCGACCCGAAGGCCAGCAGCTCACCGGTCGCCCAGTCGATGCCACCGTCGCGGGTCGACTGCGCGCGCTTCTCCATGGCCTGGAGCAGCTTGGGGTGCACCGTGAAGCCCTGCGGCGGGTTCACGAAGGCGTCGCCGATGTGGTGGAGCTGGTCCGCCGGGATGGCCGTCTGGTCGGCCGAGCGGGTGGCCTGGTCGGTGGCCTGCGCGGTCGGCGGCTCGAGGCCGGAGTGGCCCTCGGCGTCCGTGCCGGCCAGCGTGGCATCGGTGGAGTCGGCCGTGGCGGCCTCCTTGAGAGCGGCCTTGGTCTCGACGAACACCCTCTCGAGCTGCTGCTGGTAGTCGCGCAGCGCGGCCTCGGCCTCCTCCTGCCCGATGTCGCCGCGGCCGATGAGGGCCTCGGTGTAGAGCTTGCGGACCGAGCGCTTGGCCTCGATGAGGTTGTACATCAACGGCTGGGTCATCGAGGGGTCGTCTCCCTCGTTGTGACCGCGGCGGCGGTAGCACACCATGTCGATGACGACGTCCTTGTTGAACTCCTGCCGGAACTCGTAGGCGAGCTCGGCCACCCGGACACAGGCCTCGGGGTCGTCGCCGTTCACGTGGAAGATCGGAGCCTGGATCATCCGGGCCACGTCGGTCGAGTACGTGCTCGACCGGGACGCGCTCGGCGACGTCGTGAAGCCGACCTGGTTGTTGATGACCACGTGGATGGTGCCGCCGGTGCGGTAGCCGCGCAGCTGGGACAGGTTGAGCGTCTCGGCGACGACCCCCTGCCCGGCGAACGCCGCGTCGCCGTGCAGCAGCAGCGGCAGCACCGTGAAGTCCTCACCGGCAAGGTCGAGCCGGTCCTGCTTGGCCCGGGTGATGCCCTCGAGGACCGGGTTGACGGCCTCGAGGTGGGAGGGGTTGGCGGCGAGGTAGACCTTGGTCTTGTTGCCGTCCTCGGCGACGAACTCGCCCTCGGTGCCCAGGTGGTACTTCACGTCGCCGGAGCCCTGGACGGACTTGGGGTCCTGCTTGCCCTCGAACTCGCGGAAGATCTGGCCGTAGGACTTGCCCGCGATGTTGGCGAGCACGTTGAGGCGCCCACGGTGCGGCATACCGATGCAGACCTCGTCCATGGCGTCCGCGGCAGCCCGGCACAGGATGCGGTCGAGCAGCGCGATGACCGACTCGCCGCCCTCGAGGCTGAACCGCTTCTGGCCGACGAACTTGGTCTGCAGGAACGTCTCGAACGCCTCGGCGGCGTTGAGCCGGCGCAGGATGCGCAGCTGCTCGTCGGGGCCCGGCTTCGCGTAGCCGACCTCGATCTTGTCCTGCAGCCAGCGGCGCTGCTCGGGGTCCTGGATGTGCATGTACTCCGTGCCGATCGTGCGGCAGTAGGAGTCCCGCAGGATGCCCAGGATCTTGCGCAGCCGCAGCATCGGCGCACCGCCGAAGCCGCCGGTGGCGAAGTCGCGCTCGAGGTCCCACAGCGTCAGGCCGTGGCTGGTGACGTCGAGGTCGGGGTGACGGCGCTGGCGGTACTCCAACGGGTCGGTGTCAGCCATCAGGTGGCCCCGCACGCGGTAGGCGTGGATGAGCTCCTGCACGCGCGCGGTCTTGTTGACGTCGTCGTCGTGGTGGGTCGAGATGTCCTGGACCCAGCGCACCGGCTCGTAGGGCAGCCGCAGGCTCTCGAAGATCTCGTCGTAGAAGCCGTTCTCGCCGAGCAGCAGCTGGTGCACGATCCGCAGGAAGTCGCCGGACTGCGCGCCCTGGATGATGCGGTGGTCGTAGGTGCTGGTCAGCGTGATGATCTTGGAGACGGCGTTGCGGTTGATGGTCTCCTGGCTCGCGCCCTGCCACTCGGCGGGGTACTCGAGCGCACCGACACCGATGATCGCGCCCTGGCCGGCCATCAGGCGCGGGACCGAGTGGACGGTGCCGATGGTGCCGGGGTTGGTGAGGGTCAGCGTGGTGCCCTGGAAGTCCTCGACCGTGAGCTTGCCGCCCCGGGCCTTGCGGACGATGTCCTCGTAGGCGGTCCAGAAGTGCGCGAAGTCCATCGACTCGGCGGACTTGATGGAGGGGACGAGCAGCTGGCGCGTGCCGTCGGGCTTGGCCATGTCGATGGCGAGGCCGAGGTTGACGTGGCCCGGGACGACGAGCGCCGGCTTGCCGTTCTCCTCGGTGAACCCGTTGTTCATCTCGGGCATGTGGCCCAGCGCCTTGACCAGGGCGTAGCCGATGAGGTGGGTGAACGACACCTTGCCCCCGCGCGAGCGCTGCAGGTGGTTGTTGATGACGACGCGGTTGTCGATGAGCAGCTTGGCCGGCACTGCACGGACGCTCGTGGCGGTCGGGACCGTCAGCGAGGTCTCCATGTTGGTCACCGTGCGGGCGCTCGCGCCGCGCAACGGCCTGACCTCGTCCTGGTTGGTCGCCTTGGTCGCCTTGGGGGCTTCCGGCTCGCGGGGCTTGGGCGCCTCCTTCGTCGTGTCGACGGTGGCGGGGGCCTCGGCCCGGGCCGCGGGGGCGCGTGCGGGAGCCGGCGCGGTGGGCGCCGGCGTGGCCGCAGGAGCGGCGGCAGCGGCGGGAGCCTGGGCAGCGGGCGCGGTGGGAGCCTGGGCGGCGGGAGCCTGGGCAGCGGGCGCGGTGGGAACCTGGGCGGCGGGCGCCTGGGCGGCGGGTGCTGCCGGAGCCGACGCCGGGGTCCCGTTGGGCCCAGATCCGTTCGCGGTGTCGTCGCCCGGCTGGTAGCCCGCACCGGGCTGGTAGTCCTCGAACAGGGACCACCACACCTTGTCGACGGAGTTCTTGTCGTTCTTGTACTGCTCATACAGCTCGTCCACGAGCCACTCGTTCGGCCCGAAGGCCGACATGGGGTCGTTGGTCGGGGACTGGTCGGGCACGGCGGATACGCCTCTTTCGTAGCGTCGACAATGACGGGCAATGGGTGTTCCCCCGGGGGGCGGGCCCCGGGGGCACCSGGCCCCGCGGCATACCTGCGTGGTCTAGCTGATGTCGCTGCGGACCGTGCGCCAGGAGCCGAACCCGGCCAGCACCGCGGCGTAGGCGGCCAGCACGAGGGCACCGGCCCACCACGCGAGCGGCTTCACGGCGTTCTCCCCACCCTGGGTCACGCCGTTGACCATGGCCTGCGTGGCTGCGGACGGCAGGTACTGGACGATGTGGTCGCGACCCCAGTCCCAGAAGCTGAGCCCGAAGCCGGCCAGCGGCTCGACGATCCACGCGACGCCGATCGAGATCAGCAGGGCGGCGACCTGGTTGGGGATGAGGATTCCCGCCCCGAGTCCGATCAGCGCCCACAGCCCGAGGACCAGCAGGCTCAGGGCCAGCGTCCGGAAGACCCCACCGGTCGGGAACGGCGCGAATCCCCGGGCATTGAGCACGATGGCGCCGGCGATGATCGACCCGGCCAACGAGATGAGGCCGTAGATGGCGCCGATGCCCAGCAGCGCGATGACCTTGGCGCCCATCACCCTGGCCCGCTTGGGCGTGCCCAGGAACGTGCTGGTGATGGTCTTGTGGCGGTACTCGCTGCCGATCTGGAGGACGCCGATCGTCAGGGTGAGCAGGTAGCCGATGCTCAGGCCGCTGGTGTAGACGCTGTTGGCGATCTGCTCGGGCGTGCCCGTGGGCGGGCCCTGACCGGCCGGGACGCTGGGGTCGGGAGCCTGGGTGAACAGGAAGCCGAACAGCACGGCGAGGCCGGCTCCGGCGAGGAACATGGCGATGGCCAGGCCCCACCACATCCGGGTCGTGAAGAACTTGCGGAACTCTGCGCGGATCGCGGCGGTCATCCGTTCGCCCCTTCCTCTCCGGTGATGGCATCTCGCTCGGTCGCGGCGCCGTGTCCGATCGACGCGCCGTCGCCGAGGTTGCGGTTGGTGCCTTCGGTCAGCTCGAAGAACAGCGCCTCGAGGTCGGTCGTGGCCTGGCGGAGCTCGTAGACGGGGAGCCCGGCTCGCAGCGCCACGTCGCCGATGAGGCGCAGGTCGTGGGTCTCGGCGAGCAGGGCGCCGTCCTTGACCTCGCTGGTCACGTCGGCGACGCGCAAGGCTCCCGCGAGCGCGTCGAGGTCGGTGGTGCGCACGATCGCGTGGGCCTCGCCGTGCAGGTCCGCCATGGCGCCCTGCTTGACCAGCTTGCCGTTGTTGATGATGACCACGTCGTCGACCGTCTGCTCGACCTCCTGCAGCATGTGGCTGGAGATGAGCACGGTCTTGCCCTGGGCGGACAGGTGGCGCAGGAACCCGCGCAGCCACCGGATGCCCTCGGGGTCGAGGCCGTTGGCCGGCTCGTCGAGGATCAGCACCTGGGGGTCGCCGAGCATCGCGGCCGCGAGGCCGAGCCGCTGGCGCATGCCCATGGAGTAGCCGCCGGCCCGCTTGCGTGCCGCTGCCGGGATGCCGACGAGCTCGAGCATCTCGTCGACCCTCTGGGCCCCGACCCCGGCGGTGTCAGCCAGCACCCGCAGGTGGTCGCGTCCGGTGCGGCCGGGGTGGAAGTTGGTGGCCTCCAGCGCCGAGCCGACGACCGCCATCGGCTGGGTGATGTCGTGGTAGGCGAGGCCGCCGATCGTCGCCGCGCCGCTCGACGGCTTCACGAGGCCGAGCAGCATGCGCAGCGTGGTGGTCTTGCCCGCGCCGTTGGGCCCGAGGAAGCCGGTGATCCGGCCGGGCTCGACGCTGAAGGACAGGTTGTCGACGGCGGTGAAGGTGCCGAACCGCTTGGTCAGGTCGCGCACCTCGATGCGGGTGCCGTCGCTAGGCCTGCTCGCTGTGGTCGTGGTCATCGTTCCCCCGGGTTGAGTGGCATGCGCTCATCCTGCCAACTGACGTGGGGGGAGGGTCAACCGGGTTGTCGGGTCGACGCGCCGCCGGGCCCCGCGCCCCCGCGTGAGGTATGCCGCGGGGCCGGCCCCGCGGCATACCCCGCCGTCGCCGGCGAGTCGGCTGGGACGCGGCCCGGACCTTAGGATGTCCGCACTATGACCGAATGGTTGCTGGTCCTGACCGGCGTGGGTTTGACGATCGGCACAGCCATCTTCGTGGCCACGGAGTTCTCCCTGGTCGCCCTCGACCGGCCGACGGTGCAGAAGGCGGTGGACGCGGGGGACGCGCGAGCCGAGGTGGTCCTCGGGTCGCTGCGACGGCTCTCGACCCAGCTCTCGGCGGCCCAGGTCGGCATCACGCTGACCACGCTGGTCCTCGGGTTCCTCGCGACACCCTCGCTCGGTGCGCTGCTCGAGACGCCGCTGAGAGCCTTGGGGCTGAGCGGTTCGACGCTCGACTCGGTGGCCGCCGGACTGGCGCTGCTGATCGCGACGCTGTTCTCGATGGTGTTCGGTGAGCTGCTCCCGCAGTTCCTCGGCATCTCCGCGCCACTGGCCACGGCCAAGATCGTGGCGATGCCGGTGCGGGGGTTCGCGCTGGTGGCCCGCCCCCTGATCTTCGTGCTCAACGGCTCGGCCAACCTGTTCCTGCGCGCGCTGGGCATCACACCTCGCGAGGAGCTGTCCGGTGCCCGCACACCACAGGAGCTCGCATCGCTGGTGCGACGCTCCGCCCAGGCGGGGACGCTCGACCCGGGCACCGCGCGGCTGGTCACCAAGTCGCTGGACTTCGGTGAGCAGACCGCCGCCGACGTGATGAGCCCGAGGGCCAGGGCCTCGTCGATCGAGCGCACCGCCACCGCCGAGGACGTCGTGCGGCTGGCCCGGCGCACGGGCCACTCGCGTTTCCCCGTCACCGGCGAGGACTGGGACGACATCGACGGCGTCGTGCACGTCAAGCGCGCGATCGCCGTGCCCCACGAACGGCGTGACGACGTGCCCGTGTCGGCGCTGATGGTGCCGCCGCTGCTGGTGCCGGAGACGATCCGGCTCGACCCGTTGCTGCTGATGCTGCGCGAGCACGGACTCCAGCTGGCGATCGTCGTCGACGAGTACGGCGGTACGGCCGGCATCGTCACGTTGGAGGACGTCGTCGAGGAGATCGTCGGCGAGGTGTCCGACGAGCACGACGTCTTCCGCACGACCGGCCGCGAGTTCACCGACGGGTCGTGGACGGTGCCCGGGCTGTGGCGACCCGACGAGGTGCGCGAACGCCTGGGAGCGGTGGTCCCGGACGGACCTGCCTATGAGACGACCGGTGGCTTCGTGATGGCCGAGCTCGGCCGGATCCCCGCGGTCGGTGACACCGTCAGGATCCCCGGCTGGGAGATCACGGTCCTCGCCATGGACGGCATGCGGGCCGACCGGCTGCGGTTCGTCCCGCTGGCGACCACCGAGGGTGGTGCCGACGGCGAGGTCGAGGGCAGTGCCGACGGTGGCTCTCGCGGCGGGGCACGTCCGGTCGGCGACGGCCAGGTGGAGTCGTGAGCACCGGCGCCGTCTGGGTCACCATCCTGCTGCTCCTGCTGAACGCCTTCTTCGTGGGTGCGGAGTTCGCTGCGATGTCGGCTCGACGCTCCACCCTCGAACCCCTGGCCGCCTCGGGGTCGCGCCGGGCCCAGGTCTGCCTCGACGCCCTCGAGCAGATGGGATCGCTCCTGGCCTGTGCCCAGCTCGGCATCACGGTGTGCTCGGTGCTCCTGGGCGCCATCTCCGAGTCCGCCCTCCACCATGCCCTCGAACCCGTCGTCCACCACCTGTCCCTGCCCGACGGGGTCACCGACGGCGTGGCCCTCGCCCTGGCCCTGCTGGTCGTCGTCTACCTGCACGTTGTGGTCGGCGAGATGATCCCCAAGAACCTCGCGCTGGCCGGACCCGAGCGCTCGGCACTGATCCTCGTGCCCGTCCTGCTGTTCGTCACCAAGGCACTGCGTCCGATCATCTGGGTCATGGAGGCCATCGCGAAGTCGCTGGTGCGACTGTTCGGCGTGGAGCCCAAGGACGAGATCACGTCGGCGTTCACGGTCGAGGAGGTCGAGCACATCCTGGCCGAGAGCAGGCACGAGGGGCTGATCGAGGAGGGCCAGCACGGCCTGGTCGGCGCTGCCCTGGAGTTCAGCGACAAGGACGCGGTGGACGTCGCGGTGGCGCTGGACGACCTGGTGACGCTGCCGCTGACGGCAACCCCTGACGACGTCGAGCGACTCGTCGCCAAGCGGGGGTTCTCGCGCTACCCCCTGCTGAACCGGGCCGGAGAGCTCACCGGCTACCTCCACCTCAAGGACGTGCTCTACGCCGACGACACCGAACGCGACATCGCCGTCCCGGTGAAGCGGGTCCGCAAGCTCGCGACGGTGCAGGCCGCCGACGAGGTCGAGGAGGTGCTCCGCACGATGCAGCGCACCGGCGCGCACCTCGCGCGGGTGGTCGACCCAGAAGGCCGTGACATCGGTGTGGTCTTCCTCGAGGACGTCATCGAGGAGCTGGTCGGCGAGGTCACCGACGCCTCCCAACGCTGACCTCCACCTGCCCGGTCGAGTGGTCAGGAACTCACTCTCCTGAGCCGGTCGGCCGTCGATTTGTGGCCTCTCGCGAGGAGTCTGTGGATGACGAGGCACGAAGGCACGCGGCATACCGCACCCTGAACGCATGCCGCGCATCCCCATCCCCGTGGCCCTGCAGGGTGGAGCCTTCACGGTGGCGCAGGCCAGGGCGGCGGGCCTCGGGACGAGTCGCCTCGGAGGGCCGGACCTGAGTCGACCCACGCACGGGGTCCGCTCCCTGGCGACGCCCGAGACCTTCCGGGACCGGGTCGTCGCGACCCGGGTCGCGCTCCCCTCCGATGTTGCCTTCTCCCACCTCACGGCTGCCCGGTTGTGGGGGCTCCCTCTGCCGCGTGAGCTGGAGGACGGTCCGATCGACGCCATGCGGGCGACCTCGGTGGCGCGGGTCCGCCGGCGCGGCTGCGTCGGAAGGCGCGGATTGGAGTCCCGGGCGACCGCCAGGAACCACGGCCTGCTCCTCACCTCGCTCGAGGACACGTGGTGCGACGTGGGCGAGACCCTCGAGCTGGATGACCTGGTGGTGGTTGGCGACGCCGTGGCGCGGCGGCTCGCAGACGTGACGCCGCTGCGCGATGCGCTACTGCGGCGGGTACGGCCGAGGGGCGCCGTCGCGCTCAGGGCAGCCCTCGGACTGGTCCGGGTCGGCTCTGACTCACCCATGGAGTCCCGTTGTCGACTGGTCTTCCATCGGGCCGGCCTGCCGGAGCCGGAGCTCAACGCCGTGATCACCCACCCAGGTGGTGGCTTTCTGTGCCGGGCCGATTTCGTCTGGCGTGAGCGGCGCGTCCTGGCCGAGTACCAGGGCAGCGACCACTTCGAGTCGTTCCGCCGTGGAGATGACGACATCTCGCGACGGCTGCTGCTCGAGGACGACGGCTGGAAGTACGTGGAGATGACCAAGCGCGACTACTACAACGCAGCGAGACAGGCCGGGCTGCTGGCCAGGCTCGCGGCACACCTGGTCTGACGCGCGGGCCCATGACGAGAGGCCCGGAACTGACGTCCAGCGATGGGCTGGACATTCGTTCCGGGCCTCTCGACCTGTGTGCCCCCGGCAGGATTCGAACCTGCGCCACCGCCTCCGGAGGGCGGTGCTCTATCCCCTGAGCTACGGGGGCGGACACGTGCGCCCCGCGAGGGAGGCGCGAGCCGAGGTTAGCAGCCTAGGGTGGGCCCCATGGAACCAGGGGGACTGGTGTACGTCTGCGACGACACCGAGCAGATCAGGCGCCTCATCCGGGTCAACCTCGAGCTCGAGGGCTACGACGTCCGCGAGGCGGCTGACGGTGCGCAGCTGGTGGACGAGCTGCGCGCGCGCACCGACGTACCCGGAGTCATCACCCTCGATGCCCAGATGAGTCCTCGCGACGGCTGGTGGGCGATCTCCCAGATCCGCGCGGACCCCCGGCTGGCCAACGTCCCGGTGATCATGGTGACGGCTTCCGTCCAGCAGCACGACCGGGTGCAGGCCGAGGGGTCGGGGCTCGACGCGTTCGTGTCCAAACCCTTCGACCCGGACTACCTCATGAAGCTCGTCGGCGGCTTCATGGCCGAGGGCAGGGCACACCAGCCCGCGCCCTAGACTTGCCCGGGTGACTCCCGAAGAGCTCTCCGCAGCCATCCGCGCCGCCCTGGTCGAAGCCGTCGCCGCCGGCGACCTCCGCGTGGACGTGCCGGCGGAGGTTCGCGTGGAGCGACCCCGCAACCGCGACCACGGGGACTGGTCCACCAACATCGCGCTCCAGCTCGCCAAGGGCGCGGGTATGCCGCCGCGAGACGTGGCCACCCCGCTCGCCGAGCGCCTCGGCCAGGTGGCCGGCGTGAAGGCCGTCGACATCGCCGGCCCCGGTTTCCTCAACATCACGCTCGACGCGTCATCGGCCGGCGAGCTCGCCCGGTCCATCGTCGAGGCCGGTCAGGCCTACGGCCGCAACGACTCCGAGGCCGGCCACGTCATCAACCTCGAGTACATCTCGGCGAACCCCACGGGGCCGCTGCACCTCGGTCACACCCGCTGGGCCGCCCTCGGTGACTCGATGCACCGGCTGCTGCTGGCCTCCGGGGCCGACGTCAAGGCCGAGTACTACATCAACGACGCCGGCGCGCAGATGGACAAGTTCGCCGGGTCGGTGCTGGCGCGGGCCAAGGGGGAGCCGACCCCTGAGGGTGGCTATCCCGGCGCCTATGTCGACGACCTCGCCGCGCAGGTGCTCGCAGCCCAGCCGGACCTGCTCGAGCTGCCCGAGGACGAGGCGTTGGCCGTGACCCGGGCCGTGGCCTACCGGGCCCAGCTCAAGGACATCCAGGACACCCTCACCGACTTCGGCGTCACGTTCGACGTGTGGTTCTCCGAGGCCGAGCTGCACGCTTCGGGTGCGGTGGAGCGGGCAGTGGATCGCCTGCGCGAACAAGGGCACGTCTTCGACAAGGACGGTGCCATCTGGCTGCGCACCACCGACTTCGGCGACGACAAGGACCGCGTGCTGGTGCGCGCCAACGGCGAGCCCACGTACTTCGCCGCGGATGCCGCCTACTACCTGAGCAAGAAGGACCGCGGCTTCGACGAGAAGATCTACCTGCTGGGCGCCGACCACCACGGCTACATCAACCGGCTCAAGGCGATCGCGGCCTGCGCGGGCGACGACAAAGAGCACAACATCGAGGTCCAGATCGGCCAGCTGGTCAACCTCGGCGGCGCCAAGCTGTCCAAGCGGGCCGGCAACATCATCGAGCTGCGCGACCTGATCAACTGGATCGGGACCGACTCGATCCGCTACTCCCTCGCCCGCTACCCCGCCGACAGCCCGCTCTCGCTCGAGGGGGAGGAGCTGCGCAAGCAGACCAACGACAACCCCGTGTTCTACGTGCAGTACGCCCACGCCAGGACCTCCAACGTCGCGCGGCTCGCCAACGAGGACGGGGTGGTGCGGCAGGACGGGTTCGACCCGTCCCTGCTGACCGACCCGACCGAGGCGTCGCTGCTGGCGATCCTCGGCGACTTCCCGCGGGTCGTGGCCCATGCAGCCCACCTGCGTGAGCCGCACCGGGTCGCCCGCTACCTCGAGGACCTCGCGGGGCACTTCCACAAGTGGTACGACACGTGCCGCGTGCGGCCGATGACCGCCGACGAGGAGATCACCGACCTCCACCGCACCCGGCTGTGGCTCAACGACGCCACCCGCCAGGTCTTGGCCAACGGACTGGACCTCCTGGGGGTCTCCGCACCCGACAGGATGTAGCCCATGCGCGCTCACGAGGCTGGAGCCCTCCACGCCGAGGGATACGGCGGACCGCCGCACTGGCTGCCGTGGCCCACCGACGTCATGGAGCTGCTGCCGCAGCTCTGGCCACAGACGATCGGTCGTGATGCGCAGGGACGGCTGACCGTCGGGGGTCTCGACGTCGTGAGCATCGCGCGCGAGTTCGGCACCGCGGCATACGTCGTCGACGAGGAGGACTTCCGCGCCCGGGCGCGGGCCTTCCGCGACGAGTTCGCCGAGCCGTTCGCAGAGCTCGGCGGGGTCGACGTGTTCTATGCCGGCAAGGCGTTCCTGTGCACCGAGGTGGCACGGTGGGTGGCCGACGAGGGCCTGTGCCTCGACGTCTGCTCGGGTGGTGAGCTGGCGGTGGCGCAGCGGGCGGGCTTCCCCGCAGAGCGGATCGGGTTGCACGGCAACAACAAGTCGGTGGCCGAGATCCGCCAAGCACTGGACTACGGCGTGGGACGGATCGTCGTCGACTCCTTCGAGGAGATCGACCGCGTCGCGGACGTCGCCGGCGAGCTCGGCGTCCGGGCACCCGTCATGGTGCGCGTCACGGTCGGGGTCGAGGCGCACACCCACGAGTTCATCGCCACCGCCCACGAGGACCAGAAGTTCGGCTTCTCCCTGGCCGGTGGCAAGGCCGCCGAGGCGGTCAGCCGCATCCTCGCGCACGGCGACCGGCTCGAGCTCCTGGGACTGCACTCCCACATCGGCAGCCAGATCTTCGACACCGCAGGCTTCGAGGTCTCGGCCCGGCGCCTGATCGGGTTGCATGCCGAGGTGGCGAGAGAGCACGGCCTCCACCTGCCCGAGCTGGACCTCGGTGGCGGCTACGGGATCGCGTACACCACCGAACACACCCCGCTGTCACCCCGCGAGCTGGGTGAACAGATGGCCGACCTCGTCCGGCGCGAGCTCAAGGCGGTCGGCGACGGGAGTCCTGACACCCCCACGCCGAGGATCTCGATCGAACCGGGACGCGCCATCGTGGGCCCGAGCACCTTCACGCTCTACGAGGTCGGCACGGTCAAGGACGTCGATCTCGGCGGGGGGATGGCCCGCACGTACGTCTCGGTCGACGGCGGGATGAGCGACAACATCCGGACCGCCCTCTATGACGCCGACTACTCCTGCACGCTGGCCAGCCGCCGCTCGGACGCCGCGCCACGGCTTGCCCGCGTGGTCGGCAAGCACTGCGAGAGCGGCGACATCGTCGTCATGGACGAGTACCTGCCTGACGACATCACCGCGGGCGACCTGATCGCCGTCCCCGGCACGGGCGCCTACTGCCGCTCCATGGCCAGCCAGTACAACCACACCCCGCGACCCCCGGTGGTCGCCGTCCGCGACGGTCGGGCCCGGGTCCTCGTCCGCCGCGAGACCGTGGAGGATCTGCTGGCGCTGGACGTTGGCTGACGAAGGATTGGCGCGGATGGACGCGGCAGCGACAGTTCGTCCGGATGACGGAACAATGAGCGTCCACACCGTGGACACCGGCACGATGGCCGGGATCCGGGCACGATGGCCTGGATCCAGCAGCAGGCCCACCAGGGCGCGAGGAGCACGCAGTGAGGGAAGTCAGCGTGAGTGAGAGCGAGCAGGCAACGGCCGAGCGGCCGCTGAGGGTGGCACTGCTCGGGTGCGGTGTCGTCGGCTCGTCCGTGGCCCGGATGCTCACGCAGCACTCCGACGACCTCGCGGCCCGTGTGGGTCGGCCCCTCGAGCTGATCGGCATCGCGGTGCGCCGGGCCGGCAAGGACCGCTCCGACCTGCCCGTCGATCCCGCCCTCTTCACGACCGACGCCGAGTCGATCATCACCTCCGCCGACATCGTCATCGAGGTGATCGGGGGCATCGAGCCGGCCAGGACCCTCATCGAGCTGGCCATGAAGAACGGCGCCTCCGTGGTGTCCGCCAACAAGGCGCTGCTGGCCGAGGCGGGTCCCGCCCTGTACGCCGCCGCGGCAGAGCACGGCGTCGACCTCTACTACGAGGCCGCGGTCGCCGGGGCCATCCCGATCCTGCGGCCGATCCGCGAGTCGCTCGCCGGCGACGACGTGCGCAAGGTGCTCGGCATCGTCAACGGCACCACCAACTACGTCCTCGACAAGATGGACTCGACGGGCATGGGGTTTGCCGAGGCCGTCGAGCAGGCACAGGCGCTCGGCTATGCCGAGGCCGACCCGACAGCCGACGTCGAGGGCTTCGACGCCGCCGCCAAGGCCGCCATCCTCGCCTCACTCGCCTTCCACACGCGCGTCTCCAGCGACCAGGTCTACCGCGAGGGGATCACCGAGGTGTCCGCTGCGGACATCCAGGCCGCACGCGAGATGGACTGTGTCGTCAAGCTTCTCGCGATCTGCGAGCGCACCGAGGTCGTCGGCGCCGACGGCAGGCTCGCGCCCGGCGTCAGCGTCCGGGTGCACCCGGCCATGATCCCTCGGTCGCACCCCCTCGGCGGGGTGCGCGATGCCTTCAACGCGGTCTTCGTGGAGGCCGATGCGGCCGGCCAGCTGATGTTCTACGGCAAGGGTGCCGGAGGTGACCCCACCGCCAGCGCCGTGCTCGGTGACGTGGTCGCCGTGGCCCGGCACCGCGTCGGCGGCGGCCGTGGCCCCGGCGAGTCGGCCTACGCCGACCTGCCCGTGCTCGACATGGGTCAGGCCCTCACGAGGTACCACATCAGCCTCGACGTGGCAGACCGCCCGGGCGTCCTCGCCCAGGTCGCGACGGCGTTCGCCGAGCACGGCGTGTCGATCGAGACGGTCCGCCAGCACCTCATCGCCGCCGACCCGGACAGCCCCGACGGCGACGCCGCCGAGACCCGCGCCAACCTCATCGTCGTGACGCACATCGCCCCGGACGCCGCCCTCGCGGCGACCGTCGAGGCCCTCGCCGGGCTCGACACCGTCCGCGAGGTCGTGTCGGTCATGCGGGTCGAGGGGGAGTGATGGCCGGGCTGTGGCGCGGGGTGATCCGCGAGTATGCCGACCGGTTGCCGATGCTCCAGGGCGCACCTGTGGTGACGCTCCAGGAGGGCGGCACGCCGCTGATCCCCGCGGAGCACCTGTCCGAGCTCACCGGGGCACAGGTCTTCGTGAAGTACGAGGGACTGAACCCGACGGGGTCCTTCAAGGACCGGGGGATGACGGCGGCGATCTCGCTGGCCGCAAAGCACGGCGCCAAGGCCGTGATCTGCGCATCGACCGGCAACACCAGCGCCAGCGCGGCGGCCTATGCCACCAAGGCGGGCATGGCCTGCGCGGTGCTCGTCCCCGACGGCAAGATCGCCATGGGCAAGCTCAGCCAGGCGATCGCGCACGGCGCGACCCTGCTCCAGGTGGACGGCAACTTCGACGACTGCCTCACGCTGGCTCGCAAGCTGGCCGAGTCCTATCCCGTCGAGCTGGTCAACTCGGTCAACCCGGCGCGGATCGAGGGCCAGAAGACCGCCTCCTTCGAGGTCGTGGACGCGCTCGGCGACGCCCCCGACATCCACTGCCTCCCGGTGGGCAACGCGGGCAACATCACCGCCTACTGGAAGGGCTACCGCGAGTACCACCTCAGCAGCGAGCAGCCCGGCCCGGCCTCGAGGCTCCCGCAGATGTGGGGCTTCCAGGCAGCCGGTGCCGCACCCATCGTCCTGGGACACCCCGTCGACGACCCCGACACGATCGCCACGGCGATCCGCATCGGCAACCCCGCCTCGTGGAAGCAGGCCGAGGCCGCCCGCGACGAGTCCGGCGGCCGGATCGAGTCCGTCACGGACGAGCAGATCCTCACCGCGCACCGGATCCTCTCGGCGCGCGAGGGGATCTTCGTCGAGCCCGGCTCGGCGGCGTCGGTCGCCGGCCTCCTGCAGGCTGCCGAGGCGGGACACGTCCCCGCCGGTGCAACGATCGTCTGCACGGTCACCGGGCACGGGTTGAAGGATCCGCAGTGGGCGCTCAGGAACGCCGACGGCTCCGACGTCACCCCGACGCGGGTGCCGGTGGACGCCTTCACGGCCGCGCAGGCCCTGGGGCTGCAGGACTGATGGGCGAGCTCCTCGCCGGCAGCTCCGTGCAGGTGCGGGTGCCGGCCAGCAGCGCGAACCTGGGGCCGGGATTCGACTCGGTCGGGCTGGCCCTCGGACTCTGGGACACCTGCGTCGCGACCGTGACCGACGAGCCCGGCGTGCGGATCGACGTCGACGGGGAGGGGGCCGACGAGGTCCCCCGCGATGCCAGCCACCTGGTCGTCCGCGCCATGGTGCGGGCGTGGGAGGAGCTCGGCACCCAGCCTGCCGCCGGACTGCACCTGGAGTGTCGCAACGAGGTGCCGCACGGCCGCGGACTGGGGTCCTCCGCCACGGCGATCGTGACCGGAATCGTTGCGGCACAAGCACTTCACGACGTATGCCGCGGGGTCACCGATCCGCTCGACCTCACCTTCACCAACGACCTGGCGGCCCGCCTCGAAGGGCACCCGGACAACTCGTCGGCGTCGGTGTACGGAGGTCTCACGCTGTCCTGGGCCGACTCGCCCGAGGGCGGCACCCAGACCCTTCGCCTCCAGCCCCATCGCGACGTGCGTGCGCTGGTGCTCGTCCCGGCGGCCCAGCTGTCCACCGCGAAGGCACGGTCGGTCCTGCCGACCCACATCCGGCACGGTGACGCCGCCCTGAACTCGGCCCGCGCGGCCCTGCTCGTCCAGGCGTTGACCAGCCAGCCGGCATACCTGCTGGCGGCCACCCGGGAGTGGCTGCACCAGGAGGCGCGCAGGGACTCCTTCCCGGCGTCCATGGCCGTCGTCGACGAGCTGCGCGACCGCGGCCACGCAGCCGTGATCTCGGGGGCCGGACCCTCGGTGCTCGTCCTCACCACCGACGACCAGGTGTCCGCCATCGCCGGGGAGGCTGGCGACTCGTGGAAGGTCCTCGACCCGGGCATCCCGGAGACAGGTGCGCAGGTCAGGCGCCTGCGACACGGAGGGGACATTCTGGGCAGTCGGGACTGACGCAAGCGCCAACGGTGTTACATTGGGTGCGCACTCGCAGCCGATGCCTCCTCTTGCGCATCCAGCAGCGAACTGCACCCACCACATGTCGGCGGCCTTCGTGCTGCCACGCCTCCCTGTGCTGCATGTGGCTCCATCGGTCAGCACTTCTGACCCAAGCACCGGTCCGGGATCTGAACACCGGACCGCGAACGAGGGGGAAGGATCCTTCGTGACAGACACCACCACTCTCGACTCTGCGGGTACGCAGGACGAGAAGCCGCGCCGCTCCGGCGCACTGAGCACCATGAAGGTTGCCGAGCTCCAGGGCCTGGCCGCCAGCATGGGCATCACCGGCACCGCCAAGATGCGCAAGGGTGACCTCGTCACCGCCATCAAGGACCGCCAGTCCGGAGCAGGAGCGCCGGCACGCCGGGCCGCCCCGCAGCAGGAGCGTCCGGCCCGGGCCGAAGCGCCCGCCACCGACCAGCAGACCGGCAGTGAGCAGCAGTCAGGGCAGGAGTCGGGCCCGCAGTCCCGCGCCGAGCGCGGCGACCGTGCCGAGCGCGGCGACCGCGCCGACCGTGCCGAGCAGGGCGACCGCGCCGAGCGCGGCGAGCAGGGCGACCGAGCCGAGCGCGGCGAGCAGGGCGACCGGGGGGAGCGCCCCCAGGGCGAGCGCCCGAACCGCAACCGGGCCGACCGGGCAGCGCGCCTGCAGGCTCAGCGCCAGAACCGCGAAGGCGCGCGCGACGGCGACCAGCAGGACCGTGGACCGGACCGCGACCAGCAGGACCGTGGACCGGACCGCGACCAGGTGGGCCGCGACCAGAACCGGGACCAGAACCGCGACCAGAACCGGGACCAGAACCGGGACGCCGCACAGACCCGCGACAACCGCGACGACCGCTTCCAGGGCGACCGGCGCGAGCGTCAGCAGGCCGACCGGCAGAACCGCGACGACCGTTTCCAGGGCGACCGGGACAACCGCGACGACCGCGACGACCGGGGTGGCCGCCAGCAGGGCGGGGCGGCCGGTCAGGGCCAGCAGGGCGGCCAGCGCAACCAGGGTCAGCAGGGCCAGCAGGGCCAGCAGGACCAGCAGGGCTACGACGACGACGGCGACGGCCGCGGCGGACGTCGCCGCAACCGCAACCGGAACCGCAGCCGTGACAAGCGCGGGCAGCGCGGCGACTACGGCAGCGACTACGAGAACGAGCCGATGGTAGAGGAGGACGACGTCCTCGTGCCCGTCGCGGGCATCCTCGACGTGCTCGACAACTACGCCTTCGTCCGCACCTCCGGCTACCTGCCGGGCCCCGGCGACGTCTACGTCCCGCTCGGCATGGTCAAGAAGAACGGCATGCGCAAGGGTGACGCGGTCACCGGTGCCGTGAAGGCCCAGCGCGAGGACTCCCAGCAGAACCAGCGGCAGAAGTTCAACGCCCTGGTGCGCCTCGACACCGTCAACGGGATGACCCCCGACGATGCCCGCAAGCGGGTCGAGTTCGGCAAGCTCACGCCGCTGTACCCCCAGCAGCGCCTGCGCCTCGAGACCGAGCCGGGCATCCTCACCACCCGCGTGATCGACCTCGTCGCGCCGATCGGCAAGGGCCAGCGCGGCCTCATCGTCGCCCCGGCGAAGGCCGGCAAGACGATGGTCATGCAGGCCATCGCGAACGCCATCACGACGAACAACCCCGAGTGCCACCTGATGGTCGTGCTCGTGGACGAGCGTCCCGAGGAAGTCACCGACATGCAGCGCGCGGTCAAGGGTGAGGTCATCTCCTCGACCTTCGACCGGCCGGCCGAGGACCACACGACGGTCGCCGAGCTCGCGATCGAGCGGGCCAAGCGTCTCGTCGAGATGGGCCACGACGTGGTCGTGCTGCTCGACTCGATCACCAAGCTGGGTCGCGCCTACAACCTCTCCGCCCCGGCGAGCGGGCGCATCCTGTCCGGTGGTGTCGACTCCGCGGCGCTCTACCCGCCGAAGAAGTTCTTCGGGGCCGCGCGCAACATCGAGAACGGCGGGTCCCTGACAATCCTCGCGACCGCCCTCGTCGAGACCGGGTCCCGCATGGACGAGGTCATCTTCGAGGAGTTCAAGGGCACCGGGAACATGGAGCTCAAGCTCGACCGTGGCCTGGCCAACCGCCGGATCTTCCCAGCGGTCGACATCAACAACTCGGGCACCCGCAAGGAGGAGATCCTCCTGTCGGGCGACGAGCTCAAGATCATGTGGAAGCTCCGGAGGGTCCTGGCCGCGCTCGACCAGCAGCAGGGGATCGAGCTCCTGATCGACCGGCTCAAGAAGACCAAGAGCAACATGGAGTTCCTCATCCAGGTCCAGCAGAACTCGTCCATCCGCCTGGATGACGGCGACAAGGACTGACTCCGACCGGACTTGTCGGCGGCGACAGCCGGCCTGACAACCGGCACGACAACGGGCTGGGGTCCGCCACCAGGTGGTGTCGGACCCCAGTTGCGTGTCGCACGGCCTAGCATGGGTACGCGAACCACCAACTGCACGACGACCGAAGGGAATGGCAGTGACCGCGGCAGAGGCAATCCGAGTGCTCGTCGCTGACGACGACCCGGATATTCGCGATCTCGTCGAGTTCAAACTCACCCAAGCCGGTTATGCCGTGCAGGCTGTTCCAGACGGACTGAGCGCCTGGGAGGCGTTCCAGGCGGAGGCGCCCGCGCTCGTCATCCTCGACGTGATGATGCCCGGCCTCTCGGGCATCGACGTGCTGCGCAAGATCCGGGACAGCGGTGCCGCCACCGTCCCGGTCCTGTTGCTCAGCGCGAAGTCGCGAGACAGCGACGTCGACACCGGCTTCGCCGTCGGCGCCGACGACTATGTCATCAAGCCGTTCAGTCCACGAGAGCTGTTGCACCGGGTCAACGGGATCCTGGCGCGCGTCCGGTGACCCGGCACGACCTGCTGTGGGCCTCCTCAGCTCTGGTCCTGCTGGCCTGTCTTGCCCTGGTGCTGCTCATCGTGCTCACCAAGGTGTCGCGCACCGTCCGCGAGCGACGCACCGCGGAGCTCGTCGCACCCCATCGTGCGCACCTGCTCGCTGTCGCCTCCGGTGAGGACGATGACGGGAGCCATCGTGACGCCCTCATGGAGGTGGACGGTCCCGCCCGCGAGGCAGTGGATGACGTCGTCCTCGAGCTCCTGGGCAAGGTGCGCGGGGTCCCGGCCGAGGAGCTGGCGTCGGTGCTCCTCGTCCATGGCGCCGTAGACCGCGCACCCCACGACCTGCGCGACCGCAGCACCCTGCGTCGGGCACGCGCGGCGCACATCCTCGGCCTGTGCCATGTGGGCACCGCGCTGCCGCTGCTCGTCCAGGCGCTCGGCGACCCCGCGCCGGAGGTCCGCGTCGCCGCCACCAGGGCCCTGGGTCGGCTCGGCGAGCCGACGGCGTCGGCCGCCCTGCTCGTGGCCGTCGGGGCCGAGCGCGTGGTCCCCGCCGGGCCCGCTGCTGACGCCCTCGAAGGAATGGGGGTCGGCATCTCCGGGTCGCTGGTGAACGCCCTGTCGGCGAGCAGCCCGACCACTCGCACGGTCGCGGCATACCTCAGCGGAGAGGGCAGCTTCTCGCGGTCCCTGGACGCGCTGCGCGTCGCCCTGGCGAGCGACGACGACCACACCGTGCGTGAGGCGGCGGCGGTCGCCCTCGGACGGATGGGCCGGGCCGAGGACGTGGCGGGGCTCCTGCGCCAGACCGCAGCGGACCGGCCACGATCACTGCGTCGGGCTTGCGCCGCGGCCCTGGGTGAGCTCGGCGAACCCTCTGCCGTCGACGGCCTGGGCGAGCTGCTGGGCGACCCGGATCCGCGGTTGGCCGAGATGGCGGCCACCTCGCTCCTTGCCCTGGGCCCGGCCGGGCGTGCCGTGCTCGAGTCGGCGCCGACCAACGCGTCTGTCGAGACGGCACTGGCCCTGGCCCGCCTGAAGGGGAGCGCGGCGTGAGCTGGGAGGGCTCCGTCGACGGCCTCCGGGCCGCGGTGGTCTGGGTGATGGACTTCAGCTCGGTGCCGATCCTCGTCTACTTCGCGGTCATCAACCTCTCCTACCTCCTGCTGATCGTCCTGGCCAGCATCGACTTCCGGGCCCAGCACCGCCGTCGCGAGGCCGTGGTCGAGACCTTCGGTGGTGCGCTGACCCCGGGGGTCTCACTCCTCGTGCCGGCCCACAACGAGGAGATGGGCATCGTGACCTCGGTGCAGGCGCTGCTCTCGCTGCGCTATCCCCGGCACGAGGTGGTCGTCGTCGACGACGGCAGCTCCGACGCGACCTTCGAGCGACTGCGCGCGGCCTTCGACCTGGTCCCCATCCCGCGCGAGATCCCGCAGGACGTCCCGATCCGGGCCCGGATCATCGACGTGCACGTGCCCCGTGACGGTCGGACCCGGCTGCTCGTGGTGCGCAAGGAGAACTCCGGCCGGTCCGAGGCGATCAACGTCGCCCTCAACGCGGCCACCGAACCACTCGTCGCCATGATCGACGCCGACTCGATCCTCGAGCCCGACGCCCTGCTCCGGGTGACCCAGCCGTTCGCCGACGACCCCATCCGCATGGTGGCAGCGGGGGGTGCCATCCGGCCCGTCAACGGCAGTCGGGTCGTCTCCGGGCGCATCGTCAAGGTCCAGATGCCGAAGCCGTGGCTGGCCCGCATCCAGGTGGTCGAGTACCTCCGCGCGTTCCTGCTCGGCCGGACCGGGTGGTCGCGTTTCGGGGCCCTCATCCTGATCAGCGGGGCGTTCGGCCTGTTCCGCCGCGACGTCGTCGTCGAGGTCGGTGGGCTCGACCCCGACAGCATCGGTGAGGACTTCGAGCTGGTCCTGCGCATCCATCGCAAGCTGCACGACGAGAAGCGCGACTACCGCGTCGGGTTCGTCCCGGAGCCGGTCCTGTGGACCGAGGTCCCCTCCACCTTCTCGGTGCTGCGCAACCAACGGCGACGCTGGCACCGCGGGCTGTGGGAGACGCTGTGGGCCTACCGCGGCATGCTGCTGCGGCCCCGCTACGGCAAGGTCGGCCTGATCGCGTTGCCCTACTACTGGGTCTTCGAGCTCTTCGCCCCGCTGCTGGAGTTCTTCGGCATCATCATCGTGCCGCTCGCGCTGGTCCTCGGCGTGGTCAACATCCCCTACGCGCTGCTGTTCCTCGCGCTGGCCTACGGTCTCGCGGTCCTCGTGACGCTGTCGGCCATGGCCGCCGAGGAGTGGTCGTTCCACCGTCACGAACGGTGGCGCGACCTCGGGCTCACCCTGGTCGCGTCGGTGCTGGAGAACGTCGGCTACCGCCAGCTCACCGTGTGGTGGCGCCTCGAGGGCTGGTGGGCGAGCTTGCGGCGCAAGAAGCAGGTGTGGGGTGTGATGACCCGCACCGGCTTCGGCGAGGCGGGCGAGTGACCAAGCTCGGCAGCCGTTCGGTCTCCGGACAGCTCAGGGTCCTCGGGCTCTCGCTGGTCCTGTTGTTCCCCATCGTCGCGATCGCGTCGCTCTCGAACATCACCAGCCAGAGTCGCGACGTCCAGGCGCTGACGCTGTCCTACGGCCCCGCCTTCGACGCCAACAACGCCGTCCTCATCGAGATGACCGAGGCCAACGCCGGGTGGAGCCAGCTGATCGGCGGCTCCGCCCCGCTGACGCGCTACGACCTCAAGCGCGACCCGGTCTCCTCGGACCTCGCCACCATCGAACGCGCCCTGAGGTCACCGACGATCCGCGCCGAGACCCGCTCGAGGTATGCCGCGTTGCTGGGCACCCAGCGCGCTGCCGTCGACGCGTGGTTCAAGGCGGCGCGGGCAGCCGAGGTCGGCGCGCAGGGCACCCCGTCGGCGCGCAGCGTCCTCGAGGCCGACGCGATCGACCGGTTCCGGCAGTTCCGCGCCAGCAACCGGGGTCTGCACGAGGCAATCCGACTCGAGCGGGACGCGGCTCGGGAGGGCGCGCGGGACTCGGTCCAGAGGATCGTGGCGATCGCGGCCGGCACCATGGTGCTGGCCATGGCCATCGTGCTCGGTGGGTGGCGGCTGCTGGAGCGATCGGTCAGCGGCCCGCTGGAGCGGTTGCGATCGGTCGTCGAGCGCCAGCGTGACGGTGACCGCGACGCCCTGGCCGACGTCGAAACCGGCGCCGCGGAAGTTCGCGGGCTGGCTGCCGACTTCAACGGCCTGACCCGCTCCAACCAGGTGCTCCAGGAGCAGCAGTCGGTCGTCCTGCTCGCCCACCAGCTGGTGCTCGACGTCGCCCGGGTGGTGCACGGGGCGCCGGACATCGACTCCGCCCTGCACACCGTCTGCGCGATGCTCGGGCAGGGCCTGTCCGTCGACCGGATCATGCTCTACACCCACGACGAGTCGGGGGTGATCGACCAGCGGACCCAGTGGCACCGCGACGACCTGCCCGACCTCGGGGCGCTGCCACCATCACTCGCCGGCGAGGTCAAGGAAGTCGGGGACGAGCTGCGCCGCGAAGCCACCGTGTTCGTCCTCTCGGACTTCCTCCACGCGGAGGTCCAGACGCAGGACCGCGCCGGGCGGTTCTACCGCGCCACCGGCGCCAAGTCGCTCCTCATGGTGCCCGTGGGCATCGGCGAGCAGGGCCTGGGCGTGTTGTCCCTGATGACCGTCGACACCCCGAGGCGCTGGCGCCGCTACGAGATCCAGGCCGTCCAGCAGTGTGCGGGCTACGTCGCCCAGTCCATCGTCGACCTTCGGCTGCGCGAGATGCGCGAGGCGCAGGTCGACCAGCTCACCGCACTCGACCGCCAGAAGACCGACTTCATGGCCACCGTGTCGCACGAGCTGCGGACCCCGCTGACCTCCATCAACGGCTACCTCGAGCTCCTCGAGGACGGTGACTTCGGTGACCTCTCCACGCGACAACGTGGTGCCCTCGACATCATCGGACGCAACGCCAACCGGTTGCGGGGCCTCATCGAGGACCTCCTCGTGCTCAACAAGATCGAGGCCACCGGGTTGCAGTCCTCGGTCGAGGAAGTCGCCGTGGACGAGCTCGTGGCGGACGTTGCCGACATGCTGCGCCCCGTGGCCGACGCGGCCGGCGTCACGCTGGTCGTCGAACCCATCGACCCCCAACTCCTGATCCGGGTCGACCGGGGTCAGCTGGAGCGCAGTCTCATCAACCTCGGGTCGAACGCGGTCAAGTTCACCAGGTCCGGCGGGCAGGCAACCATCGGCGCAGCGGAAGCCAACGGTCGCGTCGTCGTCACGGTGGCCGACACCGGCATCGGCATCCCCGAGGGGGACCTGCCGCAGCTGTTCGGCCGCTTCTTCCGCGCCTCGAACGCCACAGCCGCCGCCATCCCCGGCACGGGTCTGGGCCTGGCAATCGTGCGGGCCATCGTCGAGGGCCACGGTGGCGAGCTGTCCATCGACTCGGTCGAGGGCGAGGGGACCGTCATCCGGGTGGCCCTGCCGACGGGGAATGTCGGCACCCTGTCCACCGTTTAGGAGATGTGCGCCGCTCTCTGGCACACTTGACTGCTGACCGGTTCACGGCATGGACACGTCCAGGGCAACCCGCCCAGCCGACCCGGCCACATGACTCAAGGAGCACGTTTTGCAGAAGGACATCCACCCCGAGTACGTCGAGACCACGGTCACCTGTACCTGTGGGTCCACGTTCACCACTCGCAGCACCGCGACCTCCGGCCAGATCCGCGCGGAGGTGTGCTCGCAGTGCCACCCGTTCTACACCGGCAAGCAGAAGATCCTCGACACCGGTGGCCGCGTGGCCCGGTTCGAGGCCCGCTACGGCAAGAAGGCCGCTGCCGAGAGCAAGTAGCTTTCCCGATGCGCCGGTCCTGACCCCTGGGGGTCAGGGCCGGCGCATTGCTTTCCCCGCCTCGCCGTCCTGCCACGTCGCCGTCCGCGCACCACCACCCGGCACCACCACCCGCACGACCTCAGGAGCCCTCATGTTGGAGTCCGCTGCAGCGCTCGTCCAGGAGCATGCCGACCTCGAGAAGCAGCTGGCGGATCCCGAGGTCTTCGGCGACCAGAACCTGGTCCGCAAGCTGAACAAGAGGTATGCCGCGCTGGCGCCGACCGTCGCGGCATACCACGCGTGGCATGCTGCGTCCGACGACCTGGCGGCCGCGCGCGAGCTCGCCAAGGAGGACGAGGGTTTCGCCGCCGAGGTGCCCGGGCTCGAGGCACGTCTCACCCAGACCGAGGACACCCTCCGCAGGCTGCTCATCCCGCGCGACCCCGACGACGACCGCGACGTGATCCTCGAGGTGAAGGCCGGTGAGGGTGGCGAGGAGTCGGCCCTGTTCGCCGGCGACCTGTTGCGGATGTACCTGCGGTTCGCGGAGCGGCGCGGGTGGAAGACCGAGGTCATCGACGCGACCGAGTCCGACCTGGGCGGCTACAAGGACGTGCAGGTGGCGGTGAAGGCCAAGGGCACGCCGGCGCTGGGGGAGGGCCCCTGGGCGAGGCTGAAGTACGAGGGCGGCGTGCACCGCGTGCAGCGGGTGCCCGTCACGGAGAGCCAGGGCCGGATCCACACGTCCGCGGCCGGGGTCCTGGTCATGCCCGAGGCGGAGGAGGTCGAGGTCACCATCGACGCCAACGACCTCAAGATCGACGTCTACCGCTCGTCCGGGCCCGGCGGCCAGTCGGTCAACACGACCGACTCGGCTGTGCGGATCACCCACCTGCCGACGGGGGTGGTGGTGTCCTGCCAGAACGAGAAGAGCCAGCTCCAGAACAAGGAGTCGGCGATGCGGGTGCTGCGCGCCCGGCTCCATGCGGTCGCCAAGGAGGCCGCCGACGCCGAGGCGAGTGCGGCCCGACGGAGCCAGATCCGCACGGTCGACCGCTCGGAGCGGATCCGCACCTACAACTTCCCCGAGAACCGGCTGTCCGACCACCGCACGGGCTTCAAGGCCTACAACCTCGACGCCGTGCTCGACGGCGACCTCGAGGCAGTGGTCCAGTCCGCCGTCGACGCCGACGAGGCCGCCCAGATGGCGGCCGTCGCCGAGGGCGCCGGTCAGTGACGACCTTGCGATCGGAGGTCGTGCGGGCCACGGCTGAGCTCGCCGAGGAGGGTGTGCCCTCGCCCGAGGCGGACGCCGTCGCCCTGGCCGCGTTCGCCCTCGGCAGCGATGTCGCGGAGGTCAGGCGTCGCATGGTGATGCTCGACGAGGCCGATCCCGGTTTCCTCGATCGCTACGCAGGTCTCGTCGCGGAACGTGGTGCACGGATCCCGTTGCAACACCTGACCGGGCGGGCGGGGTTCCGCCGGCTCGAGCTCAGCGTGGGGCCCGGCGTCTTCGTGCCGCGGCCCGAGACCGAGTTCGTCGCCGGGCTGGCCATCGACGCCGCACTCGCACTGGAGGCGCCGCTCGTGGTGGACCTGTGCACCGGTTCGGGCGCGATCGCGCTCGCGGTCGCCGACGAGGTGCCGGCCGCGACCGTGTATGCCGTGGAGCTGGGTCGCGAGGCGCACGCCTGGGCCGAGCGCAACGTCGCCGACTCCGGCCTCGCCGTCGACCTGCGGCAGGGCGACGCCACCGAGGCCCTCCCCGAGCTGGAGGGGACGGTCGACGTGGTCGTGTCGAACCCGCCCTACATCCCGCTCGGCATGGTGCCGCTCGATCCCGAGGTCCGCGACCACGATCCCGAGCTCGCGCTCTATGGCGGCAGCGAGGACGGTCTTGCCATCCCCCTGGCTGTTGCGGCGCGCGCGGCTGTGCTGCTGCGCCACGGTGGGTTGCTGGTCATCGAGCACGCCGACAGCCAGGGAGTCACGCTGCCGGGCGCCCTGCGCCGGACCGGCGAGTGGGCCGAGGTGGCCGACCACGACGACCTGACCGGTCGTCCGCGAGCCACCACCGCCATCCGGGCCTGACCCCGGCGCCGCGGCTCGGGTCGAGACGACAGCCTCGCCCGACCCGACGGCCGTCAGCGCAACAGGTAGAACCGCCAGAACCCGAAGTCCTCGACCGGCAGCACCTCGAGGGAGCTGAAGCCGGCCTGCTCGGCATAGCGACGAAGGGTCGAGGGACGCATCACCGTGCCGGTGCCGACGCTGTCGTGGCCGGACATGCCGTCCGGGAGGCAGATCAGCAGGCTGTAGCCGTACATGACGCGCTCGAGCTCGTCGCCGTCCGGGGCGAACTCCTCTGCGACCGCCTCGTCCATCACCACCATGAAGCCGTTCGGCGCGAGCGAGGCCCGCGCGGCGGCCAGCACCTCCACCGGGCGGGGCATGTCGTGGACGCACTCGAAGGCGAACGCCGCGGTGAACTGCCCCACCGGCATACCCGCGGCGTCACCGGCCGTGAACGTGACCCGGTCGGCCACACCCTGCTCCGTGGCGTTGGCGGTGGCCATCGCCACCGAAGGGGCGTCGATGTCGTACCCGTGGACCGTGGCGCCGGGATAGGCCTTGGCCAGCGCGATGCTGGACCAGCCGGCCCCGCAGCCGACATCGGCGATCGTTGCCCCGGGAGCCGACAGGGGATCGTGCACGGACGGGACCGCGGCCAGGGCGTCAGCGAGCCGCAGGTCGTACCACGGCCGGTTGGCATCGGCCTGGGACTCACGGGCATCGGTCCCGAGCTGGTCCCAGCTCACCCCACCGCCGTGACGGTAGGCGTCGAGCAACCCGCCGAGCTGCGGACCCACGGCCGCGAACATGCGCGCCAGCGGAGCCAGGTAGCTCAGGCTGCTCTCGTCCGTCAGCACCTCCTGGGCGGCCGCCGGGATCGAGTAGACGCGGGCGTCAGGGTCGTCGTCGGGGCGGTCGAGGGCCAGCAGGCCCGTCACGGCCTGCTGCTCCAGCCACTCGCGCGCGTACCGTGGGTGGGTGCCGGTGCGTTCGGCGAGGTCCGGTGCCGTGGCCGGGCCGTCAGCAGCGAGGGTGCGGTACCAGCCGAGCCGGTCCCCGAGGTAGATGGACATGATGTCGGCGGTGCCGAGCAGGGCCCCGAAGATCCGTTCGGCAAGCTCGTCGGTGGTCGGAGTCGTCGGCGGGGGCGTCGKGGGGGGCAAGGTGGTGTTGCTCATCCCGACATGGTGCCGCCGCTCGTGGGGCCCTGCCCTCGGCCACCTGACGTACTGACCTGCGACGGGTCCTAGGCTGGCGAGCATGAGTCCGGTCTATGACTGCAGCACCGAAGAAGGCCGTGTCGAGGGCGTCGCCAAGGCGGTCGAGGCGGTCCGCGCCGGGGAGATCGTCGTCCTGCCCACCGACACGGTCTACGGCGTCGGTGCCGACGCGTTCTCGGCCGAGGCGGTGGCGTCCCTGCTCGCTGCGAAGGGCCGCGGTCGCGAGATGCCTCCGCCGGTGCTGGTGCCCAGCGTGCGCACCGTCGACGGGCTGGCGACCGACGTGCCGGCCTGGGCGCGCGACCTGATCCGCGAGTTCTGGCCAGGGCCACTCACCCTGGTCTTCAAGGCCCAGTCCTCGCTGATGTGGGACCTGGGTGAGACCAACGGCACCGTCGCGCTGCGGATGCCCCAGGACGACATCGCGCTCGCAGTGCTGAGCGAGGTGGGGCCGATGGCGGTGACCAGCGCCAACCTCACCGGCCAGCCGGCGGCCACGACCGTCACGGCGGCGGCCTCCCAGCTCGGTGCTGCCGTGACCGTCTACCTCGACAGCGGGCCGACCACGAGCACCGAGGTGTCGACGATCCTGGACTGCACCGGCGAGAAGTTCGTCCTGCTCAGGGCGGGAGCCATCACTGTCGAGCAGATCAGGGCCGTGCTCGAGACCGAGGACGCCTCGGAGGACGACGCGTCGGGCACCCCCGAGGTCGCGCACGACGAGGCAATAGAGTTGCCTGCGGATCCCACCGTCGACAGCCCCCTGCCAGGAGACACCCATGAGCGCTGACACCTTCTACGGTTCCGACTTCGGTGCCCTCGAGTCGTTCGATCCCGAGATCGCGGGGGTGCTCGTCTCCGAGCTCGACCGCATCCGCGGAGGTCTCCAGCTGATCGCGTCGGAGAACATGTCGAGCCCCCAGGTGCTCACGGCACTGGGCTCCACGCTGTCCAACAAGTACGCCGAGGGCTACCCGGGTCGCCGCTACTACGGCGGCTGCTCCGAGGTCGACAAGGCCGAGATCCTCGCGATCGAGCGGTGCAAGGCCCTGTTCGACGCCGACCACGCCAACGTCCAGGCGCACTCCGGCGCCAGCGCCAACCAGGCGGTCTACGGCGCGTTCATGCAGCCCGGCGAGACCATCCTCGCGATGGCCCTGCCGATGGGCGGCCACCTCACGCACGGCACCAAGGTGTCGTTCTCCGGCAAGTGGTTCAATGCCGTGCACTACGGCGTCGACAAGCAGACCGAGAACATCGACTACGCCGAGGTCGAGCGCCTCGCCAAGGAGCACCGACCCAAGGTCATCCTCGCCGGCGGGTCGGCGATCCCACGGCTCATCGACTTCGAGTTCTTCCGCAAGCTGGCCGACGAGATCGGCGCGATCTTCTGGGTCGACGCCGCCCACTTCATCGGCCTCGTCGCAGGCAAGGCGATCCCCAGCCCCGTGCCCTACGCCGACGTCGTCAGCTTCACGACCCACAAGGTGCTGCGCGGACCACGCTCGGGCGCTCTCGTCTGCAAGGAGGAGCACGCGGCCAAGCTCGACAAGGCCGTCTTCCCGATGATGCAGGGCGGCCCCCAGATGCACACGATCGCGGCCAAGGCGGTCAACTTCAAGGAGTGCGCGACTCCTGAGTACCAGGCCTACGCCAAGCAGGTCATCGAGAACGCCTCTGTCCTCGCGACCTCGCTGGGTGAGCGGGGGATCCGTCCGACGACCGGCGGCACGGACACCCACCTGAGCCTGCACGACCTCCAGGGTGTGGGCGTCACCGGCGCCGACGCCGAGGCGCGGGCCGACGCCGCGGGCATCGTCCTCAACAAGAACGCCATCCCGTTCGACCCGCAGAAGCCCAACATCGCCAGCGGCATCCGCGTCGGCACGCCGTGCGTGACCACCCAGGGCATGGGCACCGACGAGATGCGCGAGATCGCCGAACTCATCGCCAAGGCCGTCACGGAGGGTGACGCCGACCCCGACCACGCCGTCTCCAAGGAGGTCCGCGCCAGTGTCACGGACCTCGTCACCAGGTTCCCGGCCTACCCTCGAGGCTGAGTCCCGACCCACCCGAGCTCTGGGAGACACGCCTAGGTGCGCGAGTACCTCCTCGTCCTGATGGTCGCCGCGGTGATCACGTATGCCGCGACGCCGCTGATGCGCGCTGTTGCGGTGCGGACGGGCGCCTTCACGCCGGTGCGTGACCGGGATGTCCACTCGACCCCGATCCCGCGGCTCGGGGGAGTGGCGATCTACCTGGGGTTCGCCGCCTCGATGGTCGCGGCGAGCCACCTGCCGTTCCTCGGCCAGGTCTTCCGGCTGGGGCCAGAGCTCCGCGGGGTGCTCGTGGGCGCCGGCATCGTGTGCGTGATCGGCGCGATCGACGACATCCGTGAGATGGACTGGTTGACCAAGATGGGCGGCCAGATGATCGCCGCGGGGATCATGGCCTTCAGCGGGGTGCTGCTCTACCAGCTGCCGATCGGCGGCGTGACCGTGCTCCCGCAGCCGATCATGGTGGGGCTGACGGTCTTTGCCGTCGTGCTGTTCACGAACGCCGTCAACTTCATCGACGGCCTCGACGGGCTGGCCGCCGGCGTCGTCGTCATCGCGGGTGCGGCGTTCTTCATCTACAGCTACGGCATCTCGCGCAGCTACGACCCGCCCAACGTCTTCTCGTCGGCGACCCTCATCTCGGCGGCGCTGATCGGCTGCTGCGTCGGGTTCCTCCCGCACAACTACCACCCGGCCCGGCTCTTCATGGGCGACTCCGGCGCCCTGCTGCTCGGGTTGCTGCTCGCCGCCGCGACGATCTCCACCACGGGGAACGTCACGCCCGCGCAGGTGAGCACGAACCCTGTCGCGGCGACCCTGTTGCCGCTGGTGGTCCCTGCGGCCATCATCCTGCTGCCTCTGGTCGACATCCTGCTGGCCGTGGTCCGCCGGACCCGGCGCGGTGAGCGACCGTGGCACCCGGACAAGCAGCACCTGCACCACCGCATGCTCCAGCTCGGTCACGGTCACCGCCGCGCGGTGTTCCTCCTGTGGCTGTGGGCGGCGGTCGCCGCGCTCGGGTCGGTGAGCTTCATCTTCATCGACGACGCCAGGGTCGCCGGCGGGGGAGTGCTGGCCGCCGTCGTCGTCACCGGGGTGCTGACCATCTGGCTGCCCCGGTGGTCCGTCCCGGGACACCGCCCGAAGCTGACTGACGCCGCCAGCTAGCTAGCCGCCCGGCATACCCAGTCGTCGTTCGAGGCCGGCCCGCACGGACGGCCACTCCTGCGCCAGCACGCTGAAGACCACCGTGTCGCGGAAGCTGCCGTCAGCGCGCTTGGTGTGCCGTCGCAGGATGCCCTCACGGGTGGCACCGAGCTTGGCGATGGCCGCCTGCGAGCGCAGGTTGACCGCGTCGGTCTGGATCTTGACCCGACCGAACCCGCAGTCGAACGCGTGTCCCAGCAGCAGCAGCTTGCACTCGGGGTTGACCTGGGTGCCCCACCACCGGGACGCGTACATCGTCCAGCCGAGGTGCACCCGCTCGTTGGCGAGGTCGACGTCGCCGAGCGAGGAGGTGCCCACGATCGTGCCGGCCTCGCCGAGCCCACCCTCGCCGGTGAGCCGGACCGTGTACGCCGTGCGGCCGGCAGCGTGTGCCGCGATGTTCCCGGCGGTGTCCGCGCGGGTGGCGGCGAGGTCGGCCGGGGGCGGTCGCATGATGAAGCCCTGGTCGTAGACGGCCGGGTCGGTGTAGACCGCGTGCAGGCCTTCCGCGTCGCCGGGCGCCATCACGTCGAGGCGGACGAACCGGCCCAGGAGGGCGTCACCGGTCGGGGGAGTCGCTGGCATGCGCCGAGGCTATCGGTGCCCGGAATCCCGTCACAGCCAAGGAGATCCGTGCCAAGCGACGCGCGGCGGCACCCGGGCACGGACCCCCGGTAGCGGGGTCCGAACGCTTGTGATACCTTTCACAAGCACCCCAAGGAGGGTGCAGACCACCCCGTTCGCCAGGCACCGCAGCCCCGACGAATCAGGCAGGCCAGACCGATGAGCGCAGCTCCGCACACCGACCGCGACCCGTTCGCGGTGATGCTGCGTGGGGCCTTTCTCCCGACCTTGGCTGTCGGACCGGTCGCCGTCGTCGTGGCGGCCGTCGCAGGCGGTGGCAAGGCGGCCCTGGGCGCTGCCCTCGGCTTCGCGATCGCCATGGTCTTCTTCGCGCTCGGCCTGCTGGTCATGCGCCGGCTGGGTGGGGCGTCAGACCCCCTGCGCTTCCTCGCCAGCGCCCTGGCTGTCTTCATGGGCCAGATGATCTTCCTTCTTCTCGTCATCATCGCCCTGCAGGACGCGTCCTGGCTGGACGGCACCGCCTTCGGTGTCGCCGTCCTCGCCGTCGCGCTCGTGTGGCAGGTGTTCCAGGTGATCGCCTTCGTCCGTTCCCGCAGGCTTGCTTTCGACGCACCGCAGGAAACCGGGCAGGATGGGGGCTCGGCCACATGACCATGGGAGCTCACCGTGACCACACCGTCCTCGCAGCCGTCGCCGGAGTCCCGGCAGACACCGCTGCAGCAGGCAGACTCGGGTCATCAGCGACTCGACGAAGCACGGATGTGGAACGTCGTGTCCTACCTCATCACCGGGCCGGCGATGTTCGGCGCGGCAGGGTGGGGACTGGACCGCTGGCTGGGCACGACGTGGCTGGTTGCCGTGGGGATCGTGGGTGGGATGGCCCTGTCGCTGTACCTCGTGTGGTTCCGGTACGGTACGCAATGACTTCCGCAGGTCAGCTCCCCCCTGTGTATGCCGGGCCCGGGCGCGAGAACGCTGCCTTCGTTGGCCCGTGGACTGTTTCGAACGCAAAGCTCAAGGAGAACCTGTGAGTCTGAACGTGCTGGGCACCATCAGCCTGGCTGCCGAGGGCGGTGAGGGCGAGGGCTTCCACGCCCCCACGCCGGCCGAGTTCTACCAGCCCCTGATCGGGCACGGCGACTTCGCGATCACCCGCCCGATGGTGGTCCTGGCCATCTCCGTGGGCCTGATCGCGTGGTTCCTCGTGGCGACGACCAAGCGTGCAGCGGTCGTTCCGGGCAAGGGCCAGTGGGTCACCGAGAACGCCTACAACTTCGTGCGCAACGGCGTGGCCCGCGACATCATCGGCAGCCACGACTTCCTCAAGTTCGTCCCGTTGCTGTTCAGCATGTTCATGCTGATCCTGGTCAACAACCTCTTCGGCATCATCCCGCCGATCCAGTACCCCACGATGAGCCGCATCGGCTTCCCGATCGCGCTCACCCTGCTGGTCTTCGTGATCTACCACGCTGTGGGCATCAAGAAGAACGGCGCATGGGGACACGTCAAGCACATGATCCCGCCGGGACTGCCCAAGGGCATCTACGTGCTGATCATCCCGCTCGAGCTGCTGACCTACTTCGTGACCCGCCCGCTGACGCTCGCGCTGCGACTCTTCGGCAACATGTTCGCCGGCCACATGCTGCTGCTGCTGTTCATCACCGGTGGCGAGTACATGCTGATCCACGGCGGGCTCGGGCTCAAGGTCGCGGGCGTCGGCTCCTTCGGCATGGCCTTCGTGCTGACCGCCTTCGAGGGACTGATCGAGTTCCTGCAGGCCTACATCTTCACGCTGCTCGCAGCCACCTACATCGCCGGCTCCCTCGCCGACGAGCACTGAGATCGTCCGGGCCTCGAGGCTCGGTGCAGGACCGCCAGACCCACAACTGAATACGCCACACGAACTCCCGCTCGGCGAGGTGCCGACGGATCTGATAACCGAAAGAGGACCTCTGACATGACTGGCAACATCGCCATCCTCGGCTACGGCCTGTCTGCGATCGGCCCCGGTGTGGGCATCGGCTTGATCTTCGCCGCCTACATCAACGGTGTCGCCCGCCAGCCCGAGGCGCGCGGCGTCCTCCAGGGCATCGCCATCCTCGGCTTCGCCCTCGCCGAGGCGCTGGCCATCTTCGGTCTGGTTCTCGCGTTCGTCTTCAAGTAAGCCGAACCACCCAGCCCAACGCCCCCTGGCACCACAGCACTAGGAGAACCCGTGCAGCACTTCACCGGCATCACGCAGGTGGTTGTCGCGGCCGCCGCCGAGGACAAGACCGGCGAACGCCTGCCGATCCTGCCCCTCTGGGGTGAGCTGATCTTCGGCGTCATCGCCTTCGCGATCCTGTACTGGGTCGTGGCCACCAAGGTCGTGCCCAACCTCGAGAAGGCGTACGCCGAGCGCACCGCCGCGATCGAGGGCGGGATGCAGCAGGCCGAGGAGGCCCAGCAGCAGGCCCAGGCGGCACTGGAGCAGTACCAGGCCCAGCTGACCGAGGCTCGTGCCGAGGCTGCGCGGATCCGCGAGGAGGCTCGCGAGCAGGGTGCGGCCATCGTCGTGGAGATGCGCGGTCACGCGCAGACCGAGGCGGCGCGCATCACCGAGGCGGCCCACAAGCAGATCGAGGCCGAGCGCCAGCAGGCGGTCGTCTCGCTGCGTGCCGAGGTGGGTCGCCTGTCGACCGACCTGGCCAGCCGCATCGTGGGTGAGTCGCTGCACGAGGAGACCCGCCAGAAGGGCATCGTCGACCGGTTCCTGGCCGAGCTCGAGGCCGGGGAGATCCAGCCCGAGAAGGTCGGGGAGGACGCCTGATGCGTGGATCGTCGCGTGCGGCCGCCATCGCCGGGAGCAAGGCGCTCGACGCCGCGCTCGCCGGTGGGGCAGACCGTCGCGCGCTCGGTGACGAGCTGCTCGCGGTCGTCGGCGTCATCGACGGGTCGGCCACCCTTCGCCGCGCCCTCGCCGACCCGTCCCGCGAGGGCGTCGAGAAGCAGACCCTCGCCGAGCGCCTGCTCGAAGGCAAGGTCTCTGCCGAGGCGATCGTCGTGGTCAAGAACCTCGTCGGGCAGCGCTGGTCCACCGAGCGTGACCTGTCCGACACCCTCGAGGAGCTTGCCGTCACGTCGATCCTCGCGGGCGCCGAGAAGGCCGGCCGGATCGACCGGGTCGAGGACGAGCTGTTCCGCTTCGAGCGCATCGTGGCGGGCAGCCCCGAGCTCCGCGACCGCCTCACCAACCGCCAGGGCGACGTCGACGCCAAGGCCGGCGTGGTGAGCCAGCTGCTCGACGGCAAGGCCAGCGAGGAGACGGTGCACCTGGCTCGCCAGGCCGTGCTGCATCCGCGTGGTCGCAAGCTGGACCGCACGCTCGAGCACTACCTCGGTCTCGCGGCCAGGCGTCGTGAGCAGATCACCGCGGTCGTGACGGCTGCGACCGACCTCACCGAGCAGCAGCGCGACCGGTTGTCCGCAGCGTTGCAGACCATCTACGGCAAGCCGGTCCTGCTCCAGGTCGTCATCGAGGAGCAGGTCCTCGGCGGCATCCGGGTCCAGGTCGGTGACGAGGTCGTCGACGGCACCGTGCTGCGGCGCCTGGACGAGGCCCGCCGGCACATCGCCGGCTGACCCACCGCCCCAGCGCCACGACACCAAGAACGCGGCATACCGCACCACAACTGAAGAAGCTGGACCACACCACAGACTTTGGCCCGACCCACCGGGCCAGCAATCGAGGAGAAGAGATCACATGACGGAGCTTTCGATCCGTCCGGAGGAGATCCGGGACGCGCTGGACAACTTCGTTCAGTCCTACGAGCCCGGGACGGCCTCGCGCGAAGAGGTCGGCCGGGTCAGCGACGCCGGTGACGGCATCGCGCACGTCGAGGGCCTGCCGTCGTGCATGACCAACGAGCTGCTCGAGTTCGAGGACGGCACGCTGGGCCTCGCGCTCAACCTCGACGTCCACGAGATCGGTGTGGTCATCCTCGGTGACTTCTCCAAGATCGAGGAGGGCCAGGAGGTCAAGCGCACCGGAGAGGTCCTGTCGGTCCCGGTCGGCGACGCGTTCCTCGGTCGCGTGGTCAACCCCCTCGGCCAGCCGATCGACGGCCTCGGCGCGATCGAGACGACCGAGCGTCGCGCCCTCGAGCTCCAGGCGCCCACGGTGGTCCAGCGCAAGTCGGTGCACCAGCCGCTGCAGACCGGCCTCAAGGCCGTCGACGCCATGACCCCCATCGGTCGCGGCCAGCGCCAGCTCATCATCGGTGACCGCCAGACCGGCAAGACCACGGTCGCGGTCGACACGATCATCAACCAGAAGCAGAACTGGGACTCCGGAGACCCGGAGCAGCAGGTCCGCTGCATCTACGTCGCCATGGGCCAGAAGGGCTCCACCATCGCTGCCGTCCGCGGCACCCTGGAGGAGGCCGGCGCGCTGGAGTACACCACGATCGTCGCGGCCCCCGCGTCCGACTCGGCGGGCTTCAAGTACCTCGCGCCCTACACGGGTTCGGCTATCGGCCAGCACTGGATGTACCAGGGCAAGCACGTCCTCATCGTGTTCGACGACCTGTCCAAGCAGGCCGAGGCCTACCGCGCCGTGTCGCTGCTGCTGCGCCGCCCGCCGGGCCGCGAGGCCTACCCGGGTGACGTGTTCTACCTGCACTCCCGCCTGCTCGAGCGTTGCGCCAAGCTCTCCGACGACCTGGGCGCGGGCTCGATGACCGGTCTGCCGATCATCGAGACCAAGGCCGGCGACGTCTCGGCGTACATCCCGACCAACGTCATCTCCATCACCGACGGCCAGATCTACCTCCAGGCCGACCTGTTCAACGCCAACGTGCGTCCCGCGATCGACGTGGGTGTCTCCGTCTCCCGAGTCGGTGGCGCCGCGCAGATCAAGGCCATGAAGGACGTCTCCGGTCGTCTGAAGCTCGACCTCGCGCAGTTCCGCGCGATGGAGGCCTTCGCGATGTTCGCCTCGGACCTCGACCCGGCCTCCCGCGCCCAGCTCGCGAAGGGTGCCCGCCTCGTCGAGCTCCTCAAGCAGCGCCAGGCCGCGCCGTTCCCGGTCGAGGAGCAGGTCGTGTCCATCTGGGCCGGCACCGCGGGTCAGATCGACTCCGTCGCCGTCGAGGACGTGTCCCGCTTCGAGAGCGAGTTCCTGGACTACCTGCGCCGCGAGAAGTCCGGTCTGCTGAGTGCGATCCGCGAGTCCAAGAAGTTCGAGGACGAGACCCGCGCCGGACTCGAAGAGGCCGTGACCAAGTTCAAGGAGCAGTTCCAGGCGTCCGGCGCCGAGAACACCCCCGTGGGCCACGCCCCCCCCCCCCCCCCCCCCCCCCCACCGCAGCGACCGTGCCGCCCACGCGGCATACCCGACAGTGCAGGACCAAGACGTGCAGCACACGACGACACGAAACTGAGAGAGGCGGCAACATATGGGAGCGCAGATGCGGGTCTACCGCCAGCGCATCCGGTCCGTCCAGGCGACCAAGAAGATCACGCGCGCCATGGAGCTCATCGCAGCCTCCCGCGTGGTGAAGGCGCAGCAGCGGGTGCGGGAGTCCTCGCCCTATGCGCGCGCCCTGACCCGAGCGGTCTCGGCCGTCGCGACCTTCTCCAACGTCGACCACCCGCTGACCACCGAGCACGAGGACGTCCGCCGTGCGGCGGTCCTCGTGGTGACGTCCGACCGCGGTCTGGCCGGCGCCTACAGCTCCTCGGTGCTCAAGGAGAGCGAGCGCCTGATCGGCGACCTGCGGGGCGCCGGCAAGGAGGTCGTCCCCTACCTCGTCGGCCGCAAGGCGGTGGGGTTCTACAAGTTCCGCAAGCGTGAGTTCGCGGACGAGTGGACCGGGTTCACCGACCAGCCGACCTTCGAGGTGGCGCGGGAGATCGGCGACGCGCTCGTCGCCGCGTTCAACCAGGACTTCGCCGAGGGCGGGGTGGACGAGGTCCACATCGTCTTCACGCGCTTCGTCAACATGGTGACGCAGGAGCCCGACGTCATCCGCATGCTGCCGCTCGAGGTGGTCGAGGGTGAAGAGGCCCCCGCCGAGGACGACGTCCTGCCCCTCTACGAGTTCGAGCCGAGTGCAGAGCAGGTGTTGGACGCGCTGCTGCCCAAGTACGTGGGTGCGCGCATCTACAACTGCCTCCTGCAGGCTGCCGCGTCCGAGCTGGCCTCGCGCCAGCGGGCCATGAAGTCGGCCACGGACAACGCCGAAGAGCTCATCAAGAAGTACACCCGGCTGGCCAACCAGGCTCGCCAGGCCGAGATCACCCAAGAGATCAGCGAGATCGTGGGCGGCTCCGACGCCCTCGCCGACGCCAGTTGAGAAGGTAGAGAGAAACCAATGACTGCCACTGTCACTGAAGAGACCAAGGCCGCCACCCCCGGTGGCATCGGCCGCATCTCCCGCATCATCGGCCCGGTCGTCGACGTCGAGTTCCCCGCCGACGCGATGCCCGAGCAGTACAACCTGCTGACCACCACGGTCGAGCTCTCGGGTGAGAAGAACAACCTCAACCTCGAGGTCGCCCAGCACATCGGCGACAACATGGTCCGCGCCATCTCGCTCCAGCCGACCGACGGCCTCGTCCGCGGCACGCAGGTGCAGGACACCGGCGGCCCCATCACGGTCCCCGTGGGCGACGTGACGCTCGGCAAGGTCTTCAACACGACCGGTGACGTCATGAACCTCGCCGAGGGTGAGACCTTCGAGGTCAAGGAGCGCTGGGGCATCCACCGCAAGGCCCCTGCCTTCGACCAGCTCGAGTCCAAGACCGAGATGTTCGAGACCGGCATCAAGATCATCGACCTGCTGACCCCCTACGTGCAGGGTGGCAAGATCGGCCTGTTCGGCGGCGCCGGCGTGGGCAAGACGGTGCTCATCCAGGAGATGATCGCCCGTGTCGCCCGCGACCACGGTGGTGTGTCGGTGTTCGCCGGTGTCGGCGAGCGCACCCGTGAGGGCAACGACCTCATGGTCGAGATGGAGGAGGCCGGCGTCCTCGGCCAGACCGCCCTCGTCTTCGGCCAGATGGACGAGCCGCCGGGCACCCGCCTTCGTGTCGCGCTCTCCGCGCTGACGATGGCGGAGTACTTCCGCGACGTGCAGAACCAGGACGTGCTGCTCTTCATCGACAACATCTTCCGCTTCACGCAGGCCGGTTCCGAGGTCTCCACCCTCCTCGGCCGGATGCCGTCCGCCGTGGGCTACCAGCCGACCCTGGCCGACGAGATGGGCACGCTCCAGGAGCGGATCACCTCGACGCGTGGTCACTCGATCACCTCGATGCAGGCGATCTACGTGCCGGCCGACGACTACACCGACCCGGCCCCGGCGACGACCTTCGCCCACCTCGACGCGACGACCGAGCTGTCCCGCGAGATCGCCTCGCTCGGCATCTACCCGGCCGTGGACCCGCTCAGCTCCACCTCGCGGATCCTGGACCGCCGCTACATCGCGGAGGACCACTACTCCACCGCGGTGCGGGTCAAGCAGATCCTGCAGCGCAACAAGGAGCTCCAGGACATCATCGCGATCCTCGGGATCGACGAGCTCTCCGAAGAGGACAAGATCCTCGTCAACCGTGCCCGTCGCATCCAGCGCTTCCTCGGTCAGAACACCTACGTCGCCAAGCAGTTCACCGGCATCGAGGGTTCGACCGTGCCGCTGGCCGACACGATCGAGGCGTTCACCAAGATCGCCGACGGCGAGTACGACCACGTGCCGGAGCAGGCGTTCTTCATGTGTGGTGGCCTCGACGACGTCGAGCGCCAGGCTGCCGAGATCGAGAAGAGCCTCTAGGTCGGCGGACGCCGTCCCTGAGGACAACGAGACGTAACTGGAATGCCACTGAGGCCGGCCGCACTGGGTCGGCCCCACGGCATACCACTGGTCGGCGGGGCACCCACCGCGGGCCGATAGACTTCACACGCACCACTCGTGCCGTACCACCGGAGGACATCGTGAGCACCCTGCAGGTTGAACTCGTCGCAGCGGACCGCAAGGTCTGGGAAGGCGACGCCGACATGGTCGTGGCCCGCACGGTCGACGGCGAGCTGGGCATCCTGCCCGGCCACACCCCGCTGCTCGGCGTCCTGGTCGAGGGTGAGGTCCGGATCAAGTCCGGCGAGGGTTCGCAGTCCGCCACCATCGACGGCGGGTTCCTGTCGGTCGACCGCGACAAGGTGATCATCATCGCCGAGGCCGTAGACGCCTCGGCCTTCAAGGCCTAGCCGCCGGGACACTCAGCCGGGACACTCGGAAGGAGAGAGCATGTCGCCCGTCATCTCCGCGGAGATCGTCGCCGGCGCGCTCATCCTGCTTGCGGTCCTCGCGCTCACGTACATCTTCGTGCGGCGCCGGCTGCTCGCCTCCGGTGCGCCGCTCATGCTCTGCGCGCTCCAGCCCCACGGTCGGTCTCAGTACCGCCTGGGGCTGCTGCGGTTCTCGGGCTCCAGCCTCGAGTGGTACACCCTGATCGGCCCGTCGCCGCGGTCGGCCAGGACGTGGGACCGGACCCGTCTCGAGCTCGGGCCGCCAACGCTGCCGGAGACCACGATCGCCGGGCTCCCCGAGGCCGTGACCGTGGACTGCCACTACGGCACCGACACCTTCTCCCTCGCCCTGGCGCCTTCTGCCTACACGGCCATGCGCAGCTGGCTGGAGAGCTCGCCTCCCGGCTTCAACGTCAACGTCGCCTGAGGGCAGGCGCTCTGGTCGCCAGGGGGCCGGCGCGGTCGGTGCGCGCTAGGCCTTCCGTTTCCCAGGACCCTCGGCACGGCCGCCGCCGGGCTGCCAGAGGACGTCACCCCCGATGGGGAGGTTGGCAACGCGGGCGAGCACGAACAGCAGGTCGGACAGCCGGTTGAGGTACTTCGCGGTCAGGACGTTCACGCCACCCTCGCCCTTGGTTCCAGAGCCGGGCTGGTCGCCGTAGGCCGCGATGGCTGCCCAGGCCTGCCGCTCCGCGCGGCGGACCACCGTGGTGGCGACGTGCAGGTGAGCCGATCCCACGGTGCCGCCGGGCAGGATGAACGAGCGGAGCTTCTCCACCCGTTCGAGGTAGTGGTCGCAGTCGGTTTCGAGCTCGTCGATCCAAGCGGCCTCGACGCGCAACGGTGGGTACTCGTACGACTCCTGGAGCGGCGTGCACAGGTCGGCGCCGACGTCGAACAGGTCGTTCTGGACCCGCAGCAGGGTCGCCCTGATGTCGTCGGGCAGCTCGCCCGCGGCGAGGGCGACCCCGATGGCGGCGTTGGCCTCGTTGACGTCGGCGTACGCGAGCAGCCGCACGTCGGTCTTGCTCGTCCTGCTCATGTCACCGAGGTGGGTCTGGCCGTCGTCGCCCGTGCGGGTGTAGATGCGCGTGAGGTTGACCATGGCTGCAGCCTCTCAGACGGCGGCGTCGAGGACGTCACCACCCGGCATACCCGTGCCTGTGCACTCGCATAGGGTGGGCGGGTGGCAGAACGTTTCCGGGTCGTCGGCGGCACCAGGCTGCGCGGCGAGGTGGCCGTCTGGGGCGCCAAGAACAGCGCCCTCAAGCTCATGGCGGCAGCGCTGCTCGCGGTGGGTCGCACCCGGCTGACCAACGTCCCGGCCATCCTCGACGTGACGATCATGGCCGAGCTCCTGCGCCGACTCGGCTGCACCGTCGACTACGACGCCGTCGCCGGTGTCGTGGAGATCGAGGTGCCGGACCAGATCGGGCACCGCGCCGACTACGACCTGGTCCGCGCCCTGCGAGCCTCGACCGCCGTGCTGGGCCCGCTGGTCGCGCGCACCGGTGCGGCCGACGTCGCGATCCCCGGTGGTGACGCCATCGGGTCGCGTGGCCTGGACCTGCACGCCGCAGGACTCGAGGCGTTGGGGGCCAGGGTCCACGTCACCCACGGCTTCCTCGTCGCGGAGGCGCCCGGGGGGCTCGACGGGGCCGAGATCCGCCTCGACTTCCCGAGCGTCGGCGCCACCGAGAACGTCCTGACCGCCGCGGTCCTGGCGCGGGGGACGACCCGCCTGGAGAACGCCGCCCGCGAGCCCGAGATCGTCGACATCGCGGAGATGCTCATCGCGATGGGCGCCCGGATCAGCGGGGCCGGCTCGTCGGTGATCGACATCGAGGGTGTCCGGTCGCTGCGACCCACCGAGCACGCCGTCGTCCCCGACCGGATCGCGGCCGGCACCTGGGCGTTCGCGGCGGCCGCCACGCGCGGCGACGTCGAGGTGGTGGGAGCCCGGCCGGAGCACCTCCTCAGTGCGCTGGAACTGGTCAGGGCGAGCGGCGCCACCGTGACGACGACGGACCGTGGGTTCCGGGTGGACTCCGGAGGCCGTCGACCGCAGGCCTTCGACGTGGCCACGCTGCCCTATCCCGGCTTTCCCACCGACCTCCAGCCGTTCGCCCTGGCGTGCAACGCGGTGGCCGAGGGGTCGGCGATGATCACCGAGAACCTCTTCGAGGCTCGGTTCCGCACCGTCCAGGAGCTCAACCGGCTCGGTGCCGAGACCCGCATCGACGGCCACCACGTGATGGTCCACGGTGTGGAGACGCTGTCGGGAGCGCCGGTCGAGGCCAGTGACATCAGGGCCGGGGCGGCCCTGGTGATCGCGGGGCTCGTGGCCGACGGGATCACGACGGTGAGCGGTGCCCAGCACATCGACCGCGGCTATGCCGGGTTCGCCGAGAGCATGCAGGGGCTGGGGGCGGACGTCACGCGTGAGCCGGATGACGACCCCTTCGTCTGAGCCGTCTCAGCACCTTTACCAGATCTTGATCTGGGTCGCGGCAACCGAAGCCCCCCAACCAGGCGTCCTTGTGGGTGAATGTTCACGGACAAGGGGGTTCGCATGTCGATCAGCGCTACCGGGGCTCTTCCGGTCCAGGTTCGTGCCATGCACACCGGCCAGGAGGTCGCGATCATCGGCCGGATCGACGTGCACTCCGTCCCCGACGTACGACTACTCCTGCACGAGATCATCGACACGGGTTGCGGGGACGTCCACATGAGGCTCGCGGGCGCCGAGATCGGCGACGCCACCGGGCTGGGAGTCCTCGTCGAGGCCTACAACCGAGCCCGCCGTGCGGGTCGCCGGCTGGCCGTCGTCGACATGACGGAGCGCACCGGTCGGCTGTTGCGTGCATCACGCCTGGACCGTGCGCTGGTGCTCCGCGAGGCCGTCCCCGCCGCCACTGTGGTGGCCGTCACCGCCTGAACGGCTCCCTCGGCGCACACCGCCGCCGGTACCTTCGGCCCTATGGCTGAGCACAGTGACGTCCCGACCTCCCCCTCAGCGTCGCCCGTCAGCCCGGCGTCCGTGACCGATGCGTCAGCACCGTCCCGTCCGGAGCGTGACCGCCCCTGGGTGATGCGCACGTATGCCGGCCACTCGAGTGCCGCTGCCAGCAACGAGCTCTACCGTCGCAACCTCGCCAAGGGCCAGACCGGCCTGTCGGTCGCCTTCGACCTGCCGACCCAGACCGGTTACGACCCTGACCACCCTCTGGCGCGCGGCGAGGTCGGCAAGGTGGGTGTCCCGATCTCGCACATCGGTGACATGCGCGCGCTGTTCGACCAGATCCCCCTGGACCAGATGAACACGTCCATGACGATCAACGCCACGGCGATGTGGCTGCTCGCGATGTACCAGGTCGTGGCGGAGGAGCAGGCCGAGGCGACCGGCGCCGACCCGCTTGCGGCCGTCCGCGCCCTCGCCGGCACGACGCAGAACGACATCATCAAGGAGTACCTGTCCCGCGGGACCTACGTCTTCGCGCCGGGCCCCTCGCTGCGCCTGATCACCGACATGGTCGCCTACACCGTCTCCGACATCCCCAAGTGGAACCCGACCAACATCTGCAGCTACCACCTCCAGGAGGCGGGCGCGACTCCGGTACAGGAGATCGCGTACTCGATGTGCACCGCCATCGCCGTGCTCGACGCGGTGCGCGACTCCGGCCAGGTGCCGCCGGAGCGGTTCGGCGAGGTCGTCGCCAGGATCTCCTTCTTCGTCAACGCCGGCGTGCGGTTCGTCGAGGAGATGTGCAAGATGCGGGCCTTCGTCGAGCTGTGGGACGAGCTGACCCGCGAGCGCTACGGCGTCACGGACGCCAGGCAACGCCGTTTCCGCTACGGCGTCCAGGTCAACTCCCTCGGCCTGACCGAGGCCCAGCCCGAGAACAACGTGCAGCGGATCGTGTTGGAGATGCTCGCCGTCACGTTGTCGAAGGACGCCCGCGCCCGGGCGGTGCAGCTCCCGGCCTGGAACGAGGCGCTGGGCCTGCCGCGACCGTGGGACCAGCAGTGGTCGCTGCGGATGCAGCAGGTGCTGGCCTTCGAGTCCGACCTGCTCGAGTACGACGACCTGTTCACCGGGTCCCTCGTCGTGGAGGGCAAGGTGGCCGAGCTCGTCGCCGGCGCCAAGGCTGAGATCGCCCGGGTGCAGGAGCTGGGCGGGGCTGTTCCGGCCGTCGAGAGCGGTTACATGAAGTCGGCCCTCGTGGCCTCGCACTCGCTGCGTCGTCAGCGGATCGAGGCCGGCGAGGACGTGGTCGTGGGCGTGAACCGGTTCCAGACCACCGAGCCCAACCCGCTCACGGCGGACCTGGACGCGGCCATCCAGACCGTCGACCATGACGTGGAGGCCAAGGCGGCAGCGGCTGTCCGGGAGTGGCGCGAACGGCGTGACGCCGAGCCGCGTGGCCGGGAGCGCGCGGCCGCGGCCCTCGCTGCCCTCGGCGCCGACGCCCGCAGTGGAGCGAACCTCATGCCGGCGTCGCTCGAGGCCGCGCGTGCCGGGGTGACCACCGGTGAGTGGGCCCAGGCGCTGCGAGAGGAGTTCGGCGAGTTCCGCGCCCCGACGGGGGTCTCGGGTTCGGTCGGTGTCTCCAGCGGCGGCAGTGACGAGCTGAAGGCGGTTCGGGAGGAGGTCAGCCGAACCGGTGAGGAGCTGGGGGAGAAGCTGCGTGTCCTCGTCGCGAAGCCGGGGCTCGACGGTCACAGCAATGGCGCCGAACAGGTCGCCGTCAGGGCGCGCGATGCCGGTTTCGAGGTCGTCTACCAGGGGATCCGGCTGACGCCGGAGCAGATCGTCGCAGCCGCGGTCGCCGAGGACGTGCACCTGGTCGGGATCTCGATCCTGTCGGGCTCGCACATGGAGCTGGTGCCCGAGATCCTCGCCGGCCTGCGAGCGGCAGGTGCCGGCGACGTGCCCGTGATCGTCGGAGGGATCATCCCCGACACCGACGCCCGCGCGTTGCGCGCCCTCGGCGTGGCCGCGGTCTTCACTCCGAAGGACTTCGGACTCAACGACATCATGGGCCAGTTCGTGACGATCATCAGGTCCGCACGCGGGCTGGAGACGGCCGCCGCGACCGGCTGAGGGACCGACACGCAAAAAGTTTTGTGCGCGTTGTGGCGATTCGCGTCCGGCTCGCGCCGCAATGGCCTAATTTCAGCGACGGCGTGGTGAACCAGTGGGGGCGCGTGTCCTTCACACGTGACGGGCGATCCCCGGGGCGAATGGTCGTGGCCGCGCGCAGAAGGAGACCACGTGTCGATGGAATCTCAGGGAAGGCGCCGCGGCTACACAGCTGTCGTCGGCGTCAGTGCCCTGTCGATAGTGGCTGCGGCAGCCCTCAGCGCTGCGCCGGCCATGGCGAGCACCCAGCCCAGCCCGGTCAAGCACCGCGGGACCGCCCACAAGGTTCCCGCAGGACTCACCGGTGCGGGCTCCTTCGGGTTGGGCACCCAGCGGTCACAGGCGGAGAAGCTCGACCGCAGCCTCGTGGGTGCCAAGGGCCCGGTCGACGTCATGATCGAGCTCGACCCGGCACCCGCGTCGGCTGCCTACGGCCAGGCTCGGTCGCGGGGTGGCTCGGCAGCCCGGCTCGCTGCGCGCACCCAGACGGCCACGATCAAGCGCGCCCAGGCGTCGGTCGAGGCCCGCTTCGGGGAGTCGCAGACGAAGGCGCGCACCCTCTACCGCGCGCACGCCCTGTACTCCGGTATCGCCGTGCGCACCGATGCGAGCAAGCTGAAGGCACTCGCCGCCATCCCCGGCGTGAAGGCGGTCCACCGCATCACGCCCAAGTCCCCGTCCAACTCCTCGTCGGTGCCGCTCATCGGAGCCCCGGAGGTCTGGAAGGGACGCAGCGAGACCGGTGAAGGCGTCCGAGTCGGCGTCATCGATACCGGCATCGACTACACGCACGCGGACTTCGGCGGACCTGGCACCGGCGCGGCATACGCCACCGCCAAGGCCTCGAACACCTTCACGCCCACCGCCAAGGTGGTCGGCGGCTACGACTTCGCGGGTGACGCCTACAACCCCGGTGACGGCGTTGCCGTTCCGGTGCCCGACCCCAACCCGCTGGACTGCGAGGGCCACGGCTCCCACGTCAGCGGCACGGCGGCCGGTCTCGGCGTGACGAAGGCGGGGGCGACCTACACCGGTGGCTACGCCACCGACATCGACCCCGCGTCCCTGGCCATCGGTCCCGGCGTCGCACCCGGTGCGTCGCTCTACGCACTCAAGGTGTTCGGCTGCGAGGGCGACACCAGCGTCGTGGGCCAGGCCCTCGACTGGGCGGCTGACCCCAATGGCGACGGTGACCTGTCCGACCGCCTCGACGTCGTCAACATGTCGCTGGGCTCCAGCTACGGCTCCCCGGACGACCCGGACGCAGTCGCGTCCAACAACCTCGCCGCCCTCGGCACCGTCGTCGTCGCCTCGATCGGCAACAGCGGCGACGTCTACGAGGTGGGCGGCTCGCCGGGCAACGCCACGCGCGTGCTCGCCGTCGCCGCGTCCGACGACCGTGACTCCGTGGTCGACGGCCTCCAGGTCGACAGCCCCAGCGGCATCGAGCCGGCTGGCACCGTCGACGGCACCCAGGACAACGTGTTCGGGGCGCTGAAGTCGGTGGCCTACGACTGGGCGACCAAGCCCGGCCTGACGAACACCGACGTCGTCACCCTCGGCGACTGGAGCCAGACGGCCTCGGCCACGAACAACACGGATGGCTGCTCGGCCTTCTCCACCGCGGATGCGGCCAAGGTCGTGGGCAAGATCGTCATGACCAAGTGGTTCGACGGCACGGGCCGTCGCTGTGGCTCGGTCGGTCGTTCCGGTCAGGCCAAGGCGGCCGGCGCAGCCGGGGTCATCTTCGGCAGCGACGTGAATGCGTTCTCTGCCGGCGTGACCGGTGACGTGGACATCCCGGCGATGCTCACCGTCAACCAGGCGACCGTCGCGATCAAGGGACAGCTCGACGGGGGAACCCCGGTCAAGGTGACGATGACCAACGCGCTGCGCAACAGCGTGACCATCGTCAGCCCGGGCGCCGTCGACCAGGTCGCGGGCTTCTCCTCGCGGGGTGTCGGCATCGCCGGCAACGTCAAGCCCGACGTCGCAGCCCCCGGTGTGACCACGTTCTCCGTCGCCGTCGGCACGGGCAACGAGGGGATCGCCGAGAGCGGCACCTCCATGGCTTCTCCGCACGTGGCCGGCGAAGCCGCGCTCGTGCGTGGCGCCCACTCCACGTGGACCTCCGAGGAGGTCAAGGCCGCCATCATGAACACGGCGACCCAGGACGTCTTCGTCAGCCCGAACCACACGGGTGCGGTCTACGGACCTGAGCGTGTCGGTTCCGGTCGCGTCAAGGCCGACGCCGCCGTCGACACCACGACCCTGGCCTACGTCAAGGACACCCCCGGTGCCGTCAGCGTCTCCTTCGGGCCGGTTGCCGTGACTGCGGCCACCACGACCCTGACCAAGACCGTGCACGTCGTCAACAAGCGCCCCACCGGGTCGGCGTCGTACACGATCGGCTACCAGGCAGCACACCCGTCCCCGGGTGTGACGTACTCCTTCAGCCCCAGCCAGGTCAGCCTCCCGGCCGGCGGTTCTGCTGACGTCACGGTCACGGCCACCATCACGCGCTCGGCGCTCACGGCGGTCCCGGACCCCACCACGGCAAAGGACCCGCTGACCTACGGCATCGACCGCAGCTACCGCGCTGACGCCAGTGGCCGCATGGTGCTGACGCCTGCCGGTCTCACGCCGGGCTCGGCCCTTCGCGTGCCGGTGTGGTCCGCTCCCCGCCCGGCCTCGGCCATGGCGGCCGCGGCCAAGAGCACGGTCACGGGCGCAGGTGCGGTCAAGAACGGCACGCTGGCCCTCGGCGGCCTGGGTGTCTCCCAGGGCGTTGGCACGACCGGCTACGAGTCGACCGTGTCCACCTTCCAGCTGCAGGCCAGCAGCCCGAAGATCCCGAGCTGCTCCTCGGCCCTGGTCGTCGACTGCATCGCCTTCGCGGACGACCGCTCGGCCGACCTGCGCTACGTCGGTACGGGTTCGGACGCCTTCTTGTACGCCCCCGCCGACATCGGCGGCTCGAAGCTCAGCTTCGGGGTCAGCAGCTACGGTCCCTGGCGCACGCCGGCCTCGTACACCGAGTTCGACGTGTACCTCGACACCAACCCGTCGACCCCGGGCCCGGAGGCCGTGGCCTACAACACGAGGGTGTCCACCACGGACGACTACGACTACTTCGTCGTGGACGTCGTCGACCTTCGTACTGGGCCGAACCGGTTCCACTCGATCTTCGACTCGTCAGCCAACTACGGCCCGGAGTCCGTCAACAACGTCGACGGTTCCTTCGACACCAACCTCTTCAACAGCGACTCACTGGCCCTTCCGGTCTCCGTGGGTGCGTTGAGCGAGGCAGGTCTGGTCGCGGGTGCAACGCCCAAGATCAAGTACTGGGTCGAGTCCTACACCGCAGAGGCCGGTCAGGTCGACGCGGTTGGTTCCGAGGCTGCTCCGATGACCCTCAGCGTGGCCTCGCCCGCGCTGGCGGCCTACAGCGACGACTACGGCACGATGCTCAGCACCGACGCCCCGGGCGCCGTGCTGAATGTCCGTCGCGACGACGCGTCGTACTCCTCGGACAAGCCGCAGGGTCTGCTGCTCATCCACCACCTCAACACCGATGGTGCGAGGGCACAGGTCGTCGCGGTGAAGGCTGCGTCGTCGACCAGGCTCACCTCGAGCTCGACGTCGTACACCTACGGCGGCAAGCCGGTCTTCACGGCCTCGGTCACGCCGTCCACCGCGACCGGGACGGTGTCCTTCAAGGACGGCGGCAAGGTCGTCAAGACGGTGGCGGTCAGCGGTGGCAAGGCGATGTGGACCGCGTCGGGCCAGACCCGTGGGACGCACTCGATGACGGCCACCTACAACGGAGATGCGATCACGAACGCCAGCACCTCCGCTGTCGTCAAGGTCACGGTCAAGGGGCTGGTGAGCAAGACCTCGCTCAGTGCCAACGACCGCGACTTCTTCAAGGGCTACCGCCCGACCCTGACCGCCACGGTCAGCCCGTCGGCTGCCACCGGAACGGTGACGTTCCGGGACGGCTCGAAGGTGCTGGCCAAGGTCGTGGTGACCAAGGGCAAGGCCGTCTACCGGGCGCCGGTCCTGGCGCGCGGCACGCACAAGCTGACGGCGACCTACAACGGGTCCGGGGCCTACAACCCCTCGGCCTCGGCGGCGGTCGCCTCTCGGCAGGGGCCCAGAGCCGTCTCGGCCAGAAGTGGAAAGGCGTGGGTCAGAGCCAGGTGCCGCGTCGCAGCACCCGCTGCACCGACAGGTCCTCGTCAACGACGACGAGGTCGGCTGCGGATCCTGCTGACAGCGACCCGACCCCTGGCAGCGCCAGCGCCCGCGCCGGGGTCGCAGAGGCCGCCTTCACCGCGTCGGCCAGCGGGATGCCCAACCCGTCGACCAGCCAGCGCACCTGGTCCACGAGGGTGCTCACCCCGCCGGCGAGGCTCCCGCTGTCGGTCAGGCGGGCGGCCCGATCGCGGACCGTGACGTCGAGGCCGCCCAGCGAGTAGGCGCCGTCAGGGAGGCCGCTGGCAGCCATCGCGTCGCTGACCAGGGCGATGTGGTCGGCTCCCACCGCGTCGAACACCATCCGCACCGTGCCACCGTCGAGGTGGACGCCGTCGGCGATCAGCTCGAGCACCGCCTCGCCCCGCGCGGCTGCGGCGATCGACGCGGCGACCGGTCCCGGTGCCCGTGACAGGAGCGGTGGCATGCCGTTGAAGAGGTGGGTCACGAGCGGCAGCCCACCCCGGGCGCCTTGTGCCGCAACGGATTCCAGAGCGCGCGAGGCGAGGCTGTAGTCGGCGTCGGTGTGCCCCAAAGAACCCAGAGCGCCGACCCGAGCGAGTGCCGTGGGCACGGCGTCGCCTCCGTCGCGCTCGGGCGCCCACGTCATGTGGGCGAACGAACCCTCCCCGCCCGCCTCGGCCAGGTCTTCGACCAGGGCGACGTCGGCGTCGATGAGGGCGGCAGGGTTGTGGGCGCCGCACCGGACCGTGGACAGGAACGGCCCTTCGAGGTGTATGCCGGCCAGCTCGCCACCGCGCACCAGCTCGCCCAGGGCGTGTGCCCCGTCGAGCAGGGTCCGTGCCGGGGCCGACACGAGTGACCCGATGACCGTGGTCGATCCGTGGTCGTGGTGGTGCGTGGCGGCCCTGCGCCCGCTCTCGACATCCGGCCCGAACTCGCCACCGTTGCCGCCGTGGCAGTGGATGTCGACCAGACCCGGCAGCAGGGTCAACCCCGGACGCCACCCCTGTGGTGAGGCGACACCCACCCAGTCGGGAGGCAGGGAGCTGCGCTCACCGGCATACGTGACGACGGTGTCCGTGACGGCGACGGCGCCGTCGGCCACGACGCGGTCCGGCAGGACGACGGTGCCGGTGAGCAGGATGCGGTGGGCGCTCGGGGTCGCAGGGGTCACGTGAGGATGATGGACCGTGACAGGTGCCGGGGTCGATCCGGGTCCACGCCGGCCTGCTCCGCCTTGGCGACGCAGAGTCGGTGCAGGCGCACGAGGTCGGCCAAGGGGTCGATGTCCCGGTGCTCGAAGTGGGCACCGGTGGCGCGGACGTCCTCCGGCAGCCCCTCGGGGACCTCTCCGAAGGCCCACGTCGCCCGTCCCGCGGTCGCGATGCTGATGGGGCCGTGGCGGTACTCCATGGCGGGGTAGGCCTCGGTCCAGAACTGCGCCGACTCGCGCAGCTTCAGGGCTGCCTCCTGGGCGAGCCCGTTGGTCCAGCCGCGTCCCACGAAGGTGATCTGCTCGACGTCGCGCAGGCCTGCGAACGCGGTGTCGGCGTCCTGCGCGAGGACGTCCTCGGCGTCGGCGATGGCACTCGTGAGGTCCTCGCCCAGCGTGGCTCGCAGCAGCGCGAGGGTCGTGGTGGCGAAGCGGGTCTGGACGACCGACCGCTCGTCGACCTCCGGCAGCATCAGCTGGTGGGTGCTCAGGGAGGGGATGGGCGTCCCCTCGGTCGCGACGATGGCGGTGGTGACCTGTCCGCGAGCGTTCAGTGCCTCGAGGAGCTCCACCACCTCGGTCGTCGTGCCCGACCTGGAGATGGCCACGACGTGGTCGTAGGTGCGCTCGAGCGGGAACTCGCTGGCCGCATGGGCGTCGGTGTGGCCGTGGCCCGCCGACTCGCGCAGGGCGGCATACGCCTGGGCCATGTAGAAGGACGTCCCGCACCCGGTGACGGCGACGCGGGCGCCGTCGGAGGGGAGGGCCGCGCGGGCCTCGGGCACCCGGCTCAGGACGGCTCGCCAGTCGGCGGGCTGGGTGGCGATCTCGGCGGCCAGATGCGTGGTGGACACGACGCGGAACTCCTTCAGTGAGTGGATAAGACCGAACTAGATGGTCTTCCATCAGATTCGATCAGTCAAGAGGAGGGCCTATTTACCCCGGTTTGATTGGATTGACCCCTGAGATTGCCTCAAATTCCTCCGCCAGGAGGCTTGACTGGACCACGGTGTGGGGCCAGTGTGTTCTCGAGCCTCGCTGATCCTGAGCGAAGCGCGCGTTAACCGCTACGAAACGATCAATGTTGGAGCGATCAGGGGCGGAACCGGTCAGGCAACGGCGCCTGATCGTCCACGAGAGATGTGAGGTATGACGTGAGCACCAGACGACACCTGCCGGTTGCAGGTCTGATCGCGGGGACCGCGGTCGTGGCACTCGGCCTCGCGGCCTGCGGAGGCGGGACGGGAGCCGGTTCCACCGACGGCGGAGGAGGATCGAAGAAGGGGACGACGATCAAGCTCGTCGCAGCCGAGTACTCCAAGGACCACACCAAGGCCTTCTGGGACCAGTTCGCCACGGCGTACAAGGCCAAGACGGGCAACACCCTCGAGGTGCAGATCGTCAGCTGGGACGACATCGACCAGCAGAGCTCGACGATGGTCCAGAACAACAACCCGCCGGACATCCTCAACCTCAACGCCTACGCGAGCTACGCCAAGGACGACCTGCTGTACAGCTCCGACGAGGTGCTGTCCGACTCGGTGAAGTCCGACCTGCTCGACGCGTTCGTGAAGTCGGGCACCTACAACGGCAAGATGTACGGCATGCCCGACCTCAGCTCGGCCCGGGCGATGTTCTACAACAAGACCCTCTTCAAGGAGGCCGGCATCGCCGCGCCGCCCAAGACCTGGGCCGAGTTCGAGGCGGACGCCCAGAAGATCAAGGACCTCGGCAAGGGCACCATCGGCTACGGCCTGCCACTCGGCCCGGAGGAGGCCCAGGGCGAGTTCTCGATCTGGCTGTTCAACAACGGCGGTGACTGGAAGAAGGACGGCAAGTGGGCCATCAACAGCCCCGAGAACGTCGAGACGCTGACCTTCCTCAAGAGCCTGGCCACCAAGAAGCTGACCCAGAACAACCCCGGCAAGTCCAACCGGCAGGACGCCTTCGACCTGTTCGCGTCCGGCAAGGTCGGCATGGTCGTCGGCTTCTCCCCGCTGGCCGGGACGCTCGACAAGGACAAGAAGGTCGACTACGCCGTGGCGCCGATGCCGACCAAGGCTGACGGTGGGACGCCGCAGACGTTCGGCGTCACCGACTACCTCATGGCCTTCAAGAAGAAGGGGAACCAGGACGCGGTCAAGGCGTTCTACGACCTCTACTACCAGAAGGACCAGGTCAACACCTTCATCAAGGCAGAGGGCTTCCTGCCGGTCACCAAGTCCGGCATCCAGGAGTTCTCCTCCGACGCCGCGCTGAAGACCTACCTCGAGACCCTGCCGAACGCCCACCTCACGCCGACCGACGACCCCACGTGGGACAAGGTCAAGCTCGCGGTGCAGCAGAACCTCGGAACGGCTGTCACCGGCGACCCGAAGGCGGTCCTGGACAAGCTCCAGCAGTCCGCCGAAGCCGGCGGCTGAGCGTGACCCAGCCCATCGGGGCTGGAGCGGGTGTGGTCGGGCAACCGGCCGCACCCGCACCATCCGCCCCGCCCTCGCCGCCGAGCCGTCATCGGGGAGTCCGGTCCGCACGGCACGGTCGCGGCGGACGAGTCTCCGGCTGGACCGCGCTGCTGTGGCTCGGCCCGGCGCTCGCCCTGATCTTCGGGGTGGTCGTCTGGCCCGCGGTGGAGCTCGTGCGGGCTTCGCTCTCGCGGTACTCGATCACCGGTCTGCGCAAGGGTGACGCCGGGCTGGACAACTACCGCAACGTCCTGGCCAACGAGAGCCTCGGCACGGTCCTGACCAACACCCTCGTCTGGGTCGTGGCCGTCGTGGTGCTGACCATCCTGATCAGCCTGGGTCTGGCCCAGTTCCTGACCAAGGACTTCTGGGGTCGCCGGCTGGTCCGATGGGCCGTGATCGTGCCGTGGGCGGCGTCGCTGGTCATCACCGCGCGCCTGTTCACCCTGATCTACAGCTACTACTACGGCACCCTCAACGCCGTGCTGCTCGACCTGCACATCGTCGACACCCCGATCGACTTCCTCGGGAGCGACCGCCTGATCATGTCCTCGATGGTGGCTGTCGGCGTCTTCGTGTCCATCCCGTTCACCGCGTACGTCTTCGTTGCCGGCCTCAACGCGATCCCGACCGACGTCTACGAGGCGGCCCGGATCGACGGGGCGTCGCCGTGGAAGATCTGGCGACTGATCACCCTGCCCCTGCTGCGGCCGGCGATCCTCGTGGCCACGGTGCTCAACATGATCTACGTCTTCAACAGCTTCCCGATCATCTACACGCTCAACGAGTCCAACCCGGGCTTCAGCCACGACACGACGATCACGTTCATGTACAAGCTCGCCTTCAAGAGCGCGGAGAAGGACGTGGGGCAGTCGGCTGCGGCCGGCCTGTTCAACGTCTGCCTCATCCTCGTGGCGGTGCTTGTCTACCTGCGGGTCTCCCGCTGGCGCGAGGAGGAGTCGTGACCGCCACGACCACGACCAAGGGTATGCCGCGTGGCGCGGCACCCGAGCCCGCCCGCCCGAGCGGCTGGCGCGGCATCCGCCCGTGGGCGATGCCCCTCATCGGCCTCGGCGTCGCGTTCGCCTTCGTCTGGCCCTACCTCGTCATGCTGCTCGACGCGTTCCGTCCGAGCAGTGACGTGGTGCGGACGCCGCCCTCGGTCCTGCCCGAGGTGTGGAAGTGGACGACGTTCTCCGAGGTCCTCGGCGACGAGCGCTTCCTCCACTGGCTCCGGACGTCGGTGATCGTGGCCGTCGCCTCCACGGCGATCGTCGTCGTGGTCGCCATCCCGGCGGCCTACTTCACCGCACGCTTCAAGTTCCGTGGGCGGATGGCCTTCCTGTTCCTGGTCCTGGTCACCCAGATGTTCTCGCCGACCTCCCTGGTGGTGGGCATTTACCGCGAGTTCTTCACGGTCAACCTGGTCAACACCTACCTCGCCCTCATCCTCACGAACGCGGCGTTCAACCTGGCCTTCGCGATCTGGATCCTGCACGGCTTCTTCGCCTCGATCCCGCGCGAGCTCGAAGAGGCGTCGGAGCTCGACGGCTGCGGGAGGCTCGGCACCCTGTGGCGGGTCATGCTTCCGCTCACGCTGCCCGGTCTGGTGACGGCCACGATCTTCACCTTCATCGCAGCGTGGAACGAGTACGTCGTGGCGCTGACCCTGATGCTCGACGACGCCAAGAAGCCGCTCACCGTCGGGATCAACTCCTACGTCACGGGCTACGAGCAGAACTGGGACCAGCTGTTCGGGGCCTCGATCATCGCGATCGTCCCTGTCGTGATCCTCTTCGCCCTCATCGAGAAGCACCTCGTGGGCGGACTCACCTCCGGAGCGGTCAAGTGAGCGAGCCGGACGGGCGCAGCATGGACCGTGGCGCGCGCTGGAGTGCGCTGCTCGGCCTGCTCGCCGAGCACGGGCGGCTCAGCGTCGCCCAGGTGGTGGAGTCGCTGGGCGTCTCCGAGGCCACCGTGCGTCGCGACTTCGGGGACCTCGCGGCCCAGCAGCTCGTGACCCGCACCCACGGCGGCGTGGTGGCCAGCGCGGTGGCCTACGACCTGCCCGTGCGCTACAAGCAGGGGGGCGGCGACTCGGCCAAGGAGCGGATCGCCGCCTGCGCCGCCGACCTCATTCCGGAGGGTTCCGTCGTGGGCTTCAACGGCGGCACGACGACCAGCGCCACCGCGCGCAAGCTCGCGGCCAGGGCAGACCTCGCGGCGTCGTCCCGGCGTCCCTCGATCACGGTCGTGACCAACGCGCTCAACATCGCGACCGAGATGGTGCTGCGGCCGTTCATCCGCTGCGTCTCGCTCGGTGGGGTGGCGCGGCCCGAGTCCTATGAGCTCTCGGGCCCGCTGGCCTCGATGGTGCTCAGCGAGCTGTGGCTGGACACCGTGGTCCTGGGCGTCGACGGCGTGTCCGCCGTCGGCGGCGCGACGTGCGAGCACGAGGGCGAGGCCGGGATCAACTCGCTCATGGTCCAGCGCGCCGACCGCGTGGTGGTCGTGAGCACTGGGGACAAGGTGGGTCGACGCGCCTTTGCCCGGATCTGCTCCTCGGAGCGGATCCAGGTGCTCGTGACCGACGCGACCGCACCGGCTGCCGCGCTGGCCGAGATCCGGGCGGCCGGCGTCACGGTCGAGATCGTCTGAGGCGCCCGCCTCACACCAGCGCCACGCGGTATACCCACCATCGCACGGTCGCTCGGTGGCACAGATCACTCGGGAGCCGCTGCGGGTTCTACCCTCGAAGCCATGAGCGACCTGCACTGCGCCGCCACCCTGCTCATCGCGCGCCACGGCGACGCCGAGTACGGCCACCCGTCGGTGCTGTCCGACGAGGGTGGCTGGCTGTCGCCGAAGGGCGTCGAGCAGACCGAGTCCCTGGCCGCCGCAGTGGCCACCCGCAGGATCGCCCGGGTCTACACGAGCACCTTCGCCCGGGCCATCGAGTCGGGCGCGATCGCCGCGCGGACCCTCGGGGTCGAGGCGCGGGCCGTCCCCGGGCTGGAGGAGTTCTCCGTCGGGGCCCTGGCTGGTCGGCCGCACGACGACCCGGAGCTCGCCTCGGTCTTCAAGTCCTGGCTGCACGGCGACCTGCGACGGTGCATCCCCGGCGGGGAGACGGGGGAGGAGGTCGTGGCCCGGTATCGCGAGGCGCTGCAGGGGATCGCCGACCAGTTCAGGGGTGAGACCGTGCTGGTCTTCTCGCACGGCGGCGTCATGTCGTTCGTCCTGCCGCGGATCTCCGGGAACGTCCGCGACGACCTCGCCGCCGCCAAGTACCTCCCCAACTGCGCCGTGGCCGAGGTGTCGGTGGACGGGGACGGCTTCGAGGTGCTCAGCTGGCCGGGATCGACCGACCGCGCCGTCGTCTAGCTCCTGTCGGTCGTGCCGTTCCGTCCCCGGCTAGAACAGGCGGTGCTCGCTGTTGTCGATGCCCTTGAGGGCGTCGTAGTCGAGCGTGACGCAGCGGATGCCACGGTCCGTGGCCAGGGTGCGCGCCTGGGGCTTGATCTCCTGGGCGGCGAAGACGCCCGTGACGGGGGACAGGTGCGGGTCGCGGTTCATCAGCTCGAGGTAGCGGGTCAGCTGCTCGACGCCGTCGATGTCGCCCCGGCGCTTGATCTCGACGGCGACCGAGCCGCCCGTGGCGTCCTTGCAGAGGATGTCGACCGGGCCGATGGCCGTCATGTACTCACGTCGCACGAGGCTGAAGCCCTCGCCCAGGGTGTGGATGTGCTCGGCCAGCAGCTTCTGGAGGTGGGCCTCGACGCCGTCCTTGATCAGCCCCGGGTCGACGCCCAGGTCGTGCGCGGAGTCGTGGAGCACCTCGTGGATGAGCACCCGTAGCCGGTCCTCCGACTTCGCGTGCTGCACCTGCCACACGGCGGTGACCCCGTCGGCGGCCTCGTGGGTCTCGGGCTCGACCTCGGCCATTGCGCACGGGGGCGACATCCAGTTCAACGGCTTGTAGGAGCCGCCGTCGCTGTGGACGAGCACGGAACCGTCCGCCTTGACGAGCAGGAGCCTCGTCGCCAGGGGGAGGTGGGCCGACAGACGCCCGTCGTAGTCCACCGAGCACTTCGCAATGACCAGCCGCACGAGGGGTCACTCTACGGCCCGCGGACCGTTGCGCGTGCCGGGGTGCTGAGCGCACACTCATGGGCAAGAGGTGAGTGGTATGCCGTCCGTCCTGGGCAACGTTGCCGGTCTCGCTCTCGTGATGGGCACCCTCGTGAGTGGGGTGCGCTGGCTCACCACGGGCCAGCCACCCAGGCTGCTCGAGCCCACCGTCACCAGGGCGCAGTCGTGGCGCGCCTCACGGCGCCCAGCGGTGGAACCCATCCCGCCCGTCCTGCTGGCCCTGGAGCTCAGCCGTCTCGCCGCGCACATCCGCCGGGTCGAGGAGGGGGACCAGCCCCGCAAGGCCGAGCGGCTGATGTCGGCGCGACTGGCCTACGACCACGCGTTGCGTGACTACTGCAAGGCGGTGGACATCCCGGTGCCGACCGCGATCCGCGGGCTGTCCCGCGAGCAGCGCTTCCACATGGAGTCCGCACTGATCGGGGCCGGTCACGACTGGTGAGACCTGGTGACCGAGCAGGCAGGGTGGTGACCGTCACGCTGCCCGGGGGTCCACGCGGCATACCTGCTCTGCCAGACTCGCGGCATGGCTCGTGAGTTCAGCAAGGTCGGAGTAATCGGTCTCGGCACCATGGGTGCGGGCATCGTCGAGGTGTTCGCCCGGAACGGCATCGACGTCGTGGCAGTCGAGGTCGACCAGGCGGCGGTCGAGAAGGGACGTGGGGTCCTCGAGCACTCCACGGGTCGGGCTGTCAGCCGCGGCAAGCTGAGCGAGGAGGACCAGGCGGCGCTGCACGCGCGAGTGCACTTCACGTCGAGCCTCGACGAGCTCGCCGACTGCCAGCTCGTCGTCGAGGCGGTGCCGGAGCACCTGGAGCTCAAGAAGGAGCTCTTCGGCAAGCTCGACGCGATCGTCGGCCCCGATGCCGTCCTCGCGACCAACACGTCGTCGCTGTCGGTCACCGAGATCGCGGTGGCGACCGGCAACCCCAAGCGGGTCGTCGGAATGCACTTCTTCAACCCCGCCCCCGTGCTGCAGTTCGTCGAGGTGATCCGCACCGTCGTCACCGAGGACGAGGCGTTCGAGGACGTCAAGGCGCTCGCGATCCGGCTCGGGAAGCAGCCGGTCATCGTGGGGGACAAGGCGGGCTTCATCGCCAACGCCCTGCTGTTCGGCTACCTCAACCACGCCGTCTCGATGTTCGAGTCGCGCTATGCCAGCCGCGAGGACATCGACGCGGCGATGAAGCTGGGCTGCGGCTACCCGATGGGTCCGCTGGCGCTGATGGACCTGATCGGACTCGACACCGCCTACGAGATCCTCGACACGATGTACAAGCAGGGCCGCGACCGCCTGCATGCCCCGAGCCCGGTCATCAAGCAGATGGTCAGCGCCGGACTCAAGGGTCGCAAGAGCGGCCGTGGGTTCTACACCTACGCCGAGCCCGGCAGCAGCCAGGTCGTCGACGACGCGCTCACCCCGGCGTCGGCCGGCGAGTCCGGGGCCACCCTGCGCGAGGTGCGCACCGTCGGTGTCGTGGGTTCGGGAACCATGGCGACCGGCATCATCGAGGTCTTCGCCAAGGCCGGCTACGACGTCCTCTACGTCACCCGCAGCCAGCCCAAGGTCGACGCGGTCACGGCGGCCATCACCAAGTCGCTCGAGAAGGCCGTCCAACGCGGCAAGCTGAGCGAGGACGACCGCGCCGCGGCGCTGGGCCACCTGACCGGTACCACGTCCCTGGACGACCTGGCCACCGCTGACCTCGTGGTCGAGGCCGTCGTCGAGGACCTGGCCGTGAAGAAGGCTCTCTTCGAGAACCTCGACGAGATCTGCAAGCCGGGCGCGATCCTGGCCACCACGACGTCGTCGCTGCCCGTCGTCGACTGCGCGGCCGCCACCTCGCGCCCGCAGGACGTCATCGGGATGCACTTCTTCAACCCCGCCCAGATCATGAAGCTCGTCGAGGTCGTCCACACGGTCTCGACGGCGCCGGACGTCGTCGCGACCGTCCAGGACGTCTGCGCCAAGGTCGGCAAGCACGCCGTCACGTGTGGCGACCGCTCGGGGTTCATCGTCAACGCACTGCTGTTCCCCTACCTCAACGACGCCGTCAAGATGCTCAACGCCAACTACGCGACTGCCGACGACATCGACACCGCGATGAAGACCGGCTGCGGGCTGCCCATGGGGCCGTTCGAGCTGCTCGACGTCGTCGGCAACGACGTGTCTCTGGCGATCCAGCGCGAGCTCTACCTCGAGTTCCGCGAGCCCGGTTTCGCGCCGGCCCCGCTGCTCGAGCACATGGTCACGGCCGGCTACCTCGGCCGCAAGACGGGGCGCGGGTTCCGCACCTACGCCTGAACGCCGCCGCTGCGGCGAGGGCGCTGGTGCGGTTCTGCGAGAATCGGATCCATGCCCCGAGCCAACCGGCGTCGCCGTGACGACGCCCCGCTGAACCTCGACCGCGCGGTCGGGGGGACCGCACGTCGGGAGGGGTATGCCGGGGGCGAGTGGTTCGTTCGCCGCGTCACCGGCAGTGGTGCGAGCCGCGCCTACCTGTGTCCGGGCTGCCAGCAGAACATCCCGATGGGCACGCCGCACGTGGTGGCGTGGCCCGCCGAGGGGATGGGTGGCCTGGACGACCGTCGGCACTGGCACACGCCCTGCTGGGAGGCGCGCGACCGCCGGCACACCCGCGGCGCCACCCGCTGACCCACCCCAGACCCCGGCGTCCTCGGCCGTCGATCTGGGGCGTCAGTGGCACGGATGAACGTGACAGGCGCGAATCCAGGTCGATCCGTGGCGCTGGTGGCGCGGATGGCCGCACCAGCACGCTGGCCAGCGAGATCAATGACGGCGCTGCCGCGGCAGCAGGACCTCTTCGTAGAGCAGCAGCAGGCCGGCTGCCACGGGGATCGCGAGGAGCGCACCGAGGACACCGAGGAGCGTGCCGCCGGCGAGGGCCGCGACCACGGTGACGGCGCCCGGAACCGACACGGTGCGCTGCATGATCCTGGGCGCGACGACGTAGTTCTCGACCTGCTGGTAGACCACGTAGTAGATGATCGCGATCACGGCCTTCTTGGGCTCGTCGAAGACCGCGACCAGGCAGACGACCGAGGCCCCGATCGTGGCACCGACCATCGGGATGAGCCCGAGGAAGCCGACCGCCACCGCCAGCACCGCGGCATACGGGATGCCGACGATCAACATCATGATCCACGAGCAGATGGCATTGATGGTCGCGACGGCGACCTGGCCCGCGGCGTAGGAGCCCGTCCTGCGCATGATCTCCTCTGACAGCGAGATGACCCGGGGACGACGCGAGGCCGGGACGATCGCATAGGCCCCCTGCTTGACCCGCGGGAAGGACGCGAGCAGGAAGAGCGTCAGGACGAGCACGGTGAAGGTCTGGAAGATGCCGCCGATGACGGCGGCCCCGACGCCGAGCACGCCGCCGAAGACCTGGCTGATGAAGTTGCCGTCGGTGATCCGCTTGTTGAACTCGGCCTGGATCTTGTCGACGACGTCGTAGTGCCGGTCGAGGTCCTTGACGAAGTTGCTGCGCAGGATCTGGTCGAGGTAGTCGGGGGCCTTCTGCGCGAGGTCGCTGCCCTGGGTGATGACTGGTGGGACGACCACGAGTCCGAGCAGGGTGAAGACGGCCACGACGCCGGCGAAGACCACCGCCACGGCTCCGCCGCGGCGCATGCCGTGGCTGGTGAGGAACTCGACGAGCGGGTTCAGCGTGAGGGCGAGGAAGAAGGCGATGACGACGAGCGTGAGGACCGTGGTGAGCCGACCCAGGGTCTGCCACAGCAGCAGGGCGGTGAGCACGCCGATGCCCCCGACGAAGCCCATGTAGAACGGTGACTGCCGGTTGAGCGGTCTCCCGGCCTGTCCGTAGCGGCGGCCCCGCCCCTGCTCCTGGCCACGCCCACGCTCCTGGTCGTCGCCCTCGTCGATGCGGTTGTCTCTCCCGTCGGCGAGTCCCTGGTCGCGGCCCCCGTCGGGGCGTCCGTCAGCGCCGGCCTCCCCGTCGTCGCCCGACCGGCGAGCGGGCAGGATGTCCGCGAGCAGGCCGGTCGGCGAGAAGGTCGTCTCGGACTCGGCGACCTGGTGCGGATGGTTGCTGGCGAGCAGGGCGGCGCGCTGAGCGCGGCGGAACTCACGCCACCTGTCCAGGGCTGACATGGGTCCGAGCCTATGGCACGGCAGGACGACGCCCGGGCATCGCCGCAGGTCAGGTGTTGCGGAACCGGTCGATCTGCGGGAGCAGGGCGGCCCGCTTCTCGGCGTCCGTCACGCCGAGCCCAGCCTCGGGGGAGAGGGTGAGCACGCCGACCTTGCCCTGGTGGGCGTTCCGGTGCACGTCGAGCGCAGCCTGCCCGACCTCGTCCATGGTGTAGGTCTTGGAGAGGGTGGGGTGGATGAGGCCACGGTTGATGAGCTCGTTCGCCTCCCACGCCTCGCGGTAGTTGGCGAAGTGGCTCGAGATGATCCGCTTGAGGTTCATCCACAGGTAGCGGTTGTCGTACTCGTGCATGTAGCCCGACGTCGAGGCACAGGTGACGATGGTGCCGCCCTTCCGCGCGACGTAGACGCTGGCCCCGAAGGTCTCGCGCCCGGGGTGCTCGAAGACGATGTCCACGTCGTGACCGCCGGTGAGCTCACGGATCTTCTTGCCGAGCCGCTGCCACTCACGCGGATCCTGCGCGGTGTTGTCGTCGTTCCAGAACTTGTAGCCCTCGGCGCTGCGGTCGATGATCAGCTCGGCGCCCATGTCGCGGCAGATCTGGGCCTTCTCCGGCGAGGAGACGACGCAGATGGGGGTGGCGCCACCGGACAGCGCCATCTGGGTGGCGTAGGACCCCAGACCACCTGAGGCGCCCCAGATCAGGACTCGGTCGCCCAGCTTCATGGCGGCGCCGTTCTTGGAGATCAGCTGGCGGTATGCCGTGGAGTTCACCAGGCCGGGAGAGGCCGCCTCCTCCCATGTCAGGTGGGCCGGCTTGGGCATCAGCTGGTTGGACTTGACGATGGCGAGCTCGGCGAGGCCACCGAAGTTGGTCTCGAAACCCCAGATCCGCTGCTGCGGGTCGAGCATGGTGTCGTTGTGGCCCTCGGCGTCCTCGAGCTCGACCGACAGGCAGTGCGCGACAACCTCCTGGCCCGGCGTCCACTTGGTGACTCCGGGCCCGGTCCGCAGGACGACACCGGCGAGGTCGGAGCCGACCACGTGGTAGGGCAGGTCGTGCCGCTTGGCGAACTCGGAGGTGCGGCCGTAGCGCTCGAGGAACCCGAAGGTCGACACCGGCTCGAAGATCGAGGTCCACACGGTGTTGTAGTTGATGGCGCTGGCCATGACGGCGACGAGCGCCTCACCGGGTGCGAGCTCGGGCACCGGGACGTCGTCGAGGTGCAGCGACTTGCGCGGGTCCTTCTCCTTGGTGGGCAGGCCCTCGAAGATGCCCACCTCGTCCTTGTGCACCGTCACGGCGCGGTAGGTCTCGGGAATGGCCAACCCGGCATACGTCTCCCGGGTGCGGTCCCCGGAGAGGATGGCGTCGCGGATTTCCTGCATGGGTCTGTCTCCTCGGCGTCGTCGGCACGGCTGCAGGCGAAACTACTGCGGAGTAAGGCAATCGGGATGCTGGTGAGACTCCGGTCACGCGGTGACCTACCTCACGCCAGCCGTCAGTGGGTCTCGTGGGCAGGCTGGACGAGCTCGACCAGGATGCCGCCAGCGTCCTTGGGGTGGATGAAGTTCACCCTCGAGTTGGACGTGCCGCGCCGCGGCTCGTCGTAGAGCAGCCGCAGACCGCGGTCGCGCAGCACCTGACTGACGGCCTCGACGTCCTCCACGCGGTAGGCAACCTGCTGGACGCCCGGCCCGGAGCGGTCGAGGAACTTCGCGATCGTCGACTCCGGTGACAGGGGCGCCAGCAGCTGGATGTGCGACCCGCTGCCGCCGACCGCCATCATCGCCTCGCGGACGCCCTGCTCCTCGTTGACCTCCTGGTGCGCCAGCGTCATCCCGTAGGTGTCGCGGTAGAAGGTGATCGCCTCGTCGAGGTCGCGCACCGCGACCCCCACGTGGTCGATCGCGGTGAAGAGCTCGGTGGGCAGTTCAGTCATGGTCGCCAGCCTAGGCCGAGCCGGGTATGCCGCGACATGAGCGATGCGTCACGCTCCAGACCGCGCCCCTAGACTGGCGACCATGTCCGCACTGTCCCGGGACGACGTCGCGCACCTCGCCGGCCTCGCCCGCATCGACCTGTCCGATGCCGAGCTCGACCGGATGGTCGGAGAGCTCGGCGTCATCCTCGAGTCCGTCGCCAAGGTGCAGGAAGTCGCCGCGGACGACATCGAGCCGATGTCCCACCCGCTGCCGCTCACCAACGTCACCCGCCCGGACGAGGTCCGTCCGTCGCTCGGGGCGCAGGCCGCCCTGTCCGGGGCGCCGGAGCAGGAGCTGCAGCGCTTCTCGGTGCCGCGCATCCTCGACGAGGACTGACGGGCCACGCCAGACCGAGCCCCGCCGCGCCCACTGCGGCCCACTGCGGCCACCGCCGCCGACCCCATGTCCGCGTCCCACCAGCGACAGACCGAGGACCACCACCCGTGAACTCCGACATCACCCGTTCCAGCGCCGCCGAGCTCGCGCATGCGCTGAGCTCCCTCGAGCTCAGCTCCGTCGAGGTGGTGCAGGCCCACCTCGACCGCATCGCGGCCGTCGACGCCGACGTGCACGCCTACCTCCACGTGGACGGCGAGGGTGCCCTCGCGGCGGCCCGCACCGTGGACGAGCGGCGCGCAGCCGGGGAGGAGCTCCACGTCCTCGCCGGCGTGCCGATCGCCGTCAAGGACGTGATGGTGACCCAGGGACTGCCGACGACCTGCGGGTCCAGGATCCTCGAGGGGTGGATCCCGCCCTATGACGCCACCGTCGTGGCCCGCCTCAAGTCGGTCGGCATGCCGATCCTGGGCAAGACCAACATGGACGAGTTCGCGATGGGCTCGTCCACCGAGCACTCCGCCTACGGCCCCACCCACAACCCGTGGGACCTCACCCGCATCCCCGGCGGGTCGGGAGGTGGCTCCTCAGCCGTCGTCGCGGCCTACGAGGCGCCGTTGGCGATCGGCACGGACACCGGTGGCTCGATCCGCCAGCCGGCCTCGGTCACGGGCACCGTCGGGGTCAAGCCGACCTACGGCGGGGTGTCCCGCTACGGCCTCGTGGCGCTCGCCTCCAGCCTCGACCAGGCGGGCCCGTGCACGCGCACCGTCCTCGACGCTGCGCTGCTGCACTCGGTCATCGGCGGGTACGACCCGATGGACTCCACCTCGATCAACGCCCCGGTGCCCTCGGTCGTCGAGGCCGCACGCCGCGCGGACGTCAGGGGGCTCAGGGTCGGGGTGATCAAGGAGCTCGGTGGCGAGGGCTACCAGGCGGGCGTGCGCGCGCGCTTCGACGAGTCCGTCGCCCTGCTCCAGGAGGCCGGTGCCGAGGTCGTCGAGGTGTCGTGCCCGAGCTTCGACTACGCGCTCGCGGCCTACTACCTGATCCTGCCCAGTGAGGCGTCCTCCAACCTGGCCAAGTTCGACGCGATGCGTTACGGCCTGCGGGTCCTGCCCGAGGGTGTCGACGACCCCAGCGCCGAGCAGGTCATGGCGGCCACTCGTGACGCCGGCTTCGGCGACGAGGTCAAGCGCCGCATCATCCTCGGCACCTACGCGCTCTCGAGCGGTTATTACGACGCCTACTACGGCCAGGCCCAGAAGGTCCGCCGGCTGATCGCGAATGACTTCGAGGCCGCCTTCGGTCAGGTCGACGTGCTGGTCAGCCCGACGGCACCCACCACCGCGTTCAAGCTGGGCGACAAGCTCGACGACCCGATGTCGATGTACCTCCAGGACGTCGCCACCATCCCCGCCAACCTCGCCGGGGTGCCCGGGATGTCACTGCCGAGCGGCCTGGCCGACGAGGACGGCCTGCCCACCGGCATCCAGATCCTGGCGCCGGCAACGAAGGACGAGCGGCTCTACAACGTGGGCGCGGCCCTCGAGAAGATGCTCGTCGACAGGTGGGGCGGCTCACTGCTGGCCAAGGCCCCCCAGCTGACCGCGAAGGGAGCGTGACCACGATGAACACCGCTACGGCCACCGCCGAGGAGATCGTCGACTACGACGAGGCGCTCGAGCGCTACGACCCCGTGATGGGTCTTGAGGTGCACGTCGAGCTCAACACCGCGACCAAGATGTTCTGTGGGTGTGCCACCGAGTTCGGCGCCGAACCCAACACCCAGGTCTGCCCGGTCTGCCTGGGGCTGCCGGGTGCGCTGCCCGTCGTCAACGAGAAGGCGGTGGAGTCGGCCATCCGGATCGGCCTCGCGCTCAACTGCGAGATCGCGCAGTGGTGCCGGTTCGCCCGGAAGAACTACTTCTACCCGGACATGCCGAAGAACTTCCAGACCAGCCAGTACGACGAGCCGATCGCCTTCGAGGGCCACCTCGACGTCGAGCTGTCCGACGGCACGGTCTACCGCGTCGCGATCGAGCGCGCGCACATGGAGGAGGACACCGGGAAGTCGCTGCACATCGGTGGCGCCACCGGACGCATCCACGGCGCAGACCACTCGCTGGTCGACTACAACCGGGCCGGCATACCCCTCATCGAGATCGTCACCGAGCCGCTGACCGGTGCCGGTGAGAGGGCGCCCGAGGTGGCCAAGGCGTACGTCGGTGCGCTGCGCGAGCTGCTGCGCGCCCTGGGCGTCTCCGACGTCAAGATGGAGCAGGGGTCGCTGCGCTGTGACGCCAACGTCTCGTTGCGCCCCAAGGCCACCGGGGACCAGAGCCAGGACGACGTGCCGCTCGGCACCCGCACCGAGACCAAGAACGTCAACTCCCTGCGCAGCGTCGAGCGCGCGGTGCGGTACGAGATCACCAGGCACGCGGCGATCCTCGACAAGGGCGACAAGATCATCCAGGAGACACGACACTGGCACGAGGACACCGGGGTCACGACGAGTGGCCGCGAGAAGTCCGACGCCGAGGACTACCGGTACTTCCCGGAGCCTGACCTCGTGCCCGTCGCACCGACGCGCGAGACGGTGGAGGAGCTCCGCGGCACCCTGCCCGAGGCCCCTGGCCTTCGCCGCAAGCGGCTCCAGGCCGAGTGGGGCTACAGCGACCTCGAGATGCGTGACGTCATGAACGCCGGGGCGGTCGCGCTGATCGAGGAGACGGTGGCTGCGGGCGCGACCCCGGCCGGCGCACGCAAGTGGTGGACCGGTGAGCTGGCCCGTCGCGCCAACGTCGACGGCACCTCCGTGGAGGACTTCGGCGTCACGCCTGCCCACATCGCCGAGCTCGACGGTCTGGTCCGTGGGGGCCGCCTCAACGACTCGATGGCCCGCCAGGTCCTCGACGGCGTCATCGACGGTGAGGGCACGCCCACCGAGGTCGCCGACGCCAGAGGGCTCGAGCTGGTGCAGGACGACGACGCCCTCGAGGCGGCTGTCGACAAGGTCATCGAGGCCAACGCCGACGTGGCCCAGAAGGTGCGCGACGGCAAGGTCCAGGCCGCCGGTGCCCTCATCGGTCAGGTGATGAAGGAGATGCGGGGCCAGGCCGACGCAGGCAAGGCCCGCGAGCTGATCCTGGCCAAGCTCACCTGAGTTCGTCGCCCCTGTTGGAAGGGGGACTTCCGGATATCCGGACGTCCCACTTCCAAAGACGGGGTGAGGTATGCGCGGGCGCTAGAGGGTTGCCAGGTTGAGCGCGACCAGCTTGTCGTCGCCGGCCCGCGGGCTGCCGCGGAAGGTGTTGCTGGTCAGCACCCACAGCCGTCCGTCCGGACCCGCCACTGCGTCGCGGAGCCTGCCGTAGCGGCCGTGAAGCAGTCGCTTGGGGGTGCCGATGCCATTGGCAGTCAACGGAACTCGCCACAGTGACTGACCCCGCAGGGCTGCCATCCAGACCGCGCCGTTCGCCACGGCGATCCCACTCGGAGACGCGTCGGAGGTCGCCCACTGGGCGAGGGGGTCCGTGAACTTCGAGCGACCCGCCCGTCCCTCGACGACCGGCCAGCCGTAGTTGCGACCCGGCACGATCAGGTTGAGCTCGTCCCAGGTGTTCTGTCCGAACTCGCTCGCGAACATCCGTCCGTCGGGGGCCCAGGCGATGCCTTGCACGTTGCGGTGCCCGTACGTCCAGACGGGGGAGTTGCCGAACGGGTTGCCCGGCGCGGGTCTGCCGTCGGTCGTGATGCGCAGGATCTTCCCGCCGAGGGCGCGCTCGTCCTGGGAACGCTCGGAGTGGCCGGCGTCGCCCGTGGTGACGTAGAGGTAGCCGTCCGGGCCGAAGGCAAGTCGCCCGCCGTTGTGGTTGCCTGCCTTGGGTATGCCGCGCAGCACCACGGTCGGCTTCGTCGCCTTCCCGCCGCTGAAGGTCAGCCGGACGACCCGGTTGTCGTCCGCGGCGGTGAAGTAGACGAAGATGCTCTTGTCGCTGGCAAACCGTGGTGACACCGCCACGCCCAGCAGCCCGCCCTCGCCATCGGGTCGCACACCCGGGATCTCGCCGAGCACCTTCGGCGCCCGGCCGCTGCGGAGGTGCAGCAGCTGCGCCTTGTCGCGCAGCGTGACCAGGGCGGAGCCGTCCGGGAGGAACGCGATGGCCCACGGGACGTCGAGGTTGGTCGCGAGGGTGGAGGTCGCGGGGATGGCCCTGGTTGGGGTCGTTGTCGGGGTCGTCGTGGCGCCACTCGTGGTGGAGCGGCTCGGCGTCGAGGTGGTGCTGGCTGTGGTCAGCACGGGGGCCGAGACGGTCGTCCTGTCGCCGGATCCGTTCGTGCCCGAGCACCCGCAGACCAGCAGGACGGCAGCCACCCCGGTGGTGGCAGCGGCCCCTGCGGAGGTGCGCCGGCGACGAAGCGGTGCACGCGGCATACCCCATTGTGCGTGACGTGGGCGCGTTCGCACCTGACCGCGGCGGGTCCTCGCCCCCGGGCGGACGTGCCGCCACCGCGTGGGGTCTCGGGGCTAGCGTGGGAGACATGACGCTGGTGACCCTGCCGGGGCAGGAATGGGTGAACGTGGTGGGACCGATCACGGGGGTCGAGCTCGCCGTGTGGGAGCTCGACGGCGCTCCGGAGCGGGCCGAGGAGATCAGGGTCGTCGTGCCGCCGTACATCGGTGCCGGTGGTCGGCTGGGCGCCCTCTCGCACGTGCCCAACCTCGAGCTCGTGCAGCTCCTGACGGCCGGTTACGACGACGTGCAGGCCGTGCTGCCCGACGGAGTGAGGCTTGCGAACGCCACCGGGGTCCACGACGCCTCGACGGCAGAGCTGGCGGTGGCGCTCACGCTGGCGAGCCTGCGCGACTTCCCGGACTTCTTTGCGGCCCAACGGGAACGCACCTGGCTGCCCTCGACGTTCCACCACGCCTTGGCCGACAAACGGGTGCTGGTGCTGGGCTACGGCGCCATCGGGCGGGCGATCGCTGCCCGGCTCACGCCGTTCGAGGTCCAGGTGACGGCGGTGGCGAGCCGTGCGCGGGCGGGGGACGAGCTCGTGCGGTCCGTCCACGGGGTCGACGAGCTGCCGGACCTGCTGCCGCTGCATGACGTCGTCATCGTGATCGTGCCGTTGAGCGCGCACACAGCGGGCCTGGTCGACGACGACTTCCTGGCTGCCCTGCCCGACGGTGCCCTGGTCGTCAACGTCGCGCGGGGCGGGGTCGTCGACACCGACGCGCTGGTGCGGCACGCGGCGGCCGGCCGGATCCGGGCTGCCCTGGACGTCACCGACCCCGAGCCGCTGCCCCCCGACCACCCCTTGTGGACCACGCCGGGAGTGATGATCACTCCGCACGTCGGCGGGGCCTCGACCGCGTTCATGCCACGCGCCGCGCGCCTGCTGCAGGAGCAGCTGGGGGCGTATGCCGCCGGGAGACCGTTGCGAAACCTGGTCTGACCACTCGCGCTGGCACGGAGGATTCCGGCCTGCGCTCCGATGAGTTCTGCGGTGCTTCCGGGTCGATACCGACAACACGTGTCGGACGGCCAGAGGAGTGCCAGTATGGGAAACATGGGTGAGACCGTCGTCGGAATAGGCACACGCAAGGGGTTGTGGCTGGCTCGCAGTGAGGACCGGCAGTCGTGGCGGGTCGAGGGTCCGCACTTCCTGATGAGCGAGGTGCTGTCGCTGCTGTTCGACACCCGCACCGACCCCACCAGGCTGCTCGTGGGGTTCCGCTCGTCGCACTGGGGTCCGTCGTTGCAGCACTCCGACGACCTCGGGGCCAGCTGGGTCGAGCACCCCGACGGGTCGATCCGCTTCCCGGAGGACACCGACACGGCGCTCAAGGCCACGTGGCAGCTGGTGGCCGACCCGCACGAATCGTCCGTGGTCTGGGCCGGCACCGAACCCCAGGGGCTCTGGCGCAGCGCGGACCGGGGCGAGACGTTCGAGCTCAACCGGGGGCTGTGGGAACACCCCCACCGCCCCGAGTGGGGCGAGGGCTTCGGTGGCGGAGCCATCCACACCGTCCTGCCGAGCCCGGTCGACGCCGACAGCATGCTCGTCGCGATGAGCACCGGTGGCGTCTACAACACCCGTGACGGCGGGGCGTCGTGGAACCCCGGCAACACTGGCATCCACGCCTACTTCCAGCCGCACGACGAGTGGCCCGAGTTCGGGCAATGCGTCCACAAGGTGGTGCGCGACAGCGGCACCCCGACCCGGCTCTACGCCCAGAACCACAGGGGCGTCTACCGTTCGGACGACGACGGGGTCACCTGGACGTCGATCGAGGCGGGGCTGCCGACGAACTTCGGCATGACCGCCCTGGCGCATCCCCGTCGCGGGGACACCATGTGGCTGGTGCCGATCGCCTCCGACGGTGAGCGCATCCCACCGGGAGCCGAGCTCCAGGTCCAGCGCACCGACGACGCCGGGGCGACGTGGCGCACCCAGCACGACGGACTGCCCTCCCCGTGCTACACGAACGTGCTGCGTGATGCCGCAGGACTGGACGACCACCCCGAGGAGCCGGGCCTGTACCTCGGCACGCGCAACGGCGAGGTCTACGCGTCGGTCGACGGCGGCGACTCGTTCACGCGCGTCGTCGAACAGCTGCCGGACGTGCTCTGCGTGCGGGCGGTCACGCTTCCATGACCGCTCGCGTGGTGCTCCCGGGCCTGTTGCGCGAGCTGGCCGACGGTGCGGCCGAGCTGCCCGTCGAGCTGGGCGCCCAGGCCTCGCTCGCCGATGTGCTCGACCGGGCGTTCGAGCCGTGGCCGATCCTGGCGTCGCGCGTGCGGGACGAGCGCGGCGAGATCCGCCGCCACGTCAACATCTTCGTGGACGGCGAGGACGCCAAGCGTGCCGACGGGGTGCAGACCGCGGTCACCCCGAACTCGACGGTCCACGTCATCAACGCCGTGTCCGGCGGCTGATCGCCCCCCACTTGTTGCCACCTCGTCGTCACCAACCGCCGATTTCGGCTCCCGGTGACAAGCAGGCGGCAACAAGTCGTGGACCTCAGGCGGTCCAGGCCCCTTCGTCCCACGCCGCTCGCAGCACGGCGAGGTGGGGTTCGAGGTCCCACCCTCGCTCGGCGAGCCAGGCGTCGTTGCGATAGGTGCCGGCATACCTCTCCGAGCCGTCGCAGAGCAGCGAGACGATGCTCCCGCCTTCGCCCCGCTCGGCCATCTCGCACGCGAGGCGCAACGCGCCGAACAGGTTGGTGCCGGTCGATGCGCCGCCGCGCAGCCCCGTGCGTTCGGTGAGGAAACGCATCGCCGCGACGGAGGCGGCGTCGGGCACCAGCATCATCCGGTCCACGACGCTCGGGACGAAGCTCGGCTCGACCCGCGGCCGGCCGATGCCCTCGATGCGCGACCCGCACGCCGCCGTGACGCCCGCGTCGTCGCCGCAGAACGCCGGGAGGAAGGCCGAGTGCTCGGGGTCGACGACACACACCTGGCTGGCCAGGCCCCGGTAGCGGACGTACCGCCCGATGGTCGCGCTGGTGCCGCCGGTGCCCGCGCCCACGACGACCCAGTGGGGGACCGGGTGCCGCTCGCGACCCATCTGCTCGAAGATCGACTCCGCGATGTTGTTGTTGCCGCGCCAGTCGGTCGCGCGCTCGGCATAGGTGAACTGGTCGAGGTAGTGGCCGTCGCGCTCGTCCGCGAGCTGGCGCGCGACCTCGTACACCTCGCCCGCGTCGTCCACGAAGTGGCACCGGCCGCCCTCGCGCTCGATGAGGGCGATCTTCTCCGGGCTGGTCGTCCGCACCATGACGGCGATGAAGGGCAGGCCGAGCATCCGGGCGAAGTACGCCTCGCTCACCGCCGTGGAACCGCTCGACGCCTCGATGACCGTGGTCCCGTCGTGCAGCTCACCGTTGCACAGGGCGTAGAGGAACAGGGACCTCGCGAGGCGGTGCTTGAGGCTGCCGGTGGGGTGCGTCGACTCGTCCTTGAGGTAGAGGTCGACGTCGGGCAGCCCCGGGAGCGGCACGTGCACGAGGTGGGTGTCGGCGCTGCGGTTGGCGTCGGACTGGATCCGGCGGATCGCCTCGTCGAGCCAGGGCCGGTCGGTCGGTGCGGTCGCCCTGACGTCGATCAGGGCGGGCGGCTGCTCCATCGGTCGTTCCTCACTGGGCGGAGAGGTATGCCGCGGCCGCGGGTTCACTGCCTCGGGTCCACCTCGTCGTGGTGGGACGAAGGGTAGCGGGCCGAGGTGGCTGGCTCGCTCAGCCGTGGCGGCTGATCCGGGGCGGCAGTCGCCGCGCCCTGAGCGCTGCTGTCAAGACTGGTTGTTGAGGTCCAACGGGTCCATGCTCGGGGTATGACCCTCGCCAGTGATGACAAGGTGCTCATCCTCTTCCGCCACGCCAAGGCTGAGCAGGTCATCGGCAAGCCGGACCACGAGCGCGCGCTCACCGGCCGGGGCAGGCGCGATGCCCGGGCGGCCGGCGTCTGGATGCACGAGCATGAGCTCGGTCCCGAGCTGGTGCTGTGCTCGACGGCGATGCGCACCCGACAGACGTGGGCCGCGGCGGTCGAGGGAGGAGCCTGCGGCGAGACCATCGAGTACGCCGACGGCATCTACTCCGGCGGCGCGCAGACCGTGCTCCAGACGGTTCGGGAATCGGCGGGGGAGGCGCAGGTCGTGATGGTGGTTGGGCACAACCCCACGATGGCAGCCCTCGCCAGCGGGCTGTCCGAGGGCGACGGCTCGTCGGCGGCGCACGAGTGCCTGGCCGCCGGGTTCCCGACGTCGTCGCTCGCCGTCCTGCGCTATGCCGGGCCCTGGTCCGGGCTCGACTTCGGAACGGCCGCGCTTGAGCGCTGCCACGTCTCTCGCGGCTGACCGCGCAGGTGGCCCCGCTGGTGTCCGCAGGGCTGGCGGCGCTGGGAACCGCACGGCATACCCGGCGGTTTCGGCTTGTGAGACCGGCGTCCCACCCTGTGGACCCGAGTTCTAGACTCGGCCCATGACGACCACCGAACCCGCCACGGGGGCAGCCACCAACGGCGTCGACATCAAGCCGCGCAGCCGTGACGTGACCGACGGCATCGAGAAGACCGCCGCGCGCGGCATGCTGCGCGCGGTGGGCATGGGTGACGACGACTGGGTCAAGCCGCAGATCGGCGTGGCCAGCTCGTGGAACGAGATCACGCCCTGCAACCTGTCCCTCGACCGGCTCGCCAAGGCCGTCAAGGACGGCGTGCACGCGGCCGGTGGTTACCCCCTCGAGTTCGGCACCATCTCGGTCAGTGACGGCATCTCGATGGGCCACGAGGGCATGCACTTCTCGCTGGTGAGCCGCGAGATCATCGCCGACTCCGTCGAGACCGTCATGAACGCGGAGCGGCTCGACGGCTCGGTCCTGCTCGCCGGCTGCGACAAGTCGCTGCCGGGAATGCTCATGGCCGCGGCGCGCCTCGACCTGGCCAGCGTCTTCCTGTATGCCGGGTCGATCCTCCCGGGGATCGCCAAGCTCTCGGACGGCTCCGAGAAGACGGTGACGATCATCGACGCCTTCGAGGCCGTCGGGGCGTGCGCCGCGGGGCTGATGTCGCGGGCCGACGTCGACGCGATCGAGCGCGCGATCTGTCCGGGCGAAGGTGCCTGCGGCGGCATGTACACCGCGAACACGATGGCTTCGGTCGCCGAGGCCATCGGGATGTCCCTGCCCGGGTCGGCGGCGCCGCCCGCCACCGACCGCCGCCGCGACGGGTTCGCCCGCAAGTCGGGTGAGGCTGTCGTCGGTCTTCTGCGGCGGGGCATCACGGCACGCGACATCATGACCAAGGAGGCGTTCGAGAACGCCATCGCCGTCGTGATGGCCTTCGGTGGCTCGACCAACGCCGTGCTGCACCTGCTCGCGATCGCCAACGAGGCCGAGGTCGACCTGACTCTTGACGACTTCTCGCGCATCGGGGCCCGGGTGCCGCACCTGGCCGACGTCAAGCCGTTTGGCCAGTACGTCATGACCGACATCGACCGGGTCGGGGGAGTGCCGGTCGTGATGCGCGCGCTGCTCGACGCGGGGCTCCTGCACGGCGACTGCCTGACCGTCACCGGCAAGACGATGGCCGAGAACCTCGCCCACATCGCCCCGCCCGACGTCGACGGCAAGGTCGTCCGGGCGATGAAGGAGCCGATCCACAAGACCGGTGGGATCACGATCCTCAAGGGCTCGCTGGCCCCCGAGGGCGCTGTGGTCAAGTCGGCCGGCTTCGACTCCGACGTCTTCGAGGGCACCGCCAGGGTGTTCGACGCCGAACGCGCTGCGATGGACGCCGTCGCGCAGGGATCCCTCCAGGCGGGCGACGTCGTCGTCATCCGTTACGAAGGACCCAAGGGCGGCCCGGGGATGCGCGAGATGCTGGCCGTGACCGGTGCCATCAAGGGTGCCGGGCTGGGCAAGGACGTGCTGCTCCTGACCGACGGCCGCTTCTCCGGCGGTACCACCGGTCTGTGCGTGGGACACGTGGCGCCGGAGGCGGTCGACGGCGGACCCATCGCGTTCGTCCGGGACGGTGACCGCATCACGCTCGACGTGGCGAACGGCGTGCTCGACGTCCACGTCGACGAGGCAGAGCTGGCTCGTCGCGCAGAGGGCTTCGTGCCGCCGGAGTCCAAGTACCCCCGCGGCGTCCTGGCCAAGTACCGCAAGCTCGTCGGCAGTGCCAGCGGCGGGGCCGTCTGCGGCTGAGGGTCTGTGACTGAGACGACAGGTCCGGATCGTGGGACCCGTTGTCTCGCACGTTGACACCCTTCGGGCCGCGCGGGAGAGTTCTCGTGTGGCACGAATTCTCGTACTTCATTAGCGCGCAGGCTCCTTGAGCCAGCGCGCTGCCCTCCGTCGTCCTCACCCGAGGACTGGAGGGCTTTTTTGTGAGCAGGCACAGCGTGAGCAGGCACAGCGTGAGCAGATCAGCGTGGTCCAGCACCAGCGAGAACCGAAAGCGGTAGAGACGTGAGCGACACGAAACCGGCCCCGAGTCCGGCCCCGAGTCCAGCCAGCGCGCCCAGCCCCTCCAGGCTGGCCGAGCAGGCGAGGGCGAAGGTTCCCGCCCAGGTGACCGGCGCCCAGAGCCTCGTGCTCTCCCTCGAGGCCATGGAGGTCGACACGGTCTTCGGCATTCCCGGCGGGGCGATCCTGCCGGCCTACGACCCGCTGCTCGACTCGGTCAAGGTCCGCCACATCCTGGTCCGCCACGAGCAGGGCGCCGGCCACGCGGCGGAGGGATACGCCAGCGCGACCGGCAAGGTCGGGGTCTGCATGGCGACGTCCGGTCCGGGTGCCACCAACCTCGTGACCGCCATCGCCGACGCCTACATGGACTCGGTGCCGATCGTGGCCATCACCGGCCAGGTCGCCTCCGCCGCCATCGGCACGGATGCCTTCCAGGAGGCCGACATCCGTGGCATCACGATGCCGATCACCAAGCACAACTACCTGGTCACCGACGCCTCGCAGATCCCTCGTGTCATCGCTGAGGCGTTCCACATCGCCTCCACGGGCCGGCCCGGCCCCGTCCTCGTCGACATCTCGAAGGATGCGCTCCAGGCGAAGACCACCTTCGCGTGGCCGCCCAAGTACGACCTGCCCGGCTACCGGCCCGTCGCCCGGCCGCACAACAAGCAGATCCGCGAGGCCGCTCGACTCATCGCCCAGGCCAAGCGGCCCGTGTTCTACGTCGGTGGCGGCGTGATCCGCGGCAATGCCTCCGACGCCCTGCGCGAGTTCGTCGAGCTGACCCAGATCCCCGTCGTGACCACCCTGATGGCGCGGGGCGCCGTCCCCGACAGCCATCCGCTCCACCTCGGCATGCCGGGCATGCACGGCTCGGTCGCCGCGGTCACGGCCCTCCAGAAGTCCGACCTGCTGATCACCCTCGGTGCGCGCTTCGACGACCGGGTGACCGGCCAGCTGTCCACGTTCGCACCAGAGGCCAAGGTCATCCACGCCGACATCGACCCCGCCGAGATCTCCAAGAACCGCAACGCCGACGTCCCGATCGTCGGCGACGTGCTCGAGGTCATCAGTGAGCTGGTCAAGGCGGTGGCTGCCGACCACGAAGCCGGGACGGTCGGCGACTACGACGCCTGGCGCGAGCAGACGGCCGGCTGGAAGTCCACCTTCCCGCTCGGCTACACCTCGCCCGAGGGCGAGGAGGGCGTGCCGCCGCAGTACGTCATCGAGCGCATCGGCGCCCTCAGCGGACCCGAGTCGATCTACGTCGCCGGCGTCGGCCAGCACCAGATGTGGGCGGCCCAGTTCGTCCAGTACGAACGCCCGAACGCCTGGCTCAACTCCGGGGGCCTCGGGACGATGGGGTATGCCGTGCCGGCCGCCATGGGTGCGAAGGTCGCCCAGCCGGACCGTGTGGTGTGGGCCATCGACGGGGACGGGTGCTTCCAGATGACCAACCAGGAGCTGGCGACCTGCGTCATCAACAACATCCCGATCAAGGTCGCGATCATCAACAACAGCAGCCTGGGCATGGTCCGCCAGTGGCAGTCCCTGTTCTACGACAAGCGCTACTCCAACACTGACCTGCACACCTCGGTCGGCCGCCGCATCCCCGACTTCGTCAAGCTGGCTGACGCCTACGGCTGCGTCGGACTCCGGTGCGAGCGTGCGGAAGACGTGGATGCGACCATCAAGAAGGCCATGGAGGTCAACGACGTCCCGGTCATCATCGACTTCGTCGTCCACCGCGACGCGATGGTCTGGCCGATGGTCCCGGCCGGGGTCAGCAACGACGCCATCCAGGTCGCGAAGGACACCGCGCCGCAGTGGGACCGTGAAGAGGACGAGGCCACCGAGCAGCCCGAGGACGCAGACAAGGACGGACGGTAGATGGCGATGAGCAAGCACACCCTGTCGGTCCTCGTCGAGAACAAGCCCGGCGTCCTGGCCAGGATCGCAGCGCTCTTCTCGCGGCGCGGCTTCAACATCGACTCGCTCGCCGTGGGCCCCACCGAGCACCCGGAGATCTCGCGGATGACGGTGGTCGTCGACGTCGACGCCCTGCCGCTGGAGCAGGTCACCAAGCAGCTCAACAAGCTCATCGAGGTCCTCAAGGTCGTCGAGCTCGAGCCCACCGCCTCGGTCCAGCGCGAGATCCTGCTGGTCAAGGTCCGCACCGACGTGCACAGCCGCAGCCACGTGCTCGAGACGGTTCAGCTGTTCCGTGCCAAAGTGGTCGATGTCGCCAGCGACACCCTGACCATCGAGGTCACCGGCAACCGCGACAAGCTCGCCGCCTTCCTCGAGGTCATCGAGCCGTTCGGCGTCAAGGAGCTCGTCCAGTCCGGCATGGTCGCGATCGGACGTGGTACGCGGTCGATCACCGACCGGGCGCTGCGGACGGCCTAGCGCAGGGGAGCGGCGCAGACGGTTCGAAGCCACGCTGCATACCTGAATGTCTTTGCAGTCCAACAGATTTCACTGATCACCCGAAGCAAGCCAGACAACACTAAGGAGTGGCCACCGTGGCCGAGATGTTCTACGACGACGACGCTGACCTGAGCGTGATCCAGGGCAAGAAGGTGGCCGTCATCGGCTACGGCAGCCAGGGCCACGCCCACGCGCTCAACCTTCGCGACTCCGGGGTCGACGTGCGCGTCGGCCTCGCCGAGGGCAGCAAGAGCCGCGCCAAGGCCGAGGCCGAGGGGCTCACCGTGCGATCCGTGGCGGATGCCGTGAAGGAGGCCGACCTCGTCGTCATCCTCACGCCCGACCAGGTGCAGCGCACCGTCTATGCCAACGACATCGCGCCCAACCTCAAGGACGGTGCCGGCCTGCTCTTCGGGCACGGCTTCAACATCCGGTTCGACTACATCAAGCCCGAGGCAGGCTCCGACGTGATCATGGTGGCCCCCAAGGGTCCCGGTCACCTGGTGCGCCGTGAGTACGTCGACGGCCGCGGCGTCCCCGTGCTGCTGGCCGTCGAGCAGGACGCGTCCGGCGACGCCTGGGCGCTGGCCCAGTCCTATGCCAAGGCCATCGGCGGACTGCGTGCCGGCGGCATCAAGACCACCTTCACCGAGGAGTGCGAGACCGACCTGTTCGGTGAGCAGGCCGTCCTCTGCGGGGGTGCATCCCAGCTCGTGCAGTACGGCTTCGAGACGCTTGTTGAAGCCGGCTACCAGCCCGAGGTGGCCTACTTCGAGTGCCTGCACGAGCTCAAGCTGATCGTCGACCTCATGGTCGAGGGCGGCATCGCCAAGCAGCGCTGGTCGGTGTCCGACACGGCCGAGTACGGCGACTACGTCTCCGGTCCCCGGGTCATCGACCCCCGCGTCAAGGAGAACATGCAGGCGGTGCTCGCGGACATCAAGAACGGCGCCTTCGCCAAGCGGTTCATCGACGACCAGGACGCGGGCGGCCCGGAGTTCAAGGCCCTGCGTGAGAAGGGCGCCCAGCACCCGATCGAGGGCACCGGCAAGGAGCTCCGCAAGCTGATGAGCTGGATCAAGGAGACCGACTCCGACTACGTCGAGGGCTCCGCGGCCCGCTGACAACGCGGCCCGCTGACGGTCCCCACCAAGCATGCCGGCCGGCCCCGKTCGCGGGGTCGGCCGGCACTGTTGTCCCCAGGTTGTCCCCAACGGTGGACAAACCTTGCACACCAAGCGGGTGCCGGTGATCCGCGTGTCACATGTCGAGCCGGGGCATCCACATGCTGAGCGCGGTCGTATGCTGACCGCGGGCACAGCGCGGTGCCGGACCCCCCATCAGTGACCCATCAGTGGCCGACCACTGACCCACCAAAGGACTGACACGTGAGCAAGCCGATCGTGCTGATCGCCGAGGAACTCTCGCCCGCCACCCTCGACGCCCTAGGGCCCGACTTCGAGGTGCGCCACGTCGACGGCGCCTCCCGCGAGGCCCTCCTCCCGGCTCTCGCCGACGTCGACGCGGTCCTCATCCGTTCCGCCACGAAGATGGACGCCGAGGCCATCGCCGCCGCCAAGAACCTCAAGGTGATCGCGCGAGCGGGCGTTGGCCTCGACAACGTCGACGTGCCGGCCGCCACCCAGGCCGGTGTCATGGTCGTCAACGCCCCGACCTCCAACATCACGTCAGCGGCTGAGCTCGCGGTCGGCCTGCTGCTGTCCACGGCCCGCAACATCGCCCCCGCCAACCAGGCGCTCAAGGAGGGCGCCTGGAAGCGCAGCAAGTACGGCGGCGTCGAGCTGCTCGACAAGAAGGTCGGCGTCGTCGGGTTCGGTCGTATCGGCCAGCTCGTCGCCGAGCGTCTCAAGGGCTTCGGCATGGAGATCCTGGCCTACGACCCCTACGTCTCGGCCCAGCGCGCCGGTCAGCTCGGCGCCCAGCTGGTCACCCTCGACGAGCTGCTCGAGCAGAGCGACTTCATCACCGTGCACCTGCCCAAGAATGCGGAAACCGTGGGCCTGATCGGCAAGGAGGCCCTGACGAAGGTCAAGCCCACCGTGCGCATCATCAACGCCGCCCGCGGCGGCATCGTCGACGAGGAGGCCCTGGCCGAGGCGCTCCGCGAGGGCCGGGTGGCCGGGGCGGGCATCGACGTCTTCGCCACCGAGCCCACGACCCAGAGCCCTCTGTTCGAGCACGAGTCCGTGGTCGTCACGCCGCACCTCGGCGCCTCGACCGACGAGGCCCAGGAGAAGGCAGGCGTCTCCGTCGCGAAGTCTGTGCGGCTCGCTCTCGGCGGTGACCTCGTCCCCGACGCGGTCAACGTGTCCGGTGGTGTGGTCCCCGAGGAGGTGCGGCCCGGCATCGCCCTCGTCGAGAAGCTCGGGCGCATCTTCACCTCGCTCGCCGGTTCCGTGCCGGTGCAGCTGGACGTCGACGTCCAGGGGGAGATCACCCAGCACGACGTGTCGATCTGGAAGCTGGCCGCGCTCAAGGGCCTGTTCACCGACGTGACCGAGGACCCGGTGACCTATGTCAACGCGCCCCTGCTCGCCGAGCAGCGTGGGTGCGAGGTGCGCCTGCTCACGGACCCGACGATGCAGGACTTCCGCAACGTCACGATCCTGCGAGGGACCCTGGCGGACGGTGCGACGATCAGCGTCGCCGGCACGCTCACCGGCCCGCGCCTGATCGAGAAGATCGTGGGCGTCAACGGCTTCGACATCGAGGTGCCGCTCACCGAGCACCTCGCCTTCTTCACCTACGTCGACCGTCCCGGCGTCATCGGCACCGTCGGCCGGCTGCTGGGCGACGCCGACGTCAACATCGCCGGGATGCAGGTGGCCCGCAACGAGAAGGGTGGCCAGGCCCTGGTTGCGCTCACCGTCGACAGCAGCATCCCCGGCGGGGGCCCCCCCCCGCCATACCTGTGTCTGGGCATGGTCGGTGTGCAGGCTCAGACCGGCGGTGGGTCGTCGTGGAGCACCAGGTTGAACATGATGTTGTCGCGCCACTCTCCGTCGAGGTACAGGAAGGCCGGGATCCGGCCGCACTCCTCGAAACCACACCGACGCAGCACTCGCTGGGAGACGAGGTTCGAGACGTTCGTGCCTGCCCCGAGTCGGTGCAGGTCCAGGTCCCGTGCTCGCCGGATCAGGAACTCGAGCGCGGCCACGGCAAGGCCCCGGCGCAGGTGGGCGTGGTCGATCCAGTACCCCACGTCCGCCCCGTACATGGCCCCTCTCACGATGTTCTGGAGGGTCGCTGTCCCGACGACCTCGTCACCGTGCCACAACAGCCAGGCGTCGAACAGGCCGAGCTCGACCTGGCGCAGTCGGTCGCGGATGGCCTCGCGCTGGCCCTCCTCGGTGAAGAACGCGTCCGGCCTGACCGGCGCCGGTCGAAGATGTTCGCGGTTGCGGGTGTAGGCGGCCGCGAGGGCGGCGGAGTCGTCGAGCGAGAGTGGGCGCAGGGAGTAGTCGTCGGGCAGCACCTCGTCACCCTAGGCACTGGCATGGTCCGCGACGCGGCAGGGCGTCAGAGGTTGAGGGGAAGCACTGTGGCGGCGCTCACGTCCAGACGTGTCTCACTGCGTGGGAAACGGGTGTCGTTTAGTTGGACGTCCACGTAACCTCGAAGACATGACGCGGCAGGTCGTAATTCTTATCCGCCGCGGCGAGTTCCGGTAGTCAGCCCACTCGCCGCGGAGATCCCGCGTGCGTGGCTGACAGTGGCGCCCCGTTAACCGGAGAGCGCCCAGCGAGACACCGAGAACCCAGACAAACCCGAACCCTGTTGGGACACAGGGGCATCCGCAAAGGAATGAGTGACATGAGCGAAGAGGCCGAGAAGGCACGTCAGGCACTGCAAGAGTCGATGGACCTGCGCGAGCAGGGTCACTCCGACGACTGACGTCGCAGGCATGATCCACCGCACCATCTGGGTGCGACGACGAACGGCTTCGGGCACCCGCCCGGGGCCGTTCGTCAGGTGAGACACCAGTATCAGATCGCAAGACCGTCTTTAGGCTGGAGACATGGCTCCCGACAGCACTGGCAACGACACCGTCAACCTCGCCGTCATCGGCGGCGACGGGATCGGTCCGGAGGTCGTGGCGGAGGGCATCAAGGCCCTCGAAACGGTCACTGCCGGCACGGGGACCAAGTTCCACACCACCGAGTACGACCTGGGCGCCCGTCGGTGGCACGCCACGGGCGAGACCCTGCCCGACTCGGTGCTCGAGGAGCTCCGCGGCCACGACGCGATCCTCCTCGGGGCGATCGGCGACCCGACCGTCCCCAGCGGCGTGCTCGAGCGCGGTGTGCTCCTGCCGCTGCGCTTCGCCCTCGAGCAGTACGTCAACCTTCGTCCCGCCAGGCTCTACCCCGGCGTCCTGAGCCCGCTGGCCGTGGAACGCGTGGCGCCCGGCGGCATCGACTTCGTGGTGGTCCGTGAGGGCACCGAGGGCCCCTACGTGGGCAACGGTGGTTCGTTGCGCGCGGGCACCCCGCACGAGATCGCGACCGAGGTCAGCGTCAACACCCGATTCGGCGTCGAGCGGGTCGTCCGCGACGCGTTCGCCCGCGCGCAGGCCCGCCCCCGCAGGCACCTCACGCTCGTGCACAAGCACAACGTGCTGACCCACGCCGGTCACCTGTGGCGGCGCACCGTCGACGAGGTGGGCGCCGAGTTCCCCGAGGTCACGACGGCCTACCAGCACGTCGACGCGGCCACGATCTTCCTGGCCACCGACCCCGGTCGGTTCGACGTGATCGTCACCGACAACCTGTTCGGCGACATCATCACCGACATCGCGGCCGCCATCGTCGGCGGGATCGGCCTCGCCGCCAGCGCCAACATCAACCCCGACCGCACGGCACCGAGCATGTTCGAGCCCGTCCACGGGTCCGCACCCGACATCGCAGGTCAGGGCAAGGCCGACCCGACCGCCACCATCCTGTCCGTCGGCATGCTGCTCGAGCACCTGGGGCGCACCGACGAAGCCGCCAGGGTCGAACGCGCGGTCGCCGCCGACCTCGCGACGCGGGGGAGCGCCGTACGCAGCACGACCCAGGTCGGCGACGCCATCGCGTCCCTCCTGTAGGTCACCGGCTGCATCCGACGTCTCCTGCCCGGGTGGTGTGCCGGACAGGTAATCTCGGCAGGAGCAGCCCCGCCCTGACGGGGGCGACACCCAGGAGGACTTCATGAGCCAGACCACCGCCCCGCTGACCTTCGAGGTCACGCGTCGCACCGACCCGCGGCCGGACGCGGAGCGCGAGGCAGTACTGGCCAACCCGGGGTTCGGCACCACGTTCACCGACCACATGGTCACCGCCGTGTGGCGCAAGGGCGAGGGGTGGAGCGAGGGCAAGGTCACGGCCTACGGACCCATCACCCTGATGCCGTCGGCGGCGGTGCTGCACTATGCCCAGGAGATCTTCGAGGGCATGAAGGCCTACCGGCACGCGGACGGGTCGATCTGGACCTTCCGCCCGGAGGCGAACGCCCAGCGGATGCGGCGCAGTGCCCGTCGGATGACGCTGCCCGAGCTGCCCGAGGAGGACTTCCTCGCCTCGCTGCGGGCACTGGTCGAGGTCGACCAGGCCTGGGTGCCCTCCGGTACCAGTGGTGAGTCGAGCCTCTACCTGCGGCCCTTCATGTACGCCTCGGAGGCCTTCCTCGGGGTTCGACCCGCGACCGAGGTGACCTACTCGGTCATCGCCTCCCCGGCCGGCGCCTACTTCAGCGGCGGCATCAAGCCGGTCACCCTGTGGCTCTCGACCGACTACGCGCGCGCCGGCGAGGGCGGCACCGGCGCGGCGAAGTGTGGCGGCAACTACGCCTCGAGCCTCGCGGGCCAGCTCGAAGGAATCGAGAACGGTTGCGACCAGGCGGTGTTCCTCGATGCGTCGACGCACACCTTCGTCGAGGAGCTCGGCGGCATGAACCTGTTCTTCGTGACCAAGGACAACAAGCTCATCACGCCCGAGCTCACCGGCTCGATCCTCGAGGGTGTCACGCGTTCCTCCGTGCTCGCGCTCGCCAAGGAGATGGGGCTGGAGCCCGAGGAGCGACGCATCCCGATCCAGGAGTGGAAGGACGGAGCGGCCAGCGGGGAGATCGTCGAGATCTTCGCCTGCGGCACCGCGGCCGTCATCACGCCTGTGGGCGAGCTGCGCTGGGCAGGCGGCTCCTGCGACCACCGGGGCGGCGTCGACTACGGCGAGGTGACCCGCACCATTCGTGAGCGGCTCCTCGACATCCAGTACGGCCGCACCGAGGACACCCACGGCTGGTTGACGCGCCTCGTCTGACCCGCCGGGTGACTAGTCAATGGTTTGTGATTGGACCATTGACAGGGTGAGTCTCGTGGGTGAAATATCGGCTCCACTTCGCACCGAAGACTAGGAGCCCGTATGGCCAGCGTCAGCAAACTCTCGGACGACGAACGCCGGTTGGCGGAACTCGGCTACAAGCAGGAGCTCAACCGGTCGTGGTCGGGCTTCTCCAACTTTGCGATCTCGTTCTCCATCATCTCGATCCTTGCGGGCTGCTTCACGACGTTCGGCCAGGGCTTCAACAACGGTGGCCCGATTGCGATCTCGTGGGGCTGGCCCATCGTGTCGCTGTTCATCCTCATCATCGGGTTCACCATGTCCGAGCTCGTGTCGGCCTACCCGACCTCCGGCGGCATCTACTGGTGGGCCAGCAAGATGGGCGGCGCGCGGGCCGGCTTCTTCACGGGCTGGCTCAACCTGATCGGTCTCGTGGCCGTCACGGCCTCGGTGGCCTACGGGTGTGCGACCTTCATCGACCTGACCCTCAGCACGTTCTCCGAGAGCTACGCCGGCAGCTACTCGTTGACGAGGGTGTTCTGGACCTTCCTCATCGTCCTGGTGCTCGCCTCCGTGCTCAACATCTTCAGCGGCCACCTGATGGCACTGATGAACAACGTCTCGGTCTGGTGGCACGTCGTCGGTGCGGCGATCGTCATCCTGATCCTCATCCTCGTGCCTGACCACCACCAGAGCTTCTCCTACGTCTTCACCGAGCGGTTCAACAACTCGGGCTACAGCGGAGGCTCGAACAGCTCGGTGAAGTACTGGTTCCTCGTGGTGCCCTTCGGGCTGCTGCTCACGCAGTACACGATCACCGGGTTCGACGCCTCGGCCCACCTCTCGGAGGAGACCTCTGCCGCCTCGCAGGCAGCCGCCAAGGGGATCTGGCAGTCCATCTTCTACTCGGCCATCGGTGGCTGGATCCTGTTGCTGTGCTTCCTGTTCGCCGTGCCGGACAAGGACGGTGCGCCGGACAACGCCGGCGTCGGCGGCGGGGGCGTGGCCTACATCTTCACGAACGCGATGAGCTCCAAGTGGGCCACCGCGATCCTGCTCATCTCCGCGATCGGCCAGTTCTTCTGCACGACGTCCTGCATGACCAGTGCCTCGCGCATGACGTTCGCGTTCAGCCGCGACGGTGCGATCCCGGGCTCGCGGCTGTGGTCCTCGCTCTCTGCCAACAAGGTCCCGGCCAACGCGGTCATGCTGGTTGCCGTGGTGGCCGCGCTGATCACCCTGCCGGCTCTCAAGGAGGTCAACATCGGCACTGCCGACAAGCCCCTCATCGTGCCGGTGGCCTTCTACGCCGTCGTCTCGGTGGCGGTGATCGGCCTCTACCTCGCGTTCCTCATCCCCATCTGGCTGAGGTGGCGGATGGGTGACTCCTTCCAGCCAGGCAGCTGGAACAACGGTGCGAAGTACAAGTGGATGAACCTCATCGCAGTCATCGAGATCGCGATCATCTCGGTGTACTTCATCATGCCGTTCGTCCCCGCCGGGGTGCCGTTCACGGACGACTTCGACTGGAAGTTCGTCAACTACGCACCGATCCTGACGATCGGGTCGCTGATCGTGCTCGCCGTGTGGTGGCAGGTCTCGGCCCGCAAGTGGTTCAAGGGCCCGAAGCACACCATCGACCAGGCGGTCGTCGAGGCCTTCGGCGAGTGAGCCACGGGGTCACCCTCGACCAGGCGCTCGCCCAGCTCCCTGCCCTTGCGGGCGATCGGGAGGTGAGTGAGCTGCCCGGTGGGCTGACCAACCACAACTACCGGGTCCGGACGGCGACGCAGGACGTCGTCGTCCGGATCTCGCCGCCCACGACCGACCTGCTGGCCGTCAACCGCGAACACGAGTGGCTCAACAGCCGTGCCGCGGCGCTGGCCGGAGTCGGCGCTCCCGTCGTAGACTACCTCCCGGGACAGGGGGTGCTCGTCGTCGGCTTCCTTCCGGGGCGGACGTATGCCGCGAGCGACGTCGCGTCCAACCTGCGGCGGATCGCCGCTGCGCTTCGCCTGCTCCACGCCGGGCCCCCCTTCGCCTCCGACTTCGACATCTTCGACATCCAGCGTCGCTACTGGGGCATCGTCACCCAGCGAGGGCTGCGCGTCCCCGACGGGTATGTCGAGCTGCGCGACGTGGCTGCGCGGGTCGAGGCCGCGCTGCGCCGGTTCCCCGAACCCCGGGTGCCGTGCCACAACGACCTGCTGGCGGCCAACTTCCTGGACGACGGCGGCAGCATCCGCATCGTCGACTACGAGTACTCCGGCACCAACGAGGCGTCGTTCGAGCTGGGAAACCTGGTCAACGAGTCGCAGCTCGACCATGAGCACCTCGTGGAGCTGGTCGACTCCTACTACGGGTCGGTGGACGACCGGCTGTTGGCACGAGCGGAGCTGTGGGGCCTCGCCGGCCGCTACGCGTGGACCCTCTGGGGAGCGATCCAGCACGGCGTGTCCGACGTGGAACACGACTTCTGGGACTTCGCCCTCGAGCGCCACGACCTCGCGGCGGCGCTCTTCACGAGCGCGCGGCTTGACGAGCTCATCGATGCGGCCACCACTGCGGTGTCCGGCGACGTGACGGGCGACCCGGCGTGAACGAGCAGCTGCCGGAGCGGGCCCGGGTCGTCATCATCGGTGGCGGCGTGATCGGGTGCAGTGTCGCCTACCACCTGGCCCATCTCGGCTGGACCGATGTGCTGCTCCTCGAACAGGGTTCGCTCTCGTGCGGCACGACGTGGCACGCTGCGGGGCTGGTCGGCCAGCTGCGGGCCACTGAGGCGAGCACGCGACTCGTGCAGTACTCGACGGACCTGTACTCGCGCCTCGAGGCGGAGACGGGTCTCGGCACGGGATACCGCGTCTGCGGCGGGCTCACCGTGGCCCGCACCGAGGAGCGCATGGTGGCGCTGCGGCGCACGGCTGCCAGCGCCGCGGCATACGACCTGGACTGTGAGCTGCTCACCGCGGGGCAGGCGCACGAGCGCTACCCACTCATGCGCGCCGAGGACCTGGTCGGTGCGATCTGGCTCCCGGGTGACGGGAGAGCGGACCCGACGGACCTCACCCAGGCCCTGGCGAAGGGCGCGCGGATGCGTGGGGTGCACATCGCTGAACGGGTGCGCGTCACGGACGTGCTGACGAAGGGCGGCCGGGCCACGGGCTTGCGGACCGACGAGGGAGACGTCGAGGCGGAGGTCGTCGTCAACTGTGCCGGCCAGTGGGCCAAGGCCGTGGGGGAGCTGGTCGGGGTCACCGTGCCGCTGCACTCCGCCGAGCACTTCTACGTCGTGACCGAGCAGATCGAGGGGGTGCACCGTGACCTGCCGATCCTGCGCGACCCGGACGGCTACACCTACGTCAAGGAGGAGGTCGGGGGTCTCCTCGTGGGCGGGTTCGAGCCGGTGGCCAAGCCGTGGGTACCCCCGGACCAGATCCCCTACCCGTTCGAGTTCGCCCTGTTGGAGGAGGACTGGGAGCACTTCGAGGTCCTCATGGACAGCGCCGTCCACCGGCTGCCTGTGCTCGCGGAGACGGGGATCCGCAAGTTCTACAACGGGCCGGAGAGCTTCACCCCCGACAACCAGTTCATCATCGGCGAGGCGCCCGAGCTGGCCGGCTTCTTCGTCGCGGCGGGCTTCAACTCAGTGGGGATCGCGTCGGCGGGCGGTGCCGGTCGGGCGCTCGCGGAGTGGATCGTCGAAGGCGAGCCGACCACCGACCTGATCAGCGCCGACATCCGCAGGTTCTCCCCGTTGGCGGGCAACAACGACTGGCTGCGCCGCCGCGTGGGCGAGGTGTTGGGGCTCCACTATGCAGTGCCCTGGCCCAACCGTGAGCTCGAGACAGGGCGACCGCTGCGCCGTTCACCCGTCCATGACCTGGTCGTCGCCCAGGGTGCCTGCCTGGGGAGTCGGAACAACTGGGAGCGGCCGAATGTCTTTGCGCCCCATGGTCTCCCGCCTGTCATCGACTACTCCTGGGAACGTCCCACGTGGGTCGACTGGTCGGTCGCCGAGCAGCTGGCGACGCGGGAGGCGGTAGCCGTCTTCGACCAGACCTCCTTCTCGAAGTACCTCGTGGTCGGGGAGGGCGCCGAGCGCGCCCTCCAGTGGGTCTGCACCGCCGACGTGGGTGTGCCCGTTGGTCGCTCGGTCTACACGGGGATGCTCAACTCGCGTGGCACCTACGAGTCCGACGTGACGGTCACGAGGACTGCCGCCGACGAGTTCTTCGTGGTGAGCAGCGCCGCGACGACGGTCCGAGACATCGACTGGATGCGCCGTCACTTCCCGCCCGACGCGTCGGCGCACGTCGTCGACCTCACGAGTGCGTATGCCGTGCTCGGCGTCATGGGACCACGGTCCCGTGAGCTGCTGCAACGGTTGTCGCCCGATGCGTTCGACGACGCGTCGTTCCCCTTTGCGACCAGCAGGGAGGTCAGGGTCGGGCAGGCGACGGTGCGGGCGACTCGCATCACGTATGTCGGTGAGCTGGGCTGGGAGCTGTACGTCCCCACGGATCTCGCCGCCGGCGTCTACGAGGACCTGTTCGACGCGGGCAGCGACCTGGGTGTCGTGCCGGCCGGCTACTCCACGATCGAGTCGATGCGGCTGGAGAAGGGCTATCGCGCCTTTGGCCGCGAGCTGACGACGGAGACCGGGCCGGTCGTCGCCGGTCTCACCTTCGCGTGCAAGCTCCGGACCGACATCGACTTTCTGGGGCGAGCGGCCGTCGAGCAGTCGCGGCTGGTGCCTCCGGCCCGGCGGATCGTCTCGTTCGTGGTCGACGACCCCGCCGCCTACCCATGGGGTGGCGAGCTCGTGCTGCGCGACGGCGAACCGGTCGGCCAGGTCACCAGCGCCGCCTGGGGCGCCAGCCTGGGGAGCGGGGTCGGACTGGCCCTTGTGGGCGACCGGGCCACGGGCAGCGCCACCGCTGACTGGCTGCGCAGCGGCAGCTACGAGATCGACCTCGCGGGGAAGCGCTACGACGTGGCGGTGGGCCTGCGTCCGCCGTTCGACCCCGACGGGCTGAGGCTCGCGCGCGAGACGGCGACGTGACGAAATGGTTCTTTCGCAGACCATTGACGCGACCCGGTGGGGGGTATTGGATCTGAACGTGAGTCCCGCCCCGCAGACGTCCCTGCCGCACGTCGTGCTGCGGCCTGCATCGGGCAACGCGTTCGAGTCGACCGTCGAGCAGCTCGCGACAGCCATCCGGCTGGGGGTCTTCACCGACGGCGACCAGCTCCCTCCCGAACGCGAGCTCGCCGAGCGCCTCGGCGTCAGCCGCAACACGCTTCGCGAGGCGATCGCGGCGCTGCGCGAGTCCGGGCTCGTCACGACGCGGCGCGGCCGCGGTGGTGGCACTGTCATCACCTACGCCGGACTGGAGCCGGGGACCGGCGCAACGCCGGTCCGCACGGGGGCGGCGCTGGCCGACGCGATCGACTTCCGGCGGGTGGTCGAGCCGGGCGCTGCCGCCCTGGCGGCCACCAAGGCGCTGGCCGCCGACCAGCGGGCCTGGTTGATCGAGAGCGCCAAAGCGGCGCGCGAGGCTCCGGACAACGCCGCCCACCGGCTGGCCGACAGCCGCTTCCACCTGGCCATCGCGACCCTCTCCGGTTCGCCGATGCTCATCGAGGCCGTCACCCGCGCCCAGTCCGCGCTGCACGAGCTGCTGACCGCGATCCCGGTGCTGCCCCTCAACATCGCCCACTCCAACGACCAGCACGAGGCCATCGTCGCGGCAGTCCTCGGCGGGGACGCCGACACTGCCCGGGCCACCATGGAAGAGCACTGTGACGCCACGGCAGCCCTGCTGCGCGGGTTGCTGGGCTGAGGCAGGACAGGGAGACGCCATGACCACACCACCCCAGCTCACCGTCGACGAGCTCAAGGCGGACATCGCCGCGGGCACCATCGACACGATCATCGTGGCCTTCACGGACATGCAAGGACGGCTGCAGGGCAAGCGGATCCACAGCCAGTTCTTCCTCGACTCGGTCCTCGGGCACGGCACCGAGGGGTGCAACTACCTGCTCGCTGTGGACGTCGACATGAACACCGTCGACGGCTACGCGATCAGCTCCTGGGAACGCGGTTACGGCGACATGATGTTCGACCTCGACCTGTCGACCCTGCGGCGCACGCCAGGTCAGCCCTACTCGGCCACCGTCCAGTGCGACCTGTCCTGGCTCGACGGCAGCGGGCCGGTGCGCCCGTCACCACGGTCGGTGCTCAAGGCCCAGGTCGACGCGGCCGCCGAGCTCGGCTTCGTGGCGCTCACCGGCACCGAGCTCGAGTTCATCGTGTTCGAGGAGAGCTTCGAGCAGGGCTGGGACCGGCGCTACCAGGGCATGACCGGGGCCAACCGCTACAACGTGGACTACTCGATCCTCGGCGGCACCAAGGTCGAGCCGCTGCTGCGCGAGATCCGCAACGAGATGTATGCCGCGGGCGTGACCGTGGAGAGCGCGAAGGGCGAGTGCAACCCAGGACAGCACGAGATCGCCTTCCTCTACGACGAGGTGCTGCGGACCTGCGACAACCACGTCGTCTACAAGACGGCTGCCAAGGAGCTCGCCGCCAAGCACGGGCAGTCGCTGACCTTCATGGCCAAGTTCGACGAGCGCGAGGGCAACTCCTGCCACATCCACCTGTCACTGCGAGGGCTCGGTGGGGAAACGGTCTTCGCCGACGAGGACCGCGAGGGTGGACGCTCACTCGTCTTCGAGCACTTCGTCGCAGGCATCCAGGCCACCATGCGGGACTTCACCCTGCTCTACGCACCGAACATCAACTCCTACAAGCGGTTCCAGCCCGGTTCCTTTGCGCCCACGGCCATCGCCTGGGGCACGGACAACCGGACCTGCGCGCTGCGGGTCGTCGGGCACGGTGCCGGGCTCCGCGTCGAGAACCGGGTCCCCGGGGGCGACGTGAACCCCTACCTCGCGGTGGCGGGCATGCTCGCCGCCGGGCTGCACGGCATACGCGAGGAGCTCCCGCTCGAGCCGGCGTTCGGCGGCAACGCCTATGCCTCCGACAAGGAGCGCGTGCCCTCGCTGCTCAGCGAGGCGCGTGAGCTGTTCCTCGCCTCGCCCGTCGCCCGAGCCGCGCTGGGGGACGACGTGGTCGAGCACTATGCCCACGCCGCCAAGATCGAGCTCACCGCGTTCAACGCGGCGGTCACCGACTGGGAGCGGGTCCGGGGGTTCGAGCGGCTGTGAGCGCGACGATCCACGAGGTTCTCAACCCCGCAACAGAGGCGGTGGTGACGGAGGTCAGCCTGGCCTCGGTCGAGGACGCCGACGCGGCGATCGCCGCAGCAGAGGCTGCCGGCCCCGCCTGGCGCGCCCTGGCTCCAGCCGACCGGGGCCGGCTGCTGCGCAGGTTCGCGGAGGTCGTGGACGACCACCTCGAGGAGCTGGCCCGGCTGGAGGTGGCCAACGCCGGCCACACCATCGGCAACGCGCGCTGGGAGGCAGGCAACGTCCGCGACGTCCTGACGTACTACTCCGCCGCACCCGAACGCCACTTCGGCAGGCAGATCCCCGTCGCGGGCGGAATCGACGTGACCTTCAAGGAACCCTTGGGGACGGTCGGGATCATCGTGCCGTGGAACTTCCCGATGCCCATCGCCGGGTGGGGATTCGCCCCGGCGCTGGCAGCAGGGAACACGGTGGTGCTCAAGCCTGCTGAGCTCACCCCGCTGACGGCTCTGCGACTCGGTGAGCTGGCCCTCGAGGCTGGACTGCCCGAGGGCGTGTTCACGGTGGTCGCGGGCAAGGGGTCGGTCGTGGGCGAGCGGTTCGTCACCCACCCCGCGGTGCGCAAGATCTGCTTCACGGGATCGACCGCGGTGGGGCAACGGATCATGCGTGGCGCGGCCGACCGGGTCAAGCGGATCACCCTCGAGCTCGGTGGCAAGAGCGCCAACATCGTCTTCGCCGACAGCGACCTCGAGAAGGCTGCAGCCACGGCCCCCTATGGCGTCTTCGACAACGCCGGCCAGGACTGCTGCGCACGGAGCCGGATCCTGGTGCAGCGCAGCGTCTTCGACAGGTTCATGGAGCTGTTCGAGCCGGCCGTGGCCGGGGTCGTGGTCGCCGCACCCGGCGACGAGGGCACCGAGATGGGTCCGCTCATCAGCGCGGGTCAGCGCGAGACCGTCCGGTCGTATGTCGAGGAGTCGCCCGAGCCGGTCGAGGTTGCCTTCCGGGGTGGGGCGCCCGAAGGCGCCGGCTACTGGTACCCGCCAACGGTCGTTCTGCCCCGAGCCACGACCGACCGCGTCTGGCAGGAAGAGGTCTTCGGGCCGGTGGTCGCCGTGATGCCGTTCGACGACGAGGCCGACGCGGTCGCGAAGGCGAACGACACGGCATACGGGCTGTCCGGCTCGATCTGGACGCGCGACGTGGGTCGGGCGCTGCGGGTGGCGCGCGGGGTCGAGGCCGGCAACCTGTCGGTCAACTCGCACAGCAGCGTGCGGTACTCCACCCCCTTCGGGGGCTTCAAGCAGTCCGGCCTCGGCCGGGAGCTCGGACCGGACGCCCTCGACTCGTTCAGCGAGGTCAAGAACGTATTCATCTCCACTGACAGCTGAGAGGACACTTCATGGCAGGCAGGCTCCAGGGCAGGGTGGCCGTCGTCACGGGCGGGTGCAGCGGCATCGGGCTCGCGACGGTGCGACGGTTTGCCGAGGAGGGCGCCACGGTCGTGATCGGCGACCTCGACGACGCCGCGGGGGAGTCGATCGCCGCGGAGCTGGGGGGTGCCTACGTCCACTGCGACGTGACCGACCCCGAGGAGGTCGAGGCGCTGTTCCGCACGGCCAAGGAGAAGTTCGGCAGCGTCGACGTCGCGTTCAACAACGCCGGGATCTCGCCTCCCGACGACGACTCGATCCTCACCACCGGGCTCGACGCGTGGCGCCGGGTGCAGGAGGTCAACCTCACCAGCGTCTACCTGTGCTGCAAGGCTGCCCTGCCCTACATGCTGGAACAGGGACGGGGTTCGATCATCAACACCGCGTCCTTCGTCGCGGTGATGGGTGCCGCCACGAGCCAGATCTCCTACACGGCCAGCAAGGGCGGCGTGCTGTCGATGTCGCGTGAGCTGGGCGTGCAGTTCGCCCGCGAAGGGGTGCGGGTCAACGCCCTCTGCCCCGGGCCGGTCAACACGCCACTGCTGCAGGAGCTGTTCGCCAAGGACCCCGAGCGGGCGGCCAGGCGGATGGTGCACATCCCGGTCGGCCGGTTCGCCGAGCCGGTGGAGATCGCCAACGCGGTCCTCTTCCTCGCCAGTGACGAGTCCAGCTTCATCACGGCCTCGCAGTTCCTCGTCGACGGCGGGATCAGCGGCGCGTACGTCACCCCGCTGTGAGAACGAGCGCCCCTGTGAGCACCCGATGAGGACCCCGTGAGCCGCCGCCCCGTGAGCCGCCCCGTGATCGGGCTGACCTGCTACGTCGAGCCGGTGTCCCGTGCTGTCTGGCGGGACGTTCCCAGCGCCACTGTTCCGTACTCCTACATCCGCAAGCTCGAGCAGGCCGGCGGGGTCGTCGTGATCATCCCGCCGCGGGCGGACGGCGACCCTGGCCTTGCCGCGGAGATCCTCTCGCGACTCGACGGCCTCGTTATCGCCGGCGGGGCCGACGTCGATCCCTCGCGGTATGCCCGCGAGCGCCACCCAGCGGCCCAGGAGCCCCGGGAGGACCGGGACGCCATGGAGCTGGCCCTGGCAGCGGCCGCCGCCGAGGAGGGAGTGCCACTCCTCGGGATCTGCCGGGGTATGCAGGTCATGGCCGTGGCCGCCGGAGGCGACCTGGAGCAGCACGTGCCGGACCGGGTGGGCCACCAGGACCACTCGCCCCACGTGGGGGCCTACGGTGCCCACGCGGTGACCACCGTGGCCGGGACGCGGGTGAACTCGCTGCTGGGCGACTCCACGGTCGTGCCGAGCTACCACCACCAGTCGGTGCTGACCCATCCCGGGTTCGTCGCCGCCGCCTGGGCGGAAGACGGCACGCTGGAGGCGATGGAGGACCCGGCGGCGGGGTTCCGGCTGGCTGTCCAGTGGCATCCGGAGGAAGGCGACGACCCGCGGTTGTTCGCCGCGCTGGTGGACGCGGCCGCGCGGCATACCTCCTCGTGGTCCTGACCACGATGCGGACCGGGGTTCCACAGCGTGAATGGCCCGTGTCACAGTGAGCACGTGACGTCCTGGCACATGGCCACCACCATGGTGATTATCGACTAGCGCGACGAGAACTCCCTCGTCGCGCAGACCTCCCACACCCGGGGGGTCTTTTCGTTTGTCAGGCACTGTCTGTCAGCCGCTGCCAGCACCATCCCCGCCGGGCAGCGGGCGCGATGCCGGGGAGAATGACCACCAGGAACTGCTGTACCACCGAGGCGAGACCGAACCGATGAGGACACCGCGATGAGCGACCTGCACGTCTACGACACCACCCTGCGCGATGGTGCGCAGCAGGAGGGGCTCAACCTCTCCGTGTCGGACAAGCTGGCCATTGCCCTGCACCTCGACGAGCTCGGCGTCGGCTTCATCGAGGGTGGCTGGCCGGGCGCCAACCCGAAGGACACCGAGTTCTTCGCGCGCGCCAAGACCGAGCTGACGCTGCGCAACGCGACCCTCGCGGCCTTCGGCGCGACCAGGCGGGTCGGCGGCAACGCGGCCGACGACCCGCTGGTCCGCGCCCTCGTCGACTCCGGTGCCCCGGTCGTCACCCTCGTGGCGAAATCCCATGTGCGCCACGTGGAGTCGGCCCTGCGGACCACCCTCGAGGAGAACCTCGCCATGGTGCGCGACACCGTCTCCTTCCTCCACGGCGAGGGGCGTCGCGTCTTCCTCGACGCCGAGCACTTCTTCGACGGGTATGCCGCCGACCGGGCCTATGCGCTGGAGGTCATCCGTGCCGCGATGGAGTCCGGCGCCGAGGTCGTGGCGCTGTGCGACACCAACGGCGGCATGCTGCCGAACCAGGTCGCCGACGTGGTGGCCGACGTCGTCAGCACCACCGCTGCCCGGGTGGGCATCCACTGCCACAACGACACCGGTTGTGCGGTGGCCAACTCGATGGCGGCGGTCGACGCGGGGGCGACCCACGTGCAGGGGACCATCAACGGCTACGGCGAGCGCACCGGCAACGCCGACCTCCTCACGGTGGTCAGCAACCTGCAGATCAAGCGAGGCCTGCCGATGCTCGACAGCGGACGGCTCCGCGAGGCGACGCGCATCGCCCACGCGATCTCCGAGATCACCAACGTGCCGCCCTACTCGCGTCAGCCCTACGTCGGTGCCAGTGCCTTTGCACACAAGGCCGGGCTGCACGCCAGCGCCATCAAGATCGACCCCGACCTCTACCAGCACACGGACCCGCAGCACGTGGGCAACGACATGCGGATGCTGGTGTCGGACATGGCGGGTCGCGCGAGCATCGAGCTCAAGGGCCGCGAGCTGGGTTACGACCTCTCCGACGACAAGGACCTGCTCACCCGGGTGCTGGCCAAGGTGAAGGACCTCGAGCTGCGCGGCTACACCTTCGACGCGGCCGACGCGTCCTTCGAGCTGCTGTTGCGCCGGGAGGTCGAGGACGCGACCTACGACTTCTTCGAGGTCGAGTCCTGGCGCGTCATCACCGATGCCCGTGGCGGCGGCGAGACCGCCCTGTCGGAAGCAACGGTCAAGCTCGTCGCGGGCGGCGAGCGGGTCGTGGCGACCGGCGAGGGGAACGGTCCCGTCAACGCGCTCGACCACGCGCTGCGCCGAGCACTGGCCCCGGCCTACCCCGAGCTCGACAAGCTCGAGCTGATCGACTACCGGGTGCGCATCCTCGACGCGGCCCACGGCACCGACGCGGTGACCCGGGTGCTCATCGAGACGTCCGACGGCTCGACGTCGTGGGAGACCATCGGCGTCGCGGGCAACATCATCGAGGCGTCCTGGCAGGCACTCGTGGACGGTGTCACCTACGGACTCGTGCGGTCGGGCGTCCCCGTCAGATAGCCCACCCCACCGACCGCCGGGGTGTCTGTGGTGGTCAGTCGGTGCCGAACTCGATGGCGGCGCGGTCGAGTGCGTCGTCGTCGGAGTCGGCCTGTGCTGCATGGGGATTCGACGAGATGGCCTTGGCGCCCCCGGGCTCGAGGTCGCCCACGAGGTCCTGGTGACGGGCGACGAGCTGGCCCTGCGCGGCATACAGCTCGAGCTTGGCCCGGGAGTCGGCGATGTCGAGGTTGCGCATCGTCAGCTGGCCGATGCGGTCGACGGGGCCGAAGGCCGCTCCCTCGGTGCGCTCCATCGAGAGCTTCTCCGGGTGGTAGCTGAAGGCGGGACCGGTCGTGTTGACGATCGAGTAGTCGTCGCCCCGGCGCAGCCGGACAGTGACCTCTCCGGTGACGACCGAGGCGACCCAGCGCTGGAGCGACTCGCGCAGCATGAGTGACTGCGGGTCGAGCCAGCGGCCTTCGTAGAGCAGCCGGCCGAGGCGACGGCCCTCGGCGTGGTAGTTGGCGATGGTGTCCTCGTTGTGGATCGCGTTGAGCAGTCGCTCGTAGGTGATCCACAGCAGGGCCAGGCCCGGGGCCTCGTAGATGCCGCGGCTCTTGGCCTCGATGATGCGGTTCTCGATCTGGTCGGACATCCCGAGCCCGTGGCGTCCGCCGACCTTGTTGGCCTCGTCGACGAGGGACACCGCGTCCGGGAAGGTCTGGCCGTTGATGGCCACCGGGCGCCCCTGCTCGAACCGCACGGTGACGTCCTCGGTGGCGATTGCGACCGACTCGTCCCAGAACGCGACGCCCATGATCGGCTCGACGATCTCCATGCTCTCGTTGAGGAACTCGAGGGTCTTGGCCTCGTGGGTGGCGCCCCAGATGTTGGCGTCGGTGGAGTAGGCCTTCTCGGTGCTCGAGCGGTAGGGGAGGTCACGGGCCTGCAGCCACTCCGACATCTCCTTGCGGCCGCCGAGCTCGCTCACGAAGTCGGCGTCGAGCCACGGCTTGTAGATGCGCAGGGCCGGGTTGGCGAGCAGGCCGTAGCGGTAGAACCGCTCGATGTCGTTGCCCTTGAAGGTGGAGCCGTCGCCCCAGATGTCGACACCGTCGTCCTTCATGGCACGCACCAGCAGCGTCCCGGTGACGACCCGGCCCAGGGGAGTGGTGTTGAAGTAGGTCTTGCCGCCGCTGCGGATGTGGAACGCACCACACGCGATGGCGGACAGGCCCTCCTCCACGAGCGCGGGCCGGCAGTCGACCAGGCGCGCCAGGTCGGCGCCGTACTGCCCGGCGCGGTCGGGGACCGTGTCGATCTCGGGCTCGTCGTACTGGCCCAGGTTCGCGGTGTAGGTGCAGGGGATCGCCCCCTTCTCCCGCATCCAGGCAACGGCGACAGAGGTGTCCAGACCACCCGAGAAGGCGATCCCGACACGCTCACCAACAGGCAGGGACGTCAGAACTTTCGACACGGTAGGTCAGCCTACGGGCCGCCGCAGGAGCGCGCGCACGGGTCCGGTCCGTGGCCCGGAGCCGGGAGTCGAGGGTGGAGGTCGAGGGTGGAGGTCGAGAGTGGGACTTGACATCGATATATCGACGAGCGCATCATTCGATATATCGACAACATACTGTCGATTGTGCGAGAGAGAGCCGTCCACCAGAGCGACGGCCCCCGCACCCCCATTCGTAGGAGAGAACCCATGAATCGCATGAACCTGAACATCCAGATGTCCCACCCCCGTCGAGGGAGCAGCTCCGGCGAGTCCGGTCACCCCGGTCACGGCCACCACGGGGGACCCCGCCGTGGCCGCGGCGAGTTCGCCGGCTTCGGACCCGGCGCGGGCTTCGGCCCGGGTGCCGGTTTCGGCCCGGGTGCCGGTTCCGGCAGGGGGCTCAGTGGCGAGGGCCGCGGCCCTCGCGGCGGGGGTCGCGGACCACGTCGCGGCCGTCGCGGTGACGTCCGACGCGCGATCCTCGCCCTCCTCGCGGAGGAGCCGATGAACGGCTACGGCATCATCACCGCCATCGCCGAGCGCTCCGACGGCTCGTGGCAGCCGGGTCCCGGGTCGGTCTACCCGGCCCTGCGCGTGCTCGACGAGGAGGGCCTGATCGCCCCCGACGAGTCCGACGACGATCCGCGTCGCAAGGTCTTCGCACTGACCGACGACGGCCGCGCCTACGCGGAAGGCCACGGCGACGAGCTCGCACAGGCGTTTGTCGACGCGACCACTCCCCGTCGCGGCTTCCGCGAGATGCGCCGTGAGATCGGCCAGCTGGTGGTCGCCGTAGAACAGGTCGTCGTCGCGGGCCAGCCGGCCCAGCTCGACGCCGCACAGCAGGTGCTCGCCGATGCTCGCCGCTCGCTCTACCGCATCCTCGCGGAGGACGAGACCGGCAGCGTCGACGTCACCCCGGTCGACACGCCGACCGACACGCCGACCGACGCCGGCGCCTCGGCCGACGAGAACGAGCCCGCCGAGTAGTCCCCACCGATCGCGTCCAGGGCCTGCAGGAGTCGCTCCCGCAGGCCCTGGCCGCGCGTGGCGAAGTCGCGCTGGGCGGCGGCATACTCCGCTCGGCCTTGCGGTGTCTCGATGGCGACCGGGACGTAGCCGAGGGCGCTCAGGTCGTAGGGCGAGGCGCGCATGTCGAGCTCGCGGATCTCACGGGCGAGGTCGAAGCAGTCCATCACCAGCGAGCTCGGGATGGCGGGCGACAGCTTCATGCACCACTTGTAGAGGTCCATACCGGCGTGCAGGCACCCCGGCTGTTCGAGCGCCACCTGGTCCTCCCGGGTCGGCTGGAGGAGGTTCAGCGACCGGGCCGCGGGAGTGTAGAAGCGAAACGCGTCGTAGTGGGTGCACTTGATCTGCAGGCCGTCGACGACCTCGTCGGTGCCCCTCGGGCCGAGCCGTAGTGGCCAGGCTGCGTGGCGGACCTCCTCGGCGGGCTGCCGGTAGACCATCGCCCACTCGTGCAGGCCGAAGCACCCGAGCTGCGCCGGCCGCGCGTGCGTCGCCGTCACCAGTCGGCGGACGAACTCGACGGTGTCGCCACGGGACTCGAGGTATGCCGCGGCGTCCAGCTGGGTGCCACCGTCCACCTCGCGGTACAACCGCCACGCGCCGCGGTCCAGGTGCGCGGCGCCCTCGAGGACCACGCCGGGTCCGGGGTGCCAGCGACGCAGCTGCGACGGCTTGAACGGGTAGTACGTGAAGAGGAAGTCCTCGACCGGGTGGGCGACGCCGCTCTGGCGACGCTCTCGATGACCCGAGGTGGCCGCGTCGACGCGGTCGGCGTGCTGGGCCTCGAGCGCCAGCCACACCGACGGCTCGAGCACCTTGGCGACCATGGTCACCAAGGCTAGCCGCGCGGCATACGCTTCCGAACTTTCGGCCACTCGCCCGAAGGTGCGGGGCGAGTGGCCTGCGCGTCAGGAACGCGCCTCGGCGTCGTGCAGGACGCGGTCCCAGTCGTGGTCGAGGTCGGTGAAGGCGATGGTTGAGTCGGATCCGTGCGGTGCGTGCGGGAGCGACCAGGTGCGGCGGTGGTGTCGCTCGACGGCGAAGACCAGCGCAGTGACGAATGCCAGGAGCAGGATGATGGTCATGACTGAAATCATGCGCTCAACCGATTCCAGACACGAGTGGCAGAACTGTCGCTGAGGGCAGTTTTTCTGCCATACTGTCGCCCATGGCCCTGTCCACCATTGCAGCGCTCATCACCGACCCCGTCGCCATGTTCGAGACCGCCATCGCGTGCGAGGTCTTCGGGCTCGACCGCACCGACGACGGAGTGCCGCCGTTCACCTTCATGATGTGTGGCGAGACCGCCGGCGTAGCCGTCCCCACGACGAGCGGTGGCGCGCTGACGCCGACGCACCAGTGGCAGGACGCCCTGGATGCCGACCTCGTGGTGATGCCTGCAGGCGGGGTCCGCGACACATATCCGGAGGAGCTGCTCGACGTGATCCGCGGCGCGCACGCCCGCGGCGCCACCATCCTGTCGATTTGCACGGGGTCGTTCATCCTCGGCGAGACCGGGCTGCTCGACGGACTGACCGCGGTGACGCACTGGCGCTACGCCGAGTCGTTCGCCCGTCGGTTCCCCAAGACCACGGTCTCCATGGACGTGCTCTACCTCGACCACGGCCAGATCGTCACCGGGGCCGGGACTGCCGCAGGCATCGACGCCGTGCTCCACCTCGTCCGTCGCGAGCTGGGGTCGACGGTGGCCACCCGCATCGCCCGCCGCATGGTCGTCCCTCCGCAGCGCGACGGCGGCCAGCGCCAGTACGTCGAGGCGCCCCTGCCCGAGACCGACTGCGAGAGCATGCAGCCGGTGCTCAACCACATCACCGATAACCTCGATGCCCCCCACACGGTCCCGGACCTCGCTCGCCTCGCGATGATGTCCGAGCGCACCTTCGCCCGCCGCTTCGTCGCCGAGACCGGCACGACGCCGCACAAGTGGCTCGTCCAGCAACGAGTGCTGCGCGCTCGCGAGCTGCTCGAGTCGACCGACCTCCCCGTGGAGTCGGTGGCGTCGCACAGCGGGTTCGGGTCGGCAGCGTTGCTGCGCACCCACTTCCAGACCGTCGTAGGCACCTCCCCCCAGCGCTACCGTCGCGAGTTCTCGCGGCGCTGAGCCGCACCTCCCCGACCTCTCCCGCGCCCGGGACGACCACGTCGCCCCGATAGGCTCGTCGGGTGCGCATCGCGAGATACACGACAGGTGAGGACCCGGCCTACGGCATCGTCGAGGGGGAGCCGGGTCGCGAGTTCATCGCCCAGGTCCAGGGCGACCCGCTCTACCAGCCCCTGGTGCTCACGGGCGAGCAGGTTGCGCTGGCCGACGCAAGGCTACTCGCGCCCGTCATCCCGCGCAGCAAGGTGATCGGCATCGGTCGCAACTACGCCGACCACGCCAAGGAGATGGGCGGCGAGCCGCCGGCCCAGCCCATGATGTTTCTCGTTCCCAACACCGCCGTCGTCGGCCCTGGCGACCCGATCGTGATGCCCGCTGGGGCGGAGGAGATCTCCTACGAGGGCGAGCTCGCAGTCGTCATCGGCCGGATCGCCAAGGACGTGCCACGGGAGCGCGTGAAGGAGGTCGTCTACGGCTACACCTGCGCCAACGACGTCACCGCCCGCGACTGGCAGCGCGGCGACGGGCAGTGGGCCCGCGCCAAGGGTTTCGACACGTCCACGCCGCTCGGTCCCTGGATCAGCACCGAGCTCGACGTCAGCGACCTGCGGATCCAGACCCGTCTCGACGGCCAGACCCGCCAGGACGGCACCACGGCGGACATGGTCTTCGACGTCGAGACCCTCGTCTCGTACGTCAGCTCGGCCTTCACGCTCCTGCCCGGAGACGTCATCCTGACCGGCACGCCCGCCGGTGTCGGCCTCGTCGAGGCAGGTCAGCGGGTGGAGGTCGAGATCGAGGGCATCGGCACGCTCAGCAACACCTTCGTGCGCCGCTGAGGCGGGGTATGCCGCGCGGCTGGCCACGCGGCATACGTCCAGTCCGTGGGTGGTCCCTAGAATCGGGGCACCATGACTGAGAAGCCCTCCACCGCACCCCGCCTCCGCGTCGCGCCGTCACCCACGGGCGACCCGCACGTCGGCACGGCCTACATGTCGCTGTTCAACCTGGCCTTCGCACGCCAGCAGGGCGGCTCGTTCGTGCTGCGCATCGAGGACACCGACCGGGCCCGGTTCCAGGCCGACAGCGAGCAGCAGGTCTTCGACACGCTGCACTGGCTCGGGCTGCGATGGGATGAGGGCCCGGACGTGGGTGGGCCGTTTGCGCCGTACCGCCAGAGCGAGCGGCTGGACACCTACCGTCCCTACGTCGAGCGACTGCTGGAGGAGGGCAAGGCCTACCACTGCTGGTGCTCGACCGAGCGACTGACGCAGATGCGCGAGATGCAGCAGAAGCTCAAGCAGCCGACCGGCTACGACCGGCTGTGCGTCGGCAAGTCCCGGGACGAGCGGGCCGGGCTGCCGGGCTTCTCGCAGACCCCCGTCGTCCGCATGCTCATCCCCGAGGACGCCCCGTTGCAGTTCGACGACCTCATCCGCGGCCGCGTCTCGGCGCCCCGCCCGGACGACCAGGTCATCCTCAAGGCAGACGGGTTCCCGACCTACCACCTCGCCGTCGTGGTGGACGACCACGAGATGGGGATCACCCACGTCGTGCGCGGCGAGGAGTGGATCTCGAGCACTCCCAAGCACATCCTGCTCTACCAGTGGCTGGGGCTGGAGCCGCCGGCGTTCGCCCACATGCCGCTGCTGCGCAACACGGACAAGTCCAAGATCTCGAAGCGCAAGAACCCGGCCGCCAGGCTGACCTGGTTCAAGGAGCAGGGCTACCTGCCTGAGGCTCTGGTGAACTTCCTTGCGCTGCTTGCCTATCCACCCGCCATCGGCGCGGACGGCAGTGACGTGGAAGTCTTCACGTTCGAGGAGTTCAGCGCCGACTTCGACTGGGGCAAGGTCAACCCGGTCGGGCCGATCTTCGACCTCAAGAAGCTCGAGTGGCTCAACGGTGTCTACATCCGCGAGCTGGGAACCGGTCAGCTCGCCTCCCGGCTGCTGCCCTACCTCGAGCGGGACGGCGTCCTGTCGGGCAACCCGAGCCTGGGCGAGCTCGCCCGACTGGAGAAGGTCACCGAGCTGATCCAGACCAGGATGGCGCTGCTGTCCGAGGCGAGCGCGCTGGTGGCGCCGTTCTACACCGCCGACGACGCCTTGGAGATCGCCGAAGACGCGCGCGCCCAGCTCAAGGACGACTCGCGTGAGGTGCTCGGGGCGGCGATCAAGGCCATCGAGGACATCGACGACAGTCGTTCGGGCGTGCTCGGCTCCGAGAGCGGCTGGAAGGCCGCGGTCATCGAGGCGGCACTGCGGTCGGCGATCGTCGAGGGGATGGGCATCAAGCCCAAGTTCGCCTTCGGCCCGTTGCGCACGGCCGTGTCCGGTCAGCGGATCAGCCCGCCGTTGTTCGAGTCGATGGAGATCCTCGGCAAGACCTCGACCCTGGCGCGACTGCACCGGCTGCACGACGAGCTCGCCTCTTCCTGACAAACCCCGGCGAGGGAGCCGATTTGGGAACGCACCCGACGGGCCGGTAGTATCGCGTCTCGGTTCACTCCCATGAACGCCTTCGGGCGCGCTGGAAGTGATACCCCCTTGGGGTATGGTGTAATTGGCAACACTACGGTTTCTGGTACCGTCATTCTAGGTTCGAGTCCTGGTACCCCAGCTCAGGCGCAAGCCCTTGTGGCACACGCCGATTCGGAGAAATCCACTGCCTGCCGGTATGGTTCTCTCCGCTGCCCGCCGCGCAACTGCGTGCGGGCAACACGCTAGGGCCCCGTTGTGTAGCGGCCTAGCACGCCGCCCTCTCAAGGCGGTAGCGCGGGTTCGAATCCCGTCGGGGCTACCAGCAGAAGCCTCCGTCCACGGACGGGGGCTTCTCCCATGTCCGGCCCCGTCCCGGGCGACCGGGGCCCCGTGCTGCGGAGGTCAGGCGTGGTTCTGCTGCTGCTGCTGCGCGTGGTGCCGCGCGAGCACCTCGGTGAGCTTGTTGGCACCGGCGATCACCGTTGCCGCGTGCAGGCGCCCGGGCTGGCGCGACAGCCGCTCGATCGGACCTGAGATGGAGACGGCGGCGACGACGCGACCGGAGGGGCCACGCACAGGCGCGGACACGGACGCGACGCCGGCCTCGCGCTCGCCGACGCTCTGGGCCCAACCGCGGCGACGGACGCCGGAGAGGGTCGTCGCGGTGAACTTCGCGCCGTGCAGACCGCGGTGCAGGCGGTCGGGCTCCTCCCAGGCGAGCAGCACCTGGGCGGCGGACCCGGCGAGCATCGACAGGGTCGCGCCGATCGGGATCGAGTCCCGCAGGCCGACGGGACGCTCGGCTGCCGACACGCAGATGCGGTGGTCGCCCTGGCGGCGGAAGAGCTGGGCGCTCTCGTTGGTGTGGTCGCGCAGGGCTCCGAGCACTGGGCCCGCAGCGGCGAGCAGACGGTCCTCACCGGCGGCAGCGGCAAGCTCGGCAAGCCGGGGACCCAGCACGAACCGACCTTGCAGGTCACGCGTGACCAGGCGGTGGTGCTCGAGTGCCACGGCAAGCCGGTGGGCGGTGGGGCGAGCCAGGCCGGTCGCGGTGACGAGCTGGGCGAGGGTCGACGGCCCGGCCTCGAGGGCGCCCAGGACGATGGCTGCCTTGTCGAGAACGCCGACTCCACTGGTTGTGTCCATGGCTTGATATTGACGTCTCATTCGCTGAGACGCAAATCCGTGGGCGTGTCCTGCGTGCGAACCTCGGATGGCAGCACGGCGCCGTGCTCACGAAGGACGCGGCGACGCCCTGCCCACGACGTGACGAAGGCCGTATTCGAAAAGAAGGGTGAAGACGTGTCAGGAACGCTGGCCGAGAAGGTCTGGGATGCGCATGTTGTCCGGCGCGCCGAGGGCGAGCCGGACCTGCTCTACATCGATCTCCACCTCATCCACGAAGTCACCTCGCCCCAAGCCTTCGACGGGCTGAGACTGGCCGGTCGCACGGTCCGCCGCCCCGACCTGACCCTGGCCACCGAGGACCACAACGTCCCGACGACACCCGGCCCGATCACCGACCTGGTGAGCAAGACCCAGGTCGACACGCTGCGGCGCAACTGCGAGGAGTTCGGCGTCCGGCTCTTCCCGATGGGCCACGCAGAGCAGGGAATCGTCCACGTCGTCGGCCCCCAGCGCGGCCTGACCCAGCCGGGCATGACCATCGTCTGTGGCGACTCGCACACCTCGACCCACGGCGCGTTCGGCGCCCTGGCCTTCGGCATCGGCACCTCCGAGGTCGAGCACGTGCTCGCCACCCAGACCTTGCCCCTCAAGCCGTTCCGCACCATGGCGGTCAACGTCGAGGGCGAGCTCCAGCCCGGGGTGACCGCCAAGGACATCACCCTTGCCGTGATCGCCAAGATCGGCACCGGCGGCGGCCAGGGCTACGTCCTGGAGTACCGCGGGAGCGCCATCCGTGCGTTGTCGATGGAAGCCCGGATGACGGTCTGCAACATGTCGATCGAGGCCGGTGCCCGCGCGGGCATGATCGCCCCCGACCAGACCACGTTCGACTACCTCCAGGGGCGCGAGCACGCGCCGACCGGCGCCGACTGGGACGTCGCCGTCGCCGACTGGAGCACCCTGCGCAGCGACGACGACGCCGCCTTCGACGCCGAGGTCGACCTCGACGCCAACACGCTCACGCCGTTCGTCACCTGGGGCACCAACCCCGGCCAGGGACTGCCCCTCGGCGAGTCCGTGCCCGACCCGGAGACGATGGGCGACGACAACGAGAAGGCGGCAGCCCAGCACGCCCTCGACTACATGGGCCTGACCGCCGGCACCCCGCTGCGCGAGATCCGCGTCGACACCGTCTTCGTCGGCTCCTGCACCAACGGCCGGATCGAGGACCTGCGGGCCGCCGCCGAGGTGGTCAAGGGGCACAAGGTCGCCGACGGAGTCCGGATGCTCGTCGTCCCCGGTTCGGCGCGGGTGCGCCTCCAGGCCGAGGAGGAGGGCCTCGACAAGGTGTTCACCGCTGCGGGAGCCGAGTGGCGCCTCCCCGGCTGCTCGATGTGCCTGGGCATGAACCCCGACCAGCTCGCCCCAGGGGAGCGCAGCGCCTCCACGTCCAACCGCAACTTCGAGGGCCGGCAGGGCAAGGGTGGTCGCACCCACCTGGTCAGCCCACTGGTCGCCGCCGCCACCGCGCTGCGCGGCACCCTGTCCAGCCCGGCGGATCTCGTCGACCTCGTCGAGGCCGGCACCTTCGAGGGGAGCAAGTGATGGATGCGTTCACGACCCACACCGGCATCGGGGTCCCACTGCGCCGCAGCAACGTCGACACCGACCAGATCATCCCGGCCGTCTACCTCAAGCGGGTGACGCGCACCGGTTTCGAGGACGGCCTGTTCGCCGCCTGGCGCAAGGACGAGACGTTCATCCTCAACAACCCGTCGTATGCCGCGGGGTCGGTCCTCGTGGCCGGCTCCGACTTCGGGACGGGATCGTCTCGCGAGCACGCCGTGTGGGCGTTGATGAACTACGGCTTCCGCGTGGTCCTGTCCTCGCGGTTCGCTGACATCTTCCGGGGCAACAGCGGCAAGCAGGGCCTGCTGACCGCCCAGGTCGCCCAGGACGACATCGAGCTGATCTGGAAGTACCTCGAGAACGAACGCGGCGCCTCGGTGACCGTCGACCTCGTCTCGCGCACCGTCACCGCCGGAGACATCGTCGCGCCCTTCGAGGTCGACGACTACACCCGCTGGCGGCTGCTCGAAGGGCTCGACGACATCAGCCTCACCCTGCGCCACGAGCAGGACGTGACGGACTTCGAGGCCCGCCGACCGGCATACAAGCCGTCCACGACCGTGGCCTGACGCGCGCGGCGCGCCGAGAGGGCGCAATTTCCCCGAAGTCGCAGGCCGAGGCAGGCGAAGACGGCCCCCGATGCTCCGCGTCGGGGGCCGTTCCGGTCCCCGTGCGGTGTCCTGCAGGTCTTCAGGGGCGCGAATTGCGTTGTTGCGCAACGGGATTGGTGCCAACGGGAAGCTCCCCCCTCGAAACCAGCCACCAGCCCGGGTGGGGGTCCGCGTCCTCCGTGCGGCCCGGCTGAGCGCCGCAATCCGTTGCGACACAACAGATCGGGCGCTCGGGATGGTGGACTCGCACGCACAACCGCCCTAACGTCAGACGCAAGTCGGGCATTGGCTCGGCGGCTCACCTCGTCGGGCTAAGGGGTCCGGCGTCACCAACCCTGTGGAGGGGAAGACGTGAACAAGGCAGAACTGATCAAGGAGCTGGAGAGTCGCTTGGGCAGCCGCAAGGCAGCCAGCGATGCACTGACGGCCGTCGTGGACGTGATCATCCGCGAAGTGGCCAAGGGCGGCAGCGTTGCCATCACCGGCTTCGGAACGTTCGAACAGGCCGCCCGGGCCGCGCGCACCGGCCGCAACCCCCGCACCGGTGCCAGCGTGAAGATCAAGAAGACCGTGGTGCCCAAGTTCCGGGCGGGCTCGGCGTTCAAGGATGTCGTGAAGAACCCGCGCTCCCTGCCCAAGGCCGCTGTCGCCGGTGCTCGCGCCGCCGCAGGCACCGCGACCAAGGCCGCGGTGAGCACCGCCAAGAAGGCAGCGCCGGCCACGAAGGCAGCTCCCGCCAAGAAGGCGGCTCCGGCGAAGAAGGCGGCTCCGGCGAAGAAGGCTGTCGTCACAAAGGCCGCTCCGGCCAAGAAGGCGGCACCGGCGAAGAAGGCTGTCGTCAAGAAGGCCGCTCCGGCCAAGAAGGCGGCACCGGCGAAGAAGGCTGTCGTCAAGAAGGCCGCTCCGGCCAAGAAGGCGGCACCCGCCAAGAAGGCTGTCGTCAAGAAGGCCGCTCCGGCCAAGAAGGCGGCACCGGCGAAGAAGGCGGCACCCGCCAAGAAGGCTGCGACCAAGCGCGCGGCCAAGAAGGCTTAGTTCGACGCGGGGCACCAGCCCCACGAGCCGCACGACAGAGGCCGGCACCCCCTCGGGGTGTCGGCCTCCGTCGAGTGCCGCGATACTTGCCCCATGGCAAACATCCTCACCGTGAATGGCGGCGTACCGCTGGTCGGAGACCTCGAGGTCAGGGGTGCCAAGAACCTGGTCTCGAAAGCCATGGTGGCCGCACTCCTCGCTGAGGGACCGTGCCGGCTCCGCGGGGTTCCCGAGATCTCCGACGTCAAGATCGTCTCCGGCCTGCTGGAGCTGCACGGCGTCAAGATCGACTCCACCGACCGGGACGGTGAGCTGCTGCTCGACCCCACCAACGTCGAGCAGGCCCACGTCGCCGACATCGACGCGCACGCCGGGTCCTCACGCGTGCCGGTGCTGCTGTGCGGCCCGCTGCTGCACCGGCTGGGGGAGGCCTTCATCCCCGACCTCGGTGGCTGCCGTATCGGTGAGCGCCCGATCAACTACCACCTCGACGTGCTGCGCCAGTTCGGTGCCGACGTCCAGAAGCGACCCGAGGGGCTGCGCCTGACCGCCCCGAACGGGCTCAAGGGCACTCGCATCAAGCTGCCGTACCCGTCGGTCGGCACCACCGAGCAGGTGCTGCTGACAGCGGTGCGAGCCCAAGGTGTGACCGAGCTGCGGAACGCCGCAGTCGAGCCCGAGATCCTCGACCTCATCGCCGTGCTGCAGAAGATGGGCGCGATCATCAGCGTCGAGACCGACCGCGTCATCAAGATCGACGGCGTCGACCGGCTCGGCGGCTACGACCACCTGGCCATCCCGGACCGCATCGAGGCCGGCTCCTGGGCGTGTGCGGCTCTGGCGACCAAGGGCGACATCTACGTCCGTGGCGCCCAGCAGCAGGCGATGATGCCCTTCCTCAACGTCTTCCGGAAGATCGGTGGCGACTTCGACATCGACGACGAGGGCATCCGCTTCTGGCACGCCGGTGGGACCCTCAACTCCCTGGTCCTCGAGACCGACGTCCACCCGGGTTTCATGACCGACTGGCAGCAGCCGCTGGTCGTCGCCCTGACCCAGACCAGCGGGCTGTCGATCGTCCACGAGACGGTCTACGAGAACCGCCTGGGCTTCACGGAGGCACTGGGGGAGATGGGTGCGGTCGTCCAGCTCTACAAGGAGTGCCTGGGTGGTTCGCCGTGCCGCTTCGGGCGCGCCAACTTCCGCCACAGTGCGGTGATCTCGGGACCCACGCCGTTGCGCGGTGCCGAGATCACGGTCCCCGACCTGCGAGGTGGCTTCAGCTACCTCATCGCGGCCCTGGCCGCCGAGGGCCAGTCCAAGGTGCACGGGATCGAGCTGATCTACCGCGGCTACGAGCGGTTCTCCGACAAGCTCGACTCGTTGGGTGCGGACTACGAGGTCGGCTGAGCGCGCGGCCGAGCTCAGCCGATCCGCTGGTCGTCGCCGATCCCGACGATCCACAGCCTGCTGATCTCGGTGCTGGCACCGAGATCCAGGCTGAGGCGCTGGCCCACACGCAGGTGCCGCAGCGCGCTGGCGGCGAACACCTCACCGGTGAAGGTCACCTCGCGTCCGTCGTCCAACAGCGCGGATCCCGCACCGGTGGCTTCGTCGAAGGTGTGCACGCTCGCCTGCATGGGCGGCAGCGTAGTCGGCGTCGCGCCGAGGATGCGTCGTGTGGCCGGTCCCACCCCGAGCGCCAGCGCCGCCTGAAGTCCCGCGTCGTCGTCGACGTCGGTCCGCAGGCGCGGCAGGTCGAGCTCGAGGAGGTGGTGACCCGCCGCCTGGTGCCGCAGCGCGGAGCCTGGGCCGAACGCCGGCACGAGGTCCGCACCGGTCAGGGCCGTGAGGAGCACAGTGCCCCCACCGGCCGCATCGGGCACGACCGCCCGAGGGTATGCCGCCGCGGCGCCCAGGGCCGCTGTCAGGTCCCCTTGGCGGAGCGCGGGCAGGTCGCCCAGCAGCACCGCCACAGGGGTGTCGGCTCCCGCGGTCACGACGACGTCCCGCCCTGCTGCCGCAGCCACGTTGAGCCCGCCCCCGGGGTCCCCGGTGACGCGTGCCCCCAGGTCAACCGCCATCTCGGCCACGCGCTCGTCCGAGGTCACGACGACGACCCGGCCGGGCGGCATACCGGCGCAGCAGGCGGTGAGGCAGTCGGTGGCGAGGGCGAGCGCGAGCGCCTCGCGGTCGACGCCCGCCGGGGGGTGCAGCCGTGACTTCGCGGTCGCGCCGCCCTTGACGGGGACGACGAGGTGCCAGTCGGGAATGGAGGTCATCGGGACGATCGTCGCAGTGCTGGCGCGGTTGCTCGACACCGACCCCGGGAGCCGCGAGGATGCTCACTCACACGTTCCCGTCGATCTGGAGACCTGGTGACCGCCAGCGGCACACGCGCTCTGCCCTTCGCCTACCGCTTCACCGTGGCACTCCTGCGTCCGCTGCTGATGCTCCTGACCAAGCGCGACTGGCAGGGCATGGAGCACCTGCCGACCACCGGCGGGTTCGTCGCCGCACCCAACCACCTCTCGTACTTCGACCCCCTGGCGTTCGCCCACTTCCTGGTCGACAACGACCACCCGCCGTACTTCCTCGGCAAGGAGGGTGTCTTCCGGGTCCCGGTCGTGGGGGCGATCCTGCGTGGTGCGCAGCAGATCCCGGTCTACCGCAACACCGGCAAGGCCGCGGACGCCTTCCGCGCCGCCGTCGCGGCGGTCGAGAGCGGCAAGTGCGTTGCGGTCTATCCCGAGGGCACGCTGACCCGCGATCCAGACCTCTGGCCGATGGTCGGCAAGACGGGTGCCGCGCGCATCGCGCTGAGCACGAAGTGCCCCGTCATCCCCGTGGCGCAGTGGGGACCGCAGGACGTCCTCGAGCCCTACGGCAAGCGTCCGAGGCTGCTGCCCCGCAAGACGATGCACCTGCGCGCCGGGCCGCCCGTCGACCTCGGCGACCTCTATGACCAGCCGGTGACCGGGGCCCTCCTGCGCGAGGCGAGCGACCGGATCATGGCTGCCATCACGGCCGAGCTCGAGAAGATCCGCGGCGAGCAGGCCCCTGCCGAGCGGTTCGACTCGCGCAAGCACGGCCTTCCCGAGACCGGGAAGTTCCGCCGACAGCATGGAGAAGACGCATGACGACTGCTGCTGTGTTCGGGACGGGCAGCTGGGGCACTGCGTATGCCGCGATCCTCGCCGATGGTGGGACGACGGTCCGGATGTGGGGTCGCCGGCAGAGCGTGGTCGACCAGATCAATGCCGGCTGCAACGAGGACTACCTCCCCAACCTCGTGCTGCCCTCCTCGGTGTCGGCCACGCACGACCCCGCCGAGGCTGCCGAGGGCGCGGACATCATCGTGCTCGCAGTGCCCTCGCAGACGCTGCGGGCCAACCTTGGCGACTGGGGCGCCGTGCTGGGTGACACCGCGGCCGTGGTCTCGCTCATGAAGGGCGTGGAGCTCGGGACGACCAAGCGGATGAGCGAGGTCATCGCCGAGGCCGGGGGTGTGGCGCACGAGCGCATCGTCGTCGTGTCGGGCCCCAACCTCGCCAAGGAGATCGCCCTGAAGCAGCCCGCAGCCAGTGTGGTCGCCTGCATCGACGAAGCTGTGGCCGGCAGGGTCGCCGAGGCGTCCAACCCGGCCTACTTCCGCCCCTACACCTCGACCGACGTGGTCGGCACCGAGATCAGTGGTGCCGTGAAGAACGTCATCGCCCTCGCAGTCGGCATGGCCGAGGGGCTCGGCATGGGCGACAACTCCAAGGCCTCCATCATCACCCGCGGTCTCGCGGAGACCACCCGCCTCGGCATGGCGCTGGGCGCGGACGTGATGACGTTCGCGGGGCTGGCGGGCGTGGGCGACCTCATCGCGACCTGCATGTCGCCGCTGTCCCGCAACCACACCTTCGGGGTGAACCTCGGCAAGGGCATGAGCGTCGAGGAGGTCATCGCCGTGACCAAGCAGACGGCCGAGGGCGTGAAGTCCTGCGAGTCGATCCTGCAGCTCGCGCAGAAGCACGATGTGCGGGTGCCCATCATCGAGCAGGTCGCCGCGGTCGTGCACGACGGACGACGGGTCGAGGACGTCGTGGGTGCCCTGATGGTGCGGGCGCTCAAGAACGAGACCGACTAGAGGCACGGTCGCAGCGACCGCGTCTCGCACGACCGGAAGGACCGCGTCGGGGTTCGATCCCTGCGTGGCCGAACTGTGTCGCGGTCGAGTGACCGACGGGTCGGTTCGACGTTCTTGCCCGACTGCGTAACGGTGCGTGCTGCCCCGGGGTCTCTAGGGGGACCACACATCGGATGGGCCGCGGCGGGTACGGCACTCAGTCGGGAAGGACCATCATGAAGAAGTCGACCAAGGGCGCGTACGCCGCCACCGCCGCCGCCGTGCTGTTGCTCGGAGGAGCCGGGACGCTCGCCTACTGGAACGACACGACGACCGTGGCGGGCGGCGAGATCGAAAGTGGCGTGCTGTGGCTCGGGAACCCGGACTGTGGCCAGGGCTGGACGCTCGACGGTGGGGACGTGTTCACCACCCAGCTGCTCGTCCCCGGCGACACCCTGACCAAGGTCTGCACGATCGACCTCGTGGCCGAGGGCGAGCACCTCGGCGCCGACCTCGCCCTGGACACCCCTGCGTGGGAGGCGACGAACCCCCTGACGAACCAGCTGACGGCGTCGGCAACCTTCAGGGTCAACGCCGCGGCCAAGACCCACATCACCTCGGCCGACGACACCGGTGTCGACGAGGTCGAGGCAACGGTCAGCGTGGTGTTCGCCGGACCTGCTGCGACGAACGCGAGCCAGGGCCTGCTGGCGACGCTGGACGAGATCAACCTCGTGGCGACCCAGACCCACGACGGCTGACGGCTGACAGGGCGGTCGCGGACATGGTCCTCCGGTCGAACCCCACCCGCGCACGACGTGCGACGCGGTGGTTGGGGCAGGTGCTGGCCTGGGTGATGATCGGCGGAGTCGCCGGGGTCCTGGCCGTGGCTGTCATCGTCCCGCGCGCGTTCGGTGCCACCCCCTATGCGGTGCTGACGAGCTCGATGCGGCCCTCGCTGCCGGAGGGCACCCTCGCCGTGGTCCGGCCGACGTCGCCGACGTCGATCGGCATCGGGTCGGTCATCACCTACCAGCTCCGGTCGGGCCAGCCCGCCGTCGTGACCCACCGTGTCGTCGCCCAGGGAGTCGATGGCGCGGGGTCGCCGATCTTCCGGACGCGGGGCGACGCCAACGACGTCGCGGACACGGGGTGGGTCAAGCCGGTGCAGGTCAAGGGCAAGGTCTGGTATGCCGTCCCCCACCTCGGGCGGGTCAATGCCGCCTTGAGCGGGCGGGAGCACCGGCTGCTGGTCCACCTCGTGGCAATCGTGTTGCTGGGGTATGCCGCCCACAGGTTCACGGGGGCCCTGCGAGACCGGAGTCGGGCCGCACTGCAACGGGAGGGAAGCCATCCATGACTCGTCCACGCCACCTGGGGTCCACCCGGGTCAGGGCAGCTCTCGCGCTGGGAGCCGTCCTGGCCGCAGGGGTGAGTGGGACCTATGCCCTGTGGTCCGACACCGTGCCGGTCACGGGGGTGACGATCTCGTCAGGGGTCCTGGACCTCAAGGTCAACACCCTCGACTCCGTCCCGGCCTACACCGACCTCAACCTGACCGGGATGGTGCCGGGCAACACCGTGGCGGGCATCCTCACCGTCCGCAACGCCGGAACCATCCCCTTGACGTACTACGCGACCGCAGCCGCCACCAACGCCGACGGCAAGGGCCTCGGTGCCGCCCTCGTCGTCAAGGTCACCGCTGACTCCGCCGTGACCGGGACGGCTCCGGCACGGACCTGTGCCGGGGCCTCCCTCCCGACGACGGGCACCACGTTTGCCGGGAACCTGGTCGGCGTCCCGGCGACCCAGCGGGCATTGGCCGTGGGGGCGTCCGAGACGCTGTGCATCCAGGCGACCTTGCCGACCACCGCCGTGAGCACCCTGCAGGGCGCGACGACCAACGTCACGTTGGCCTTCAACGCGAGCCAGTGAGCCCATGACTCCTCGACGAGCACTCCACCGGGTGGGCCACCTGGCCCTGTCCCTGGGTGCTGCCATCGGGGTGCTGTGCCTGGTCATGACGGTGGCCGGCGTGGCCTTCGGGGTCCGGCCGGTGATCTTCCTCTCCGGTTCGATGTCTCCCACGATCCCGGCCGGAAGCCTCGCCGTGGCCCGCCCCGTGCCAGCCGCAGACCTGCGCGCCGGTGACGTCGTCGCCGTGCGGGCCGGCGAGGCACAGGTCACCCACCGCATCGTCGCCATCACCCACCACGACAGGTCGGCAACCCTGCGGCTGCGCGGAGACGCGAACCCCGGGGCCGACGACCAGCCCTACGAGGTCGAGGCGGCGCCGCGAGTCCTCCTGTCGGTGCCCCGGGCCGGTGTGCTCCTCGCGTGGCTCTCGCGGACCCCTGGCGTCTTCGTGCTGGCGGGGTATGCCGGCCTCCTCCTTGCGCTCGTCCTGCGAGGAGCGGCCCCGCTGTCGTCGGGGAGTGGGCCCGAGCGTGTCCAGGAGGCCGAGAGGTCGTCGCCCGGTCCCAGGAAGAGGATCCCGCGCCACTCGGCACGGACCTCGCTCCGGGCAGTCGCTGCGGCAGCCGTCCTGGGGTCGGGGACCTTCTCAGCGGCCCCCGCGCGAGCCGCCTGGACTGACCCGGTGGCCGTCTCCGGCAGCACCGTGGGGACCTACACGGTCCCGGCGCCCGCCACGTTCACCTGCGGAGGGCTGGGGGTTCTCTCCGTGGCCTTCAACTGGACCGCCGTCGCCGGCGCGACGAGCTACACCCTGCACTACGGCGCCGGTGGCGCCCAGACGAAGGCCGTCACGGGGACCTCCACGACGGTCGTCGCAGCGATCTCCGGCGGCACCGCGTGGCTCCAGGCCAACCGGAACTACGGCGCCACCACGTGGACCTCCGCCGCGTCGGCGACTCGCACCTACACCGTGGCAGCCGTCAGCCTCTGCAGCTGATCGAACGACAGGAGGAGCCGATGACGGGACGAGAGCGGGGAGCCAAGCCCCTGATGGGCGCTTTGTCGGTGGCGGAGTCACTTCTGTCGCGCACGCGCGTCTCCATAAGTGCCCGGGGCCTCACCGATGCCCAGGGCAGGGATCCCAGCGCTGGCTGGTCGCTGTCGGTGTCGGCGCTGGGATCCCGTCCTCACACTCCAGGCAAGGGATGGCTGATGCCCCGAAGTCAACACCTCGTCGCCGAGCGGGTGGTCACGAGCTACGGCGCCCACAGACATGCCGCGCCGATCGACGGCGCCCGGTCTCCGGGCACCCCGAGCTCGACGTCCGCCCCCACCGGCCCGCGGCAACGCGTCTGGACCTGGAGGCCCGCCCCGGACACCGGGGGCAGCCTCGACCGGGCCTAGACAGCCGACAGGGCACGAGGCTGGCAGTTGCCAGCCCCGTGCCTTGGGCGTTTGCCCTGAGACGTCTGCTCAGCCGGACCGGTCAGCCGCCGTAGGAGATGACCGATGCAGGGTCCAGCACGTCGGCGGGGCCAAGCAGGGTCGCTCCTTGGTCGTCCGGCTGCTGTACGTGCAGCACTGTGGCGACCGCAGAGGTCGCCGCTCCGGCGCCGAGGGCGGCGCACAGCAGAGTGATGATGATGGCGCCGCGGGTACGACTGCGGCGGTCCTCGTCCTGGGCCATGCGGTGGTTCTCCTTTGGTCGACTACCCAAAGGACGCGCAAACGGCGGACTCATGACGCTGGAACGGTCAGGTGGGCTGCCAGAGCTCGATCCGCGTGCCCTCGGGATCGGTGACCCAGCCGAATCGACCCACTCCCTCCATCTCCTGCGTCTCCGGCGCCACGTCCGCCCCCTTGCTGCGCAGCTGCTCGAGCATGGCGTCCAGGTCGCTGACCCGGAAGTTGAGCATCGCCTGCTGCGTGCTGGACCCGAAGTAGTCGGTCCCGGACTCGAACGCCGCGAAAACGGTCGGCCCGGCCCCTTGCTCCCAGACTCCGGTCTCGTCGACCTCGAGGCCAAGGCAGTCTCGGTACCACGCGAAGAGGGACGCCGGGTCCGAGGACCGCACGAAGTAGCCGCCGATTCCCAGGACGCGTTCCATGTCACCGGTCCGTCAGCGCGCGGTCAAGGTCGTGCCAGAGGTCGTCGACGTCCTCGATGCCGACGGACAGCCGGAGCAGGGCGTCGGGGACGGTCGGCGGCTCAGCGGCATACCGACGGCGCCTCTCGATCTGGGACTCGACACCCCCCAGACTGGTGGCGTGCGTCCACAGGGCGGTGCTGGTGGCAACCCGCTCCGCCGCCTCGGCGCCACCCTGTACCTCGATCGCGATGATCGCGCCGAAACCGGGATAGCGCGTCAGGCTCACTGCGGGATGCCCCTCGAGCCGGGCGGCGAGCTCGCGGGCGTTGGCGGTGGCCCGCTCGAGCCGCACGTGCAGGGTGCGCAGACCGCGCAGCGCCAGCCAGGTCTCCATCGGTCCGGCGATGCCACCACCCAGGAGGCGTGCGGTCGACAGACGGGCGTGCAACCCGCGACCAGCTTCCGTGAGCGGGGTGACGAGGGCGCCGAGGATCACGTCGGAATGGCCGGAGAGGTACTTGGTCACCGAGTGGAGGACGACGTCGACGCCGTCGGCGAGCGGCTGCTGCACCAACGGGGTGGCGAACGTGTTGTCGCAGACGGTCAGCGCGCCCGACTCGCGGGCCATCGCGACCAGGGCCCGGATGTCGGACACCTCGAGCATGGGGTTGGTGGGCGACTCGATCCACAACAGTGCCGCGCCCTCGACGGCGACGCGCACGGCTTCCTGGTCGGTGGGGTCGACCCGCCGGACCACGACGGCACCGGAGTCGGCGAGCTGGTCGAGCAGCGTGGTCGTGCCGTTGTAGGCGTGGGCCGGCACCACGACGGCGCCCCCGTGCGGAACGAGCGAGAGTGCCGCCGACACGGCGGCCATCCCGGAGGCGAAGACGAGGGCATCCCCGCCCTCGAGTCCGCCCAGCGCCTCCTCGAAGGCCGACCACGTCGGGTTCCCGGCGCGCGCGTAGTTCACCGGCCCGTCCGCGATGTAGGTCGACGTGAACTCGAGGGGCGCGTTGACCCCGGCACCCGGCATACGGGACTGGCGTCCCAGGGCGACGACGCGGGACGCGGGGGACAGGTGCTCATGGTTCACGCGGCCAGCGTAGAGGCGCCGCCAGGCGAGCCGCGCGGGGTGCCCGGCGGATGGTCGGGATACGCTCGGCGGCGATGACTACGGACCAGCCAGCGACCCACAAGCCTCGAGTCGCCATCGTCTTCGGTGGCCGCTCGTCGGAGCACGCGGTCTCGTGTGCGACCGCGGCTGGGGTGATGCGGGCGATCGACCGCGACGCCTACGAGGTCATCCCGATCGGCATCTCCCGGGACGGGCACTGGGTGCTCTCCGACGGCGACCCGCAGCTGCTCGAGCTGACCGCCGACAGCACGCCCGAGGTCGCGCCGGGAGGCGCTGGCGTGGTCGTGCCGCTGGCCACGACGGATCGCACGCTCACCACCCTGGAGCCCCAGGAGGTCCCGAGGAGCCTCGGCGAGGTCGACGTCGTCTTTCCGTTGCTGCACGGGCCTTTCGGCGAGGACGGCACCATCCAGGGCATGTTCGAGATGGCCGACATCCGCTACGTCGGGTCCGGCGTCTTCGCGTCCGCCGCGGGGATGGACAAGCACTACATGAAGGTCCTGTTTGCCGGCGCCGGACTCCCGGTCGGCCCGTATGCCGTGATCACCGACTCGCAGTGGCGGCGCGACAAGGCCGCGGCGATGGACGCCGTCGGTGCGTTGGACTACCCCGTCTTCGTGAAGCCGTCGCGGGCCGGCTCGAGCATGGGCATCTCGAAGGTGTCGACACCCGAGGCGCTCGAGGCGGCCATCGAGATCGCCCGCGAGCACGACCGCAAGGTCATCGTCGAGCAGGGCATCGTGGGACGCGAGATCGAGTGTGCGGTGCTCCAGGGACGTGGGACCGACGCGCCGCGGGTCTCACACGTCGGCGAGATCGAGGTGACGACCGCGGGCGGTCACGAGTTCTACGACTTCGAGGCCAAGTACCTCGACGACGGTGCGGTGCTGTCGTGCCCGGCCAACGTGCCCGACTCGGTGTCGGCCGAGGTCCAGCGGCTCGCGGGTGCCGCGTTCGAGGCGCTCGGCTGCGAGGGACTGGCGCGGGTGGACTGCTTCTACACCGACACCGGCGACGTCGTCATCAACGAGATCAACACGATGCCCGGTTTCACGCCGCACTCGATGTATCCCCAGATGTGGGAGGCGACGGGGCTGCCGTACCCGGAGTTGATCGACGAGCTCATCCAGCTCGCCCTGACCCGCCCCGTCGGACTCCGCTGAGCGCTCCGTCACCGCTGGGAGTCCACACGCGACGGGCGCCCATGACGGCGGCTAGCTGCGGAACCACCGCTTCTTCGTGGGCGGGGCATCGGTCTCGACCGGAGGCTGGGTCTCGAAGTCTGCGCTGCCCTCGAAGCCTTCGGCCCTGCCCTCGAAGTCCTCGGCGCTGCCCTCGACTGCTATCAGGTTCAGGCTGAGGAAGTACCCGGACTCCGGGTCTCCCGTCACGGACTCGAGCTCGACCTGCCCGTCCTCGGCGAGAAAGTGGAACACATCCAGACCGGGGAGACGCAGCTCGGAGATCCACACCGCCTCGAGGAAGCTGGACACCTGACGCTCGGGCGTGCCGGGCCGGTAGCGGACCAGGGCGACCAGAAGACGGTCGGGGTCCTCCGTGGCCTCCACCTCGACGTGAGCGAACATGACGCTCGACACCAGTCGTTGACGAAGCCTGGCTGCAGCGGCGTCGATGAGCGCACCAGATGCCGGCGGCAGGTTGGATGTCAGCGCGGTTCTGAGTCGCAGGAATTCCACGCGGTCCACGATGGTGAGACTGCCCGACGACGATCGATTGGGCAAACCGCCTGGCCTGGCTGGCTGATCGGCGACTGCTCGCGTGGGCGTGGCCGGCAGTCACCACGCGTACGCTGGCCGAACGGTCGACGGCGGCCGCGAGACGAGCCGCGCGAAGGGACCACCGATGAAGGTTCTCGTTGTGGAAGACGATGTGGACATCCAAGATCTCGTCATCAGCTTGCTGAGTCGCGCCGGCTACGACGTGCTCGCCGAGGGCAACGGTGACGCGGGACTGGCCACTGCCCTGACGCAGCAACCCGACCTGGTGATCCTGGACTGGATGATGCCCGGGCTGAGCGGGGTCGAGGTCTGCCGGGCCCTGCGTGCGGACCCTCGGGCCAAGAACATCCCCGTCCTGCTCCTGACGTCTCGAGCCCAGGAGGCCGACATCGACCAAGCCTTCACCGCAGGAGCCGATGACTACATGGTCAAGCCGTTTCGGGGGCGCGAGCTGGTCAGTCGTGTCCAGTCGCTGACAACCAACGGTGTCGGACGTGTCTGACCCACCCCGGCCGTCACTTGCAGGAGCGGCCGTTGGTGGGCAGCGCCTTGGCAGCTGGTCCGAAGGCAGGGAGCAGCAGGGGCTCGGGTTTGTAGGAGTCCGGCACGAGCACCTCGATCGCCGGCGCGCGTCCGAAGGACGTGAACTTCACGCCGTCCCCGAGCCGCTCGACGACCCAGTAGACGCCGTCGACGTCAAGGCACTCCTTGTCGGTGGCGCCGAGCGCCGGCCAGCCGCACGACGCGATGACGGCGGGGTCGCCCCACGCCCTGGCATCCCTGCCTGTGGGGCCCGTGGTGCGCTGCCCACTGTCCACTGTCCGGGGTTCCTTGCCCGCCACCTTCGCCGGCCACAACGCGGTGGCGGACTCACAGGCTGCGTCGTGCGGGGGAGGGATGACCTCGACCGAGTCGGAACACCCTGACAGCAGACCACCGGCCACCCCGAGGACGAGGAGGCCGGTGGTCGTGGTGCGCAGTGGGCGCGCGGCCGCGTGGCGGGCGCCGGGGCACACAGAGGTCGGTGGGACGCTCAGACGTGGACGACGGTGCAGGTCAGGGTGCGGGTGATGCCCGGCACGTCCTGGATCTTGGCGATGACCAGCTTGCCCAGCTCGTCAACGGTGTTGGCCTCGACACGGGCGATCACGTCGTAGGGCCCGGTCACGTCCTCGGCGAGGACTACACCGGAAATTGCGGCAATGGCCTCGGCAACGGACGCCGCCTTGCCGACTTCGGTCTGGATCAGGATGTAAGCCTGGACCACCACGAGACACCTCACACTTTCTGTTGACAACAGGTTGAGCCTGTTTCCTTGTGCACAGCCTGCTCTTGAGACAGAGCCTGTTTCCACGACCCCGGAGAACCGCATGGCCGGGGGCGCACCTCGGCCACGGCAGACGCTACCGTGCCCGTGTCCCGCCCGTCTCCCCCGGGCCGTCACGAGGAGGTCAAGTCATGGTCACGGCCGCGCTGACGCTGGCGGAGGTGTCCGAGTCGGACCTGCTTCAGCGGATCTTCCCGTTCTTCGAGGCTGGTCCGTCATTGGCGGTCGGCCCCGGTGACGACGCCGCGGTCCTTCGCACCGGTTCGACCACCGTGGCGACCACGGACTCGATGGTCCGCGGCCGCGACTGGCTCGACGAGTGGTCGACGGCGGCTGACGTCGCAACCAAGCTGCTCACCCAGAACCTCGCCGACGTCGCGGCCATGGGCGCGCGGTCCACCGCGATCCTGGTGTCGCTCGTCGCCGACCCGGCGACCCCGCTGGACTGGGTGGTCGAGTTCGCGCGCACCCTCGGGGAAGATGCGGCCGCGCTGGGGGTCGTCGTCGCCGGTGGCGACCTGTCATCGGCGCCGGCCGGCGTGCTCATGGTGTCGGTGACGGCGCTCGGTGACCTGGACGGCCGCGAACCTGTGCTGCGCAGCGGTGCTCGGCCGGGCCATGTCGTCGCGGTCTACGGCACCCTGGGCCGCTCCGCCGCCGGCCTGGCCATGCTCGAGGGGGGCGCCGACCCCCGAGCGGCTGCGGCCGGCATACCCGCGGCCTGCCTGGCTCACCACCTGCGACCCAGGGTCCACGTGATCGCCGGGAGGCAGGCGGCCGAAGCCGGCGCGAGCGCCATGATCGACCTGTCCGACGGCTTGCTGCGCGACGGACACCGCATCGCCCAGGCCAGCGGAGCGCGCCTCGCTCTGTCCCCGGCGGCGCTGCACGACGACCTCGCCGCCGTCGAGCAGGCGGTCGGTGACGCTGCCTGGGAGTGCGTGCTCGCGGGCGGCGAGGAGCACAGCCTCCTGGCAACCTTTCCCGTGGGCGTCCCGGACGGCTGGCGCACCATCGGCGTGGTCGAGGCGGGCGAGGGCGTCACGCTCGACGGCGTGGTGCAGCAGCCGCGCGGCTGGGATCACTTCAGGGGTTGAAGCATGAAATCAGACACTTCAGGGACAGGCATGAAAGGAGCCGACCTCCCGGTGGGGAGATCGGCTCGTTTCGGTATGCCGCAGGGGCAGGGTCAGCGCTTGACCTTGCCGGCCTTGAGGCACGAGGTGCAGACATTGAGACGCTTCGGGGTCACGCCCGCGTCGCCCACCAGGGCCTTGACGCGCTGGATGTTGGGGTTCCAGCGACGCTTGGTGCGGCGGTGCGAGTGCGAAATGTTGTGACCGAAGCCCGGTCCCTTGCCGCAGACGTCGCAGTTGGCAGCCACGGGTGTTCTCCTGAAATCGATTGGTACAAGAAATGGGGCGCTCCCGGTGTCTCCTCGCGCGGGCACAGGCCAGCGACGCAGAGGTCCATGGGAACCGGTCAAGCGTAGCCGAGGTGTGGCGCAACGGCCAAAACGGGGCTGACGAGGGCGTCTGCGACTAGCCTGCCACCGTGCTCGAAGCCCTCAGTGCCGTGGACGCGAGGCGATGGGCCGTGCTCACGCGCGCCGCCTTCGCCGCGCGACGGGCCGAGATCGACGCGCTCAACGTCTTTCCCGTCCCCGACGGTGACACGGGCACCAATCTCTACCTCAGCCTCGACGCGGCGCTCGACTCGGTCCGCACCGAGCACGAGAGGGCCGGCATCCTCGGTGCCGCCTCGCTCGAGCAGGAGTGCAGCGCCATGGCGCGCTCCCTGCTGCTGACGGCCCGTGGCAACTCCGGCGTGATCCTCAGCCAGCTGGTCCGCGGTTTCGCCGAGGCCATCGCGGAGAGCGGCAAGGACCTCGCCGATGCCGGGACGATTGCGGATGGACTGGAGCGCGCCAGCCAGCGTGCCTACGCGAGTGTGACCAGGCCGGCCGAGGGGACCATCCTCACCGTCGCTCGGGCGGCAGCAAGCGCGGGTGCGGCCGCCGTCGACCGTGGGCTGGTCGCCGTGGCGGAGGACGCCCTCGACGCTGCCACCGAGGCCCTGAAGGCCACGACCGCCCAGCTGCCCGCCCTGGAGCGCGCGGGCGTCGTCGATGCAGGAGCCGCGGGCTACCTCCTGCTCCTCGAGGCTCTCGCGCGGGTCGTGCACCAGGACGGAACCCACGTCGGAGAGCGGATGGAGGTCTTCGCCGACGACACCATGCACCGCCGAGAGGACTGGAGCCAGGCCGGCGGCGTGGTCGCGCCGATGGGCGCCTCTGGCGGCTCGCCCACGGGCGAGGGCGACCTCGTCCCCGGCGGGCCGGCCTACGAGGTCATGTACCTGCTGCGCGACAGCGACGAGGAGCGGGCGGCGGTGCTGCGCGACACCTTGGACGCGCTCGGTGACTCGCTGCTCGTCGTCGGCGGTCCCGACCTGTGGAACGTCCACGTGCACGTCGACGACGTCGGAGCCGCTGTGGAGGCGGGGATCGAGGCAGGGCGTCCCTACCGCGTCCGGGTGACTCACTTTGCCTCTCAGGGTGATCGTGCCACCCACGGTGATCGTGCAGGTCAGGGTGACCGAGCGGACCAGGTCGGCGGTGCCCACCCCGCGGCCGGTGTTGCCGTCGTCGCCTGTGCGGCGGGTCCGGGGCTGGCGGCGGTGCTCGGGCAGGCGGGGGCCAAGGTCGTCGAGAGCGGGCCGGGCCGGCGTGCGTCAGCAGGAAAGCTGCTCGACGCGGCCCGCTCGGTGCATGCGCTCGAGGTGATCGTGCTGCCCAACGACGGCGACACCGTCATGGCGGCCGAGGCCGCGGCGAGTGCGGCCGAGCAGGACGGGATCATGCTGCACGTCGTGCGCTCGCGGACAGCTGTCCAGGGCCTGGCGGCGCTGGCGGTCTTCGACCCGACCGCGAGCGGTTCACGCAACGCCGCCCAGATGAGCCACGCGGCGGCTGCGACCCGCCATGGCGCGGTGGCTGTGGCGAGCAAGCAGGCCCTGACCAGCGCGGGCCCGTGCGAGCCCGGAGACGTCCTGGGTGCCGTCGCGGGAGATGTCGTCATCGTGGGCGCCGACCTCGAGGAGGTCGCCATCGACGTGGTGGCCAGGCTGCTGAGCAGTGGCGGCGAGATCGTCACCGTGATCGGTGGCGCCGACGCGCCACCCGGACTCACCGAGTCGCKCGGCGCCCGCATCGAGCGCGGGCACCGGGACGTCGAGGTCAGCCTGATCGACGGCGGCCAGCCGCACTACCCCTTGTTGCTCGGAGTCGAGTAGGCGTGGTCGGTGTGGTCACGCAGTCCACCAAGCTCTCACAGATCGTCTCCACGGCCGCGCCCAAGCTGGCGAAGCACCGAGGGATCAACGTCGTGGGGGACCTGCTGGAGTTCTGGCCGCGGCGCTACCTCGAACACAGCGCTGACCTCGGCATGCTGCACGTCGGGATGTACGTCGTGGCGGTGGCCACCGTCAAGACCGCAGCGACCCGGTCGATGAAGAACCGCCGTGGCGAGATGCTCACCGTCACCATCACCGATGGCGCACACGAGGTGGACCTGGTCTTCTTCAAGGCGTGGGGGCACAAGGACTCCCTGGTGCCCGGCACGACGGCTTTGTTCGCCGGCACCGTCGGGAAGTACCGCGGGAGATGGCAGCTGGCGCACCCGGCATACCAGCTCATGCACGGCGGACTCGGCGATGCCGCCACCGACCGTGGGCCGATCCCGGTCTACCTCCAGGTCAAAGGCATGCAGAACTGGGCCGTTGCCGAGTGCGTGCGCCTGACGCTTGACCAGCTCGACGCGCTGCCGGATCCGGTCCCCGCCGACCTGCGACAGCGGCGCGGCCTGCCCGGTCGGCTGGAAGCTCTTCGCGGCATCCACGTCCCGAGGGAGATGCCGGAGGTCTATCGCGCCCGTCAGCGGATGCGCTACGAGGAGGCCCTGGTCCTGCAGACGTTGCTGGCGCAGCGTCGTGCCCGGGCAGCCCTCCAGCACACCGCGGTCGCGCGGACGCCCCTCGTGGGTGGGCTGCTCGACGCGTTCGACGCCCGGCTGCCGTTCGAGCTGACGGAGGGTCAGCGGGAGATCGGGGCGACCCTCGCCCGCGAGATGTCCGGCGACACCCCCATGAACCGCCTGCTGCAAGGTGAGGTCGGCTCCGGGAAGACGGTCATCGCGCTGCGGGCCATGCTGGCGGCCGTCGACGCAGGTGGTCAGGCTGCACTGCTTGCCCCCACGGAAGTCCTTGCGGCACAACACCATCGCTCGATCACAGCGATGCTCGGGGAGCTTGCCGAGCGCGGAATGCTCGGAGGCAGCGAGATCGGGACGCAGGTCGCACTGCTCACCGGCAGTCAGTCGGCGGCCGCCCGGAAGAAGTCGCTGCTCGACCTGGCGAGCGGCGACGCCGGCATCGTGATCGGCACACATGCCCTGATCCAGGAGCACGTCCAGTTCTTCGACCTCGCCCTCGTCGTCGTCGACGAGCAGCACCGCTTCGGGGTCGAGCAGCGAGATGCCATGCGGGACAAGGCAAGGCAACCGCCCCATGTGCTCGTGATGACGGCCACCCCGATCCCACGGACCGTGACGATGACGGTGTTCGGCGACATGGAGACCTCGACGCTCACCGAGCTGCCGCGAGGTCGCGCCCCCATCACGACGCACGTCGTCCCGACCGACAACCCCCGATGGGTCGAGCGCACCTGGGAACGCATCGCCGAGGAGGTCCGGACCGGCCGCCAGGCGTACGTCGTGTGCCCGAGGATCGTGGACACCGAGGACTCCAGCGGCGTCTCCGACGAGGAGGTTCCCGACGCGCGCCCGACGGCCGAGGATGCCGAGCTCGACGAAGGGGAGCCCGCGGAGTCGACGGCGCCACGCGTCTGGGCCAGCGTCCTCGCGGTCGTCGAGCAGCTGCGGTCCGACCCTGCGCTCCACGGCATCACCGTCGACGTCCTGCACGGCCGGATGACCCCCGAGGACAAGGACGCCGCGATGGCGCGCTTCACCCGCGGAGAGACCGGAGTCCTCGTCTCGACCACCGTCATCGAGGTAGGCGTCGACGTCGCGAACGCGACCGTGATGGTCGTGATGGACGCAGACCGGTTCGGGGTCTCCCAGCTCCACCAGCTCCGTGGACGCGTGGGTCGTGGGGGACACCCCGGCCTGTGCCTGCTCATGACCGGTGCCGAGGCCGACGGGGGAGCCCGCGAACGACTCGAGGCAGTCGCCGCCACCACCGACGGGTTCGCCCTCGCCCAGCTCGACCTCGAGCTGCGCGGGACCGGTGACGTGCTCAGTGGACGACAGAGCGGTGGTGGCCGGTCCACCAGGGGGATGGGAAGGGGCAGCTTCCGGTTCTTGTCCCTCGTGCGCGACGAAGAGCTCATCCTGCAGGCCCGTGAGGACGCTGCCGAGCTCGTGGCCTCCGACCTCGACCTCACGGCCCACCCCGAGCTCAGCGTGGCGGTCGGCGAACGCCTCGACGAGGAGCAGGCAGCCTTCCTCGAGCGGGGATGACGCGAGGGTTGACCGAAATTGCAGGGGCGCTCACATGCGAGTTCGCCCTAGTCTCGAAGGGTGCTGCTCTCCCATGACGACGAAGGTTCCGGCCCAGCGGTCCTGCTGCTCCATGCGGGAGTCGCCGACCGCCGCATGTGGGACCCCCTGGTCCCGGGGCTGCGCCACACCTTCCGCGTGATCCGTCCCGACCTGCGAGGATTCGGCGACTCGGCGCAACCGGGCGAGGAGTACGCAGACGCCGACGACCTCGACGGGCTGCTCGACTCGCTGGGGGTGGGCAGCGCCGCGGTGGTCGGGTCCTCGTACGGCGGGCGGGTGGCGATGGAGCTCGCGACGGCCCATCCGGCGCGGGTCTCCTCGCTGGTCCTGCTCTGCCCTGGCTATCGCGGGCTGGAGCCCTCCGAAGCAGACGCGCCGGCCTTGGAGGCCTATGGCGACGAGGAGGCACGGCTGCTCGAGGCGGGCGACCTCGCGGGTGCCGCCGCACTCACCGTGGACACCTGGGTGGGACCGGAGGCGGGGCCCGAGGTGCGAGAGCTCGTCGCGACGATGCAACGCCGTGCCTACGAGGTCCAGCTGGCGGCCGACGAACAGGACCCGCCGCCTTCGGCGCGCCGGATCGAGGTCGACCCGACGGCCCTGGCGGTGGACACCTTGGTGGTGTCGGGCGCGCACGACCTGGACCACTTCCGCGCCATTGCCGCTCATCTCGGCAGGCAGATCCCGGGGGCCGAGTGGGTCGAGCTGGACTGGGCCGGCCACCTGCCGTCGATGGAGCGGCCCGACGCCGTGCTGACGCTGCTCCTGGACGTGCTGCGGGACGACCCGACGGTGCACGCGCCCTGAGCGAGGGACCTGGGTCCGGCGGCGCTGCTACGTTGCCGCCGTGACGCGGATCATCAGTGGGCGGGCCGGGGGCATGCGGCTGGCCACCCCGGCAGGCTCGGGCACCCGACCGACGAGCGACCGCGTCCGAGAAGCGCTGTTCTCGCGTCTCGAGCACCTCGAGGTGCTCGTCGGTGCGCGGGTGGTGGACCTGTATGCCGGGTCCGGCGCCCTCGGTCTCGAAGCGGCCAGCCGTGGCGCGGCGACCGTGCTGCTCGTGGAGTCGGACAAGGCCGCCGCGAAGGTGACCCGTCAGAACGCGGGAGCACTCGGCATACCCGGGATCACGGTGCGGCACGCCACCGTGCAGCGGGCTCTGTCTGCGGCTCCGGCGCAGCCACAGACGCTGGTCTTCCTCGATCCGCCGTACGAGCTCGGCGAGGAGGAGCTGGCCGCGGACCTCGTCGCCCTGGTGGAGCAGGAGTGGCTCGATCCCGAGGCGCTGGTGGTGGTCGAACGGTCCGCGAGGTCACCGGAACCGGCCTGGCCCGAGGAGCTCGAGCGCGAGGGGGAGCGACGCTACGGCGAGACGAAGATCTGGTTCGCAGGCCCACGCCTGCCCGACGTCGTGGCCTGAGCGCCGCCCTGGCAAGGGATGCGAGCAGGGCCGAACGCGGCGGAGCCCGACCGCACAGCGATCGGGCTCCGTGACTTTGGTCGGTCAGACCGTGGGGGAGGAGGGGAGCAGGCTGAACTGCACACCCCCGGTCTCGTCCACCGCGGCATCGAGCACCTGGTCGCCCAGGGCCACGGCGGCGGTCTCGTCGAGGTAGACCTTGGCGCCGTCCTGCTCGACGACGGCGTCACCGGGCAGGGCCTGCTCGGCGGTGGTCACCGTCAGGCCGCCGGAGTCGACGCCTTCCTGGCTGAAGCGCAGACCCGCGTCCTCGGTGCTGAGGTTCTGGTCCACGAGGGTCTTGACGATCGTGCTGGCGTTCTCGGTCAGGGTGAGCATGTGGCTCCTTCTTTTCCGACGGTGTCAGGCTATGGAGGTCAGGACCCCTCCACCGTGTCGCAACCCGCGTCCCGACTTCAAACCAGGCGTCCGGTGGGTGGGACGTCGTCTCGCCGCGACCCCCGAGGTGTGGCATCGCCGCAGGTGGGAGAGGGTATGGACATGACGGACTACGAGATCCCCCGGCCGACCAACGGCGACGTCGTCGAGCTGATCCTCGACGACCACCGATTCTTCGAGGCACTCCTGCGCGACCTGCGCGACGCCACGGCGGACCGCGAGGCGGCCCGGGCCACCCTGGCCGCGGTCCTCATCGCCCATGGTGAGGCGGAGGAGGCGAAGGTCTATGCGAGCCTCAAGCGCAAGGACGCCATCACGGCCCACGAGGCCGAGCACGGCGAGGAGGAACACGCTGAGGGCAACGAGGCCCTGCTGGCGCTCCTGGAGTGCAAGGGCACCGACACCCAGAAGTTCGACGACGCCGTCGAGGACCTCGCCACCGCGCTCAACCACCACATCGGCGAGGAGGAGCAGACGATCCTCAACCCGGCCCGCACCGAGGTGTCGGAGGAGGTCCGCCAGGACCTCGGCGTGAAGTGGGCGACCGAACGCAACCGCCTCCTCGAGGCCGGGGTCGGGACCCTCACCAACGTCCGCGAGATCGTCGCGCGGGCGCACAAGGAAGGCCTCCTCCCGGCCGACGACGAGGGCGAGGACGACAAGGAGTAGCCGGTTGCGCTGCTAGCGTGCCGGTGTGACCAGCCCAGCGACGAGACGGTGTGTGTGCCCCGGCTCCTACGACCCCGTCACGCTCGGCCACGCCGACGTCATCCGGCGCGCCGCAGCGCTCTACGACGAGGTCGTCGTCGCGGTGCTGCACAACCCTGCCAAGCGCGGGACCTTCAGCCCGGAGGAGCGTCGCGACCTCATCCTCGACGGCTGCCGCGACCTGGGAAACGTCCGCGTGGAGCTGTTCGCCGACCGGCTGCTCGTCGACGTCTGCCGCGAGCTGGACGCGACGGCGATCGTGAAGGGTCTGCGGGGCGGCACCGACTTCGCCTACGAGCTGCCGATGGCCCTGATGAACCGGCACCTGACCGGCGTCGAGACCGTCTTCCTCCCCGGTGACCCGAGCCTCGAACACATCTCGAGCTCGCTGGTCAAGGAGGTCGCGCGCTACGGCGGCGACGTCTCCGGGCTGGTCAGCGACCGCGTCCGGGACGCCCTCCTGGCGCGCCTGCGGGAGCAGTGACCTGACCTCGAGATCCCCCCGGCCGGAACGCTTTCGGCCCGACATCGAGGGGCTGCGAGCCATCGCCGTGCTGCTCGTGATGGCCTACCACGCCGGTGTCCCGCTGGCGAACGGCTTCCTCGGGGTCGACGTCTTCTTCGTCATCTCGGGCTTCCTCATCACGAGCCTCCTGGTCCGCGAGCTGGTCGCCACCGGCACCATCGACTGGGCCCGCTTCGTGGGTCGACGGATCCGTCGGCTGCTGCCCGCGGCGATCCTCGTCCTCGTCGTCACTGCGCTCGTGGCCCTGGCGGTGGTTCCCGGCCTGCGCCGCCGCGAGATCGGCACCGATGTCGCTGGTGCGGCCCTGTACGTCGTCAACTGGGTGTTCTCGCACCGGGCCGTCGACTACCTCGCCTCGGACAGCATCCCCTCACCGGTGCAGCACTTCTGGTCGCTCGCGGTCGAGGAGCAGTTCTACGTCATCTGGCCGCTCGCGCTGATCGCGCTCGCGCTCGTGCTGCGCCGGCTGGGTCGGCGCCCAACCGTGGGCGCGGTGGGGGTCCTGCTCGCCGCCATCGCCGTGCCCTCCTTCGCGTATGCCGTGTGGCTGGGTGCCGTCGACCCGGCGCGGGTCTACTTCGTCACCACCACGCGGGCGTGGGAGCTCGGGGTCGGTGCGGCGCTCGCGGTCTGGTGTGCAGGCAGAGGCGAGCGGGCGCGGCATACGGGAGAGGGCCCGGCCGCTGCGTCCTCACGGGGCAGGGGGCTGCTCGACGCCGCCATCGGCTGGGTGGGCCTCGCCGCGGTCCTGGGCTCGGCCTGCTGGCTACCGGCCGACGCGGTCACGCCCGGCGGGTGGACCCTGGTGCCGACGCTGGGCGCCGCCGCGGTCCTCTACGCCGGCTGGACGGGGACGCCGGCCGGCCCGGTCCGCGTCCTCGGCACCGCGCCGATGGTCTGGATCGGTGGGTTGTCCTACTCGCTCTACCTCTGGCACTGGCCGGTCCTCGTCCTCAGCGAGTGGGCGTTCGACGGGCTCGGCGCGACGCAGCAGGCGCTGGCCGTCGCCCTCGCCGTCGTGCCCGCCTGGCTGAGTCACCGGTTCCTGGAGAGCCCGATCCACCACAGCCGGACGCTGGCGGCCCGCACCCGGCCCGTGCTCGCCCTGGGACTCGCGCTGTCCGCGGTGGGCGCCCTCGCCGCGCTCCCGCTCGCGCAGGCGTCGTCGCCGTTCCGCACCACGCCGATCGCGGGCCCCCGACCGGCCATCGAGACCCTCGGCGCGGCCACGCTCGCCTCGCCGCCCAGCACCGACCCCGCGAACTACGCCGTCGACGACTGGGAGTGGCTGACCCCCGATCCGCAGCTCGCCGGCGAGGACCGTCCCAGGGCCGACGTCGACCGGTGCCAGGTGGACCGTTTGGTCGAGGACCCGGTGACCTGCGAGTTCGGGGTGTCGGGGGGAGCGACCACGGTGGCCCTGGTCGGGGACTCCAAGGCGATGCAGTGGTTGCCGGCCCTCGAACGGCTGGCTCCGGACCGCGGCTGGAGGATCGTGACCTACGGCAAGTCGGCCTGCGCCTTTGCCGCCGGCCGTGCCCAGAACGAAGGCAGGCCCTATCCGGCGTGCGACGAGTGGAACCGCCGTGTCGTGGACCGGCTCCGGGCCGACCCTCCCGACCTGGTCCTCACGTCCGGGTATGCCGCGACGGCCTGGGACGGCGCCCACGCCACGAGTACTGCGCTGGTGGCCGGGCTGGCAGACCGCTGGTCGGCGCTGCGTGGCGCCGGGATCCCCGTCGTCGTGCTGGGGGACAGCCCGGTGTCGCCCAACGACCTGGACGTCTGCACGGCCCGCCACCCGCACGAGCTGAGCCGGTGCGCCTTCGCCCGGGACCGCGCCGTGGCGGGGAGCGGGTTGCCCGCCCAGCGCGAGGCCAGCACCGCCTCCGCCACCCCGCTGGTCGACCTCACGGAATGGATCTGCCCGGTGGAACGCTGCCCCGTCGCCATCGGCAACGTCGCCATCCACCGGGCCGGCGACCACCTCACGGCGACCTACGTGCGCACGCTGGCACCTGTCCTTGGGGCGGCGCTGGAGCGTGCGGAGCCCCTTGGTGCGGTCCGGTGAGGGCGGCGGTTCGAGGGTCGGCAGCCACCCGGCATACCCGCGCATTTGGGGGACTGGGCCGTGCTCCGGTAATCTCGTGCGTCGGTCTTGTCCTCGCCCGAGGCGAAGTCCGAGTCACTCGACGTCTGCTGGAGCCATGGAACACCTGAATCCCCGATCGCCGCTGGTCTTCGACACCACGGACCTCGGTCGGCGACCCGGTTCGATGGAACGCCTGCAGCGCACGATCGAGGCACCTGCCGACTTCGGCACGGACGTCATCGCGGTCCCGCAGGGGTCCACGATCGAGCTGGAACTCCGGCTCGAGTCCGTCGTCGAGGGCGTGCTGGTCACCGGCTCGGCCCGCGCCACGGCGACCGGCGCCTGCGTGCGGTGCCTGGACCCCGTCAGCCACGAGGTTGAGGGGAACTTCCAGGAGCTGTTCGCCTACGCCGATCGCGCGGCCCACCACCGTGAGGTGGGAGCGGACGACGACGAGACCGAGGAGCACACCCTCGAGGGCGACCTGTTCGACCTCGAACCCGTGCTCCTGGACACGGTGGTGCCTGCACTGCCGTTCCAGCCCGTGTGCCGTGCCGACTGTCCGGGACTGTGCTCCGAGTGTGGAGCGCGCCTGGCGGACGACCCGGACCACCACCACGATGTGTTCGACCCCCGGTGGGCCGCGCTGAGCGCGCTGTCCCCCGAGAGCACCGACCTCCTGGGCAGCGCCCAGGTCGAAACCCACAGCAACACCGAAGAGAAGAGGAACTGACGTGGCTGTCCCGAAGCGGAAGACGTCGCGCTCCAACACCCGTTCGCGTCGTGCGAACTGGAAGGCGACGGCGACCACGCTCACCACGTGCCCGCAGTGCAAGGCTGCCATGCAGCCGCACATCGCCTGCCCGTCCTGTGGCACCTACAAGGGTCGTCACTACACGCCGGCCGAGCGCACCGAGCACCAGGGCTGAGTCAGTCTGAACCGCGCGTGAGTCCCACTCCGTCCCTCCCGGGGGACAGCGCGATGCAGCGGCCCGTCGACGGCTTCGTCCAGCACCTCACGGAGGTGGTGGGGGGCCCCGTCGACGAGTCGCTGCTCCTGCGTGCCCTCACGCACCGCTCGTACGCCTACGAGAACGGTGGCCTGCCCAACAACGAGCGCCTCGAGTTCCTCGGCGACTCGGTTCTCGGGCTCGTGGTCACCGACACCTTGTATGCCACGCACCCCGACCTGCCCGAGGGGCAGCTCGCGAAGCTGCGCGCTGCCGTCGTCAACATGCGCGCCCTGGCTGATGTGGCCCGCACCCTCGGCCTGGGTGACCACGTGATGCTCGGTCGTGGCGAGGAGAGCACCGGGGGACGCGACAAGGCCTCGATCCTCGCCGACACGATGGAAGCCGTCATCGGGACGGTCTACCTGTCCTGCGGCATGGCGGCCGCGGCGAACCTCGTGCACCACCTGCTCGACCCGCTCATGGCTGCCAGCGCCACCCTCGGCGCCGGCCTGGACTGGAAGACCAGCCTCCAGGAACTCGGCGCATCCACAGCCCAGGGCGTCCCGGAGTACCGCGTCGAGGAAGAGGGCCCCGACCACGAGAAGACCTTCCACGCCCAGGCGGTGGTGGGTGATGAGGTGCTGGGTACCGGCACCGGTCGGTCGAAGAAGGAAGCCGAGCAGCGCGCTGCCGAGCTGGCCTGGCGTGCCCTGAGCGCGCGCGCCGCCGCAGGTGTGGCCGCCGGTTCGTCGGACAACCTGCCCGACTCCGTGGTCCTGGCCGACGAGGACGCCGTGGCGGGCTCGCCCTCCTAGGCGAGCACCCGGCATACCCATGTCCGTGAGGGCCACCCCGCAGGGGTGTCGGCCCCGCATGCTTGAGTTGCCCCATGCCTGAGCTGCCCGAGGTCGAGGTGGTCCGCCGCGGTCTCGCCGACCACGTGGTCGGGCGCACGATCACGGCTGCCGAGTTCCGCGGGCAGCGGGTGGCGCGGCGCCACCTGCCGGGACCGCTCGACCTCGCCGACCAGCTGACCGGCAACCACGTCGAGCAGGCGCGGCGACGCGGCAAGTACCTGTGGCTCGTGCTGCGCGCCCCCGACGGCCACCGGCAGGGCCTCATCGCGCACCTCGGCATGAGCGGGCAGCTGCTCGTCGAGGCGTCGGACGCCCCGGAGGAGAAGCACCTGCACGCGCGATTCACTTTCGCCGAGGGTGACCCCGAGCTGCGGTTCGTCGACCAGCGCACCTTCGGCGGGATGGCGCTGGCCGAGCTCACGGACGACCTCGTCCCCGAGACCATCGCCCACATCGCGCCCGACCCGTTCGAGGCGGCCTACGACCAGGTCGCGGTCGTGCGGCGGATGAAGTCCCGCGACTCCGCGGTGAAGCGCGCCCTGCTCGACCAGACCCTCGTCGCCGGGATCGGCAACATCTACGCCGACGAGGCGCTCTGGCGGGCGCAGGTGCACGGTGAGCGGCTGTGTTCGTCGCTGACCAAGCCGACCCTTTCGCGGGTGCTCGGCCACGCCCACGACGTGATGCTGGCCGCGCTGGGGGAGGGCGGCACGAGCTTCGATGCGTTGTACGTCAACGTGAACGGCGCGTCCGGCTACTTCGACCGGTCGCTGCACGCCTACGGCCAGGAGGGGCGGCCCTGCGACCGGTGCGGCACGCTGATCCGGCGCGAGGCCTTCATGAACCGGTCGTCGTTCTCCTGCCCGCGCTGCCAGCCGCGTCCCCGACTGAGGCGCGGCTGACAGGACAGGTCCTGCGGTTGTACAACTGAACCGAGAGGTGGTGCACATGGATCACAACGGTCCCGCCCGGGCGGTCATCTGGGTTCACGGTCGGGTGCAGGGCGTCGGTTTCCGCTGGTGGACCCGCGCGCGGGCCCTCGAGCTGGGTCTGGTCGGCCATGCCCGCAACGCCGGCGACGGCCGGGTCGAGGTGGTCGCCCAGGGTGACGAGGAGCGCATCCGCGAGCTCGTGGAGCTCATCGAAGAGCGACCGTCGCAGCACCTGCGCCCCGGCGAGGTGCACACCTGCGTGACGACCTGGGGGGCGCCGCGCGACGGGCTAGCGGGCTTCGTCGAGAAGTGAGTCCGCGGGCGGTCCTGCCGCACGCGACACCACGAGAATGGACGTGAGCTGACCGAAGCGGCATTGACCCTGCGGAATCCGGATGCCACCCTGAGAGATGCCCGGTTCGGGCACCCGCAGCACGCGACCCCCGACGTCTGCGGAGAAGGAGTCGACATGGCCAAGGCCCTGGTGGGCTATCGCGTGGCGTCCGACCCGCGACTGATGCTCGAGACCGTCGAACTGCGCCGCCGCGTCCGCGACCTCGAGTTCCTCGTCGAACGGCTGCAACGTGACAACGACCAGCTTCGTGAGGATCTGAGACAGCCCGACGTCGTGGCGGCGGGCATGCCTACGATTGCCGGGTGAGTTCGCCCGCACAGACACCCGGTTCCGCACCAGGACCTGGGTCCCGTACTTCCCGTTCGACGCCCGAGGATCTCGTGCGCCTTCGCGCCAGCATCGACAACATCGACGCCGCCCTGATCCACCTGCTGGCCGAGCGGTTCAAGTGCACCCAGGAGGTCGGCGAGCTCAAGGCGCGTGAGGGTATGCCGCCCGCTGACCCCGCGCGCGAAGAGGCCCAGATCGCGCGGTTGCGCGACCTCGCCGACCAGGCCGGGCTCGACCCGACGTTCGCCGAGAAGTTCCTCAACTTCGTGATCGCCGAGGTCATCCACCACCACGAGGCCATCGCCGGCTCCTGACTTCGGAGCGCTCCGCCCGCGACGTGTTGCCACGCGACTTGTTGCGACCCGGTGGTCACGGATGCGCCGGAATGGCGTCTCGTGACGATCTGCCGGCAACAAGTCCGGGGGCGCTGGGACGTGTTGCCACCTGGTGGTCACGGATGCGCCGGAATGGCGTCTCGTGACGATCTGCCGGCAACAAGTCCGGGGCCGCTGGGACTTGTTGCGACCTGGTGGTCACGGACGCGCCGGATTGCCGTCTCGTGACGATCTGCCGGCAACAAGTCGGGGAAGGTGGGGTGGGTCCCACGGCGAGGGACCGGGCTGACGGGGCGGCGCGGCATACCTCTGGCGTCACTCCAGTCTCACGGTGCACAGGCAACGCAGGACGGCGGAAGGTGCCGGGGGCGGCTCCATCCCGCAGGTAAGGTGGCCCACGCACAGCCAGCCCCGGCAGACCCCGCCAGCCACGAACCAGGAGCCGACCCGCTCGTGTACGTCAAGAGCCTGACCCTGAAGGGCTTCAAGTCCTTCGCCTCGGCGACCACGATGCGCCTCGAACCCGGCATCACCTGCATCGTCGGGCCCAACGGCTCCGGCAAGTCGAACGTCGTGGACGCGCTCGCCTGGGTGATGGGGGAGCAGGGCGCCAAGAGCCTGCGCGGCGGCAAGATGGAGGACGTCATCTTCGCCGGCACCGCCGGACGCGCGCCCCTGGGTCGCGCCGAGGTGGCCCTGACCATCGACAACACCGACGGCGCACTGCCGATCGACTACACCGAGGTCACGATCGCGCGGACGATGTTCCGCAACGGCGGCTCCGAGTACGCCATCAACGGCACCTCGTGCCGCCTGCTCGACGTGCAGGAGCTGCTCTCCGACTCCGGCATCGGCCGCGAGATGCACGTCATCGTCGGTCAGGGCCAGCTCGATGCCGTGCTGCGCGCTACCCCGGAGGAGCGTCGCGGGTTCATCGAGGAGGCCGCCGGCGTCCTGAAGCACCGCAAGCGCAAGGAGAAGGCGCTCCGCAAGCTCGAGTCGATGGAGGCCAACCTCACCCGGGTCAACGACCTGACCGGTGAGATCCGCCGCCAGCTCGGCCCCCTCGGTCGTCAGGCCGAAGCCGCCCGCAAGGCTGCCGTCATCCAGGCCGACGCCCGCGACGCCCGCCTGCGGCTGCTCGCGGACGACCTCGTCCAGCTCACCTCCACGCTGGAGCAGGAGGTGGCTGACGAGACCGCTCTCATCGCCAAGCGCACCGAGGTGGAGGAGGGCCTGACCACGCTGCGGAGCCGCCTGGCCGCGCTCGAGCAGCAGGCCGAGGACGCGGCTCCCGAGCTCGCCAGGGCCCAGGAGCGCTGGTTCAGCCTGCAGCAGCTGCGCGACAAGCTCACCTCCACCGAGTCGCTCGCCGCCGAACGCGTCCGCCTGCTGTCGCAGGACACCCAGGACGAGCAGACCTCAGGTCGCGACCCGGAGGAGCTGCGCGCCCAGGCCGTGGAGGCGCGCAAGCAGGAGGAAGCCCTTCTCGCCGAGGTGCGCGAGGCCAGGACCGAGCTCGAGGGGGCCGTCGCCGCCCGCGAGGCCGCCGAGCAGGCGTATGCCGCGGAGCAGCAACGCCTCCAGCGCCTCGCCCGAGCGGCCGCTGACCGCCGCGAAGGGCTGGCCAAGCTCGCCGGTCAGGTCGGTGCCCGCAGGAGCCGTCTCGAAGCCGGCGAGGCGGAGATCGGTCGCCTGCGCGGCGTCATCGAGCAGTCCCTGCAACGAGCCGCAGCCGCCGAACAGGAGTTCAACACCCTCGAGGCTTCCGTCGCCGTCGACGAGGAGGGTGAGGAAGGGCTGGACTCGGCCTACGAGAAGGCCGCCGCCGTCCTCGAGCAGGTCGAGGCCGAGGTCGAGCAGCACCGCGAGGCCGAGCGTCTCGCCGAACGCGACCGAACCAGCGGCACAGCCCGGCTCGAAGCCCTCGAGCTCAGCCTGTCCCGCAAGGACGGAGCCGCCACTCTCCTCGCCGCCGCGGACTCCCGGCACGGCATCGTCGGGTCGGTCGCGTCGCTTCTCCAGGTCAAGGGCGGTCACGAGGCCGCGGTCGCCGCAGCCCTCGGCTGGGCCGGTGACGCCCTCGCCGTGGAGTCCGTCGAGCACGCCGCTCGCGCGTTGACCACGTTGCGTGCCGACGACGCCGGTCGGGCTGCCTTCCTCGTCGGACAGACTGCCTCGTCGAGCGACCCGGCCAGCTGGCCACGACTCGAGGGTTCGGCGGTCTGGGCCCGTGAGGTGGTGGAGGCCCCCGCGACGGTGCGCCCGGCGGTGGAGCAGCTCCTCGACCGGGTCGCCCTCGTGTCCGACCCCGCCCTGGCAGCCGCCCTGGTCGCCCAGGGCGAGGGAATCACCGCCGTCACGACCGATGGGGACGTGTTCGCCCCCGGTTTCGTCCGTGGCGGCAGCAGCCACGCGCCCAGCCTCATCGAGATCCAGTCGGCCGTCGACGAGACGCGCGACCGCGTGGCCGATGCCACCAGGCGCGGGGAGCAGGCGCGGTTCGCCCTGACCTCCGCCCAGGAGCGGCACCGCGTCGCCACCGACGACGTCGAGGCGGCCCTCGAGCGGCTGCACGACTCGGACGCGAAGATGGCCGCGGTGGCTGAGCGGCTCGGCCACCTCGGCGCCACCGTTCGGTCGGCCAAGGCCGAGGCCGAGCGCACCGAGCGCTCCATCGCCGACGCGACGGCGGGGCTCGAGAACGACCGCCGCGAGCTTGCCGAGCTGACCGAGCGCCTCGACGAGGCGAGCGCCGAGCCGACCGAGTCGCAGGACCCCAGCACCGACGAGCGTGATCGCCTCGAGCTCGAAGCCAGCCGTGGACGAACGGCCGAGACCGAGCTGCGGCTGACGCTGCGCACCAAGGAGGAGCGGGCCCGGGCCCTCAAGGGCCGCGCCGACTCCCTCGAGGGGGCGGCGCGCAACGAGCTGGCCGCCCGCCAGCGACTGGCCGCGCGCCAGGAACGCCGCAAGCGCGAGGCGACGGTGGCCGAGGCCGTCCGACGCGGCGCGGCGTACGCGAGCACCCTGATCGCCGGCGCCCTCGACACCGCGGCCCTCCGGCGCGCCGTCGCCGAGCAGGAGCGCACCGAGCGAGACCAGGCGCTCACCGTCGTGCGGCGCGACGTCTCCGTCCTGCAGGACGACCTGCGAGAGCGACCCCGACGAGATCCCCGAGCCCGGGCCCTACGTCCGCGAGACCCAGGAGAAGCGGCTGCGCAAGGCTGATCGAGCGCTCAACGCGCTGGGTCGCGTGAACCCGCTGGCGCTCGAGGAGTTCGCGGCGCTGGAGGAGCGGCACAAGTTCCTCACCGAGCAGCTCGAGGACCTGAAGAAGTCCAAGCGCGACCTGCTCGACATCGTGCGCGAGGTCGACGAGCGGGTGGAGCGCGTGTTCACCGAGGCCTTCCACGACACCGCCGCCCAGTTCGAGGGCGTCTTCAGCCGACTGTTCCCCGGCGGTGAGGGCAAGCTGACCCTCACCGACCCGGCCAACATGCTCACGACCGGCATCGAGGTCGAGGCGCGCCCACCCGGCAAGAAGATCAAGCGGCTCTCGCTGCTCTCCGGCGGCGAGCGGTCGCTGGTCGCGGTCGCGCTGCTGGTGTCGATCTTCAAGGCGCGGCCCAGCCCGTTCTACATCATGGACGAGGTGGAGGCGGCGCTCGACGACGCCAACCTCGGCCGCCTGATCACGCTGTTCGAGGAGCTGCGCGACTCCAGCCAGCTCATCGTCATCACCCACCAGAAGCGCACGATGGAGGTCGCCGACGCGCTCTACGGTGTGTCGATGCGTGGTGACGGTGTGACCACTGTGGTTTCGCAGCGGATCCGCGACGTGGCGGCGCAGAGCGCCTGAGCGCGCCGGCCCTGATGGGCCGCGCGGCACGAACGTGCAGTTCAACGGGTATGCCGCCGTGCCGGACCTCACAGCGACGGGCTCGGGCGCGCGGCGGGTCGATTTGAGCATTCCCGCCCCGCGGGGCACCCTTGAAGCATGGTCCCCCTCATCATCGGCATGCTGCTCTGCGTCGGACTCGCTGTTGCGGTGGTCGCCGTGGTCGCAATCCCGGCACGCCGCGAGGGCCGCGAGCTCCTGACGCCGCAGGGCGAAGAGCTCATCGCCGTGGTCAAGGAGAAGACCGAGTCGACGCTGGAGAAGACCGGCGACGCCATCACGTCCGCCAAGGACAAGGTCAGCGACACCGTGAGCAGCAGTGCCCCCAGCGACAGCCTGGACGACGCTGGCCGTCACCGCGCCGTCTGACGCCTGACGCACCCGGCCGGCCCCGGCGGTCCCGGCGGTCCCGGCCGCCCCCGGCGGTCCGCGCGTGCCCGGCGTGGCCCGCACGGCATACCTTTCCCTGGCTGGCGAGGCGGTGCCAAGACACCGCTAGCCGTCCGCGTTTGCGCAGGTCAGCGGGCAACTGACCCTCGCCACCCATGACAAATGTCATGGGTGCTTCCCGCGCTGTGGCTGGATGCTGGGGCGGGCCCGATCGGGTCCTATCCCTCCAGGAGGAGATGCGCGGATGGCATCGTTCACACCCCGAGCCCGCAGGCTGATCGCCGGCGGCGCTGGACTGGCACTGGTCGCCGGCGGAGCCGCCGGCTTCCTCGGCCGGCACGAGCTCAACGAAGCATGGCTGAAGTACCAATGGCGCGACCGGCACTACAACGCCGCCGTGATGGAGAAGGCGCTCATGATCGCCGGCGGCAACCCCGCCGAGGCGCAGAGCGAGTCCAAGGAAGCCGTCACGATCGCCGAGCAGTTCGACCAGGCTCGCACCGCTCCCTCGGGGATCGTCGCGCCCGGCGCCTATGGTTCGGCTTTCGCCCAGATGCAGGCCATGCAGCACAGCCCCGGCAGCTGGAACGAGGTCACCAAGGTCCCCTACAACGCCGACGACCCGCGCTACCGGGACTGGTACTCCAACTCCTCCGGCGGCGCGGGCCACGTCACCGGTCGCATCACCGGACTCGCGGCTGACGCTGCCAACCACGTGTATGCCGCCGGCGCAGACGGCGGGGTCTGGCGATCCTCCCAGGGTGGGGGCGGCTGGACGCCCATCGCCGACTCGCTGCCCTCGCTGAGCTCGGGCGACCTGCAGCTCGCGGGTGACGGCTCCCTCTGGTTCGCGACCGGGGAGTCCAACACCGGGGCCACCTCCTACGTCGGCGCCGGGGTCTTCCGCCTCGCCAACCCGACGTCCGGTTCCTTCGCCCCGACCGACCGGGTCGGTGGCAAGGAGCTCGAGTCGACCACGATCGGCCGGATCCGCTGGGGCGGCGGCGCGACCGTCTTCGCCGCGACCAACAGGGGGATCTGGTACCACGCTGCGGGCACCAAGGCCGGCGCCTGGACCTTCGGGTTCGCCCCCAACATGAGCTGGATGCCCGAGATCAAGGACAACGCGGGCAACGTGCTCGTGCCGGCAGGCAGCGACTGGGGAGGCAACACTGCCTCGGGACCCACGAACGCGGCATACAAGAACATCGTCAACGACATCGCGGTCGACCCCAAGAACCCCAAGCACGTGATCGCAGCCATCGGCTGGCGCTCGGGTGACACCTACAACGGCTTCTACGAGACCAACGACTTCACGACCGGTCCGTCGGGCTGGCACAAGCTGTCGGTGACCCTCGGCAGCATCACGAACACGAGCGACGTGGGCTACACGACGTTCGCGTTCAGCAAGACCGGTGACCGCCTCTACGCGATGGTCCAGCAGCCGAGCAAGATCAACGCATCGTCTTCTCTCGCAGGCATTTTCGTCTCCAAGAGTGGCTCACCCAACGGACCATGGAACAAGATCGGCGACCAGGCACAGCTGCACAACAGCGGCTCCGCCCTGGACCGCAAGGGCTACGGCGTCGGTGTGCAGGCCTGGTACAACCAGTTCCTCACCGTCGACCCGGCCAACCGTGACCACGTGTGGGCGGGCCTCGAAGAGGTCTTCGAGACCAAGGACGCGGGTTCGCACTGGTCGGCCGTGTCGCCGTACTGGAACTTCTACTTCCCGTGCTGGAACATCGCCGACGGCAAGAACACCTGTCCGCTGGCGGGTCACCCCGACCAGCACTCCGTGACGGTGGGGACCGCGGGCGGCGCCCCGGTCGTCTTCTTCGGCAACGACGGCGGCGTCTACCGGCGCCCGGTCAACGGCGCGGTCAACGCCAACGGCAACGCCACCGACCTGGTGTCGACGACCACCGACGGCACGATGGACGCCCTCCAGTACTACTCGGTCTCCGTGGGGCGTGACACCAAGAACGGCAGCGGTGTCGTGGTCTCGGGCGGGCTGCAGGACAACGGGGTGTCGAACCTGTTCAAGGTCGCCCCGAACGGCACCAACGCCGACACCGAGATGGGCTCCAACTTCGGCGGTGACGGTGGTGACGGTGCCGCAGACCCGGCGAACGGGTGCAACCAGCTGCAGGAGTACGTCAACCTCGCGGTGAAGATCACCAACAACTGCGCCCTCAACCCAGGGGCGCTCAGCGAGGCCGACGCGAGCTCGTGGTCACTCGACCCGGGTGACCCGTCGCCGCGGTTCATCGCCCCGATCGCGCTCGACGGCGCAGCGTCCGACCACTTCATCTTCGGCGGCCGCTACGTCTACGTCGGCACCAAGGGCTGGACGGCCACGCGCAGCGCCGCCGACCTGACCAAGGCGTTCGACCTCGGAGCGGGGCACTCGGCGACCGCGGTGGCGATGCAGGGCGGCACGGCCTACGTGTCGTGGTGCGGCCCCTGCAACAACGCCGGGTTCGCGCGGGGCATCGCGACCAACGCGGGAGGCACCTGGCACCAGCTCACGCTGGCCGCCAGCTTCCCGCTGCGGTTCGTCCAGGGCCTGGCCATCGATGCCGCCAACGGCAACCACGCGTATGCCGCGATCAACGGCTTCTCGCGCCGGTTCACCGAAGGCCCGGGTGCGGGCGTGGGTCACGTCTACGAGACGACCGACGGCGGTGCCACCTGGACCGACGTGAGCGCCAACCTGCCGGACGTCCCTTCGAGCACGGTCAAGCGGCTGTCCAACGGCGCGCTGGTGGTGGGCACCGACCTGGGCGCCTTCTACCGAGCACCAGGGGCGACCTCCTGGCAGGTGCTGGGTTCAGGGCTGCCGAGCACCGTGGTGATGGACCTGGAGTCAGGTCCTGACGGCAACGTGTACGCCGCCACCCATGGCCGCGGCATCTGGAGCATCCCCGTGCCCCAGTAGCAGCAGCTGCGTCATCCCGGTGCCCCGTCGACCTCGTCGGCGGGGCACCGGCGCGTCCAGCCGCGGCGGTGCCGACCGTGGGTCTGCGGTCGGCGTGCGGTCGGCGCGCGCTCCTCCGGATGAGAGGATGGCGCGCGTGATCGATCAGCTGTGGGAATGGATTGCCGTCGCCGTCGGGCTCCTCGTCGTCCTGGGCGCGGTGTTGCTGGGGCTCGTGCGCGGACGCGGGGGCCGGGGAAAGTCGGCACCCGCCCCGAGGGGCGGCACCAAGGGGCCCACCGATGTGCTGCCCGGTGTCGGTGACGACGCCGAACCGCCACGGGACGCCCCGAAGCGCTCCATCGAGGACGCCGGCTCGGTCGACACCCTGCCGTCGCCGCCCCAGGAGTCCCTGCCCTCACCAGAGCCGACGCCGACGCTCGACCGCCCGGACGCGCCCGCCGGACGGCTCCAGCGGCTCCGCGCCCGACTGGCCCGCTCGAACACCGCCCTCGGGCACGGACTGCTGACGCTGCTCTCCCGCGGCAAGCTCGACGAGGCTGCGTGGGAGGAGGTCGAGGACACCCTCATCGCGTCCGACCTCGGGGTCGAGGCCAGCACTGAGCTCGTCGAGACCCTCCGTGCACGGGTCAAGGTCGAGGGCACCACCGACGAGGCCACCGTGCGCGGCTGGCTCCGCGAGGACCTGCTGCGGCTGGTCGACCCGTCGCTCGACCGCACCGTCGTCAGCTCGCGGGTGGACGGGCGTCCTGCCGTGGTGCTGGTCGTCGGTGTCAACGGCACGGGCAAGACGACCACGGTCGGCAAGCTGGCCCGCGTGCTCGTCGCCGAGGACAAGGACGTCGTGCTCGGCGCTGCGGACACCTTCCGGGCCGCCGCCGCCGACCAGCTCGAGACGTGGGGGGCCCGGGTCGGGGTGCCGACCGTCCGCTCCGAGCGTGACGGTGCCGACCCCGCGGCCGTGGCCTTCGACGCCGTCAGGGCCGGGGCCGAGATGGAGGCCGACGTCGTGCTCATCGACACGGCCGGACGGCTCCACAACAAGGTCGGCCTGATGGACGAGCTGGCCAAGGTCAAGCGAGTCATCGAGAAGCAGAGCCCGATCGACGAGGTGCTGCTCGTGCTCGACGCCACCACCGGACAGAACGGCCTGCGCCAGGCCGAGGTGTTCGCCCAGGTCGTCGATGTCACCGGGATCGTGCTGACCAAACTGGACGGCACCGCCAAGGGCGGCATCGTGGTCTCGGTGCAGCGCAAGCTCGGTGTACCCGTCAAGCTCGTGGGGCTGGGGGAGGGGCCGGACGACCTCGCGCCGTTCGACCCCGAGGCCTTCGTCGACGCGCTTCTTGCCTAGGGGGTTCGCCCTCACGGCCGCGCTACTGGCCGCAGCGGTGATCGGTGTCCCGGGGGCGGCCCTTGCCGCTCCAGCCGCCCGGCACGGTGCCGCGACCGCCCTGCTCGATCCGGCGCGACCAACCGGGACCTCCGGGTCTCAGGGCCCGGCCATCCGGATCGACGACGACCGGATTACCGAGTCGTCGGGCCTGGCGCTCAGCCGGAGGCACCCGCACACCGTCTGGACGGTCAACGACTCGGGTGACACGTCCCGGGTCTTCGCAGTGGACACCGCGACCGGCAGGACGGTCGGGGTGCACACCTTCGACGCGCCGGTGCGCGACGTCGAAGCCCTGGCGATCACGCCCCAGGGCCGGATGCTGGTGGCGGACATCGGCGACAACGACGGCGCCCGGCCGATGGTGCGGGTGTTCTGGTTCGACGAGCCCGAGCTGGGCACGACCTCCGGGCCGTGGGCGTCGTGGGAGCTCACCTATCCCGACGGCTCTCACAACGCGGAGGCGATCGCGGTCGACCCCAGGTCGGGTGGGGTTCTCGTCGTGACCAAGGAGCGGCCGGGTGGGATCTACGCCCTCCCCGCCACGCCCAGCCGCCAGGGCGTGAACCGGCTCACCAAGGTCGCGACCGCGCCCGACATCGTGACCGACGCGGTGTTCCTGCCCGACGGCTCCGGGCTGGCGGTCCGGACCTACACCGCACTGGCCGTGCTCGACCCGGCGACCTGGCAGGCGAAGTCCAACCAGGTGCTTCCCATGCAGCCCCAGGGCGAGACGCTGTCGATGGCGCCCGGCGGCAAGCACCTCCTCGCAGGCAGTGAGGGCCTGCACTCGCTGATCCAGCGCGTGAGCGTCGTGCAGGTGGGCTCGCCCAGCCCGTCCAGGCCATCCGGCTCATCCACCGGCGACGACGACACCCGCGTCGTCGAGGCCAACCGTGGCGAGCTCATCTCGGGCCTCGGAGCCTGTGCCGGTCTCGTGGCCCTGGCGTACGTCGTCGCGAAACTGGCACGGAGGAGGCGCCGGTGAACGCCGACGTGCGCGAGGAGGCGCTGAGCGGCGGCAACACCGGCCACGTCGTCCGCGTCGGCGACACGGTCCGGCGGCAGGCTGGCCACTGGACTCCCGCCGTGCACGCGCTGCTGGACCACCTCGCGGCCGCAGGTTTCGACGCCGCACCCCGCGCGTTGGGCACCGATGCGCTGGGACGCGAGGTCGCGTCATACGTCGAGGGTGTTGCGGGCACGCTGGGCCCGGACCAGCTCGCGCCGCAGTTCCGGACGGTCGAGGCGTGCCGTGCCATCGGCGCCTGGTTGCGGGCGTTCCACGACGCCCAGGCCGGCTTCGAACCCGACCCCGCGCAGCCCTGGCGCGTGGTGCCGGGCCGACCACTGGGACCCGGCGAGGTGATCGCCCACCATGACGTCGGCACCTACAACACCGTGCTGCGCCCGGACGGGTCGTTCGCCGTCATCGACTTCGACTTCGCCTCGCCGGGGTGGCCGGTCGAGGATCTCGCCTACGTGCTGTGGTCGTGGACGCCGCTCTGGCACGACCAGTCGGCCGTTCGCAGGGAGATGGGTGTGGTGACGATGGCGGGCCGCCTGCACAAGTTCGCTGCCGTCCTCGACGGGTATGCCGCCGACGCCGGGCTGCGTGCGCAGGTGCCGGACGCCGTCCTGCGATGCATGCTGGACCATTCCCGCACGGTGGAGGAGCTTGCAGCGCAAGGCGATCCGGCCTTCGTGCGCATGGTGGCAGCGGGTCATGCCGAGCGACCACTGCGCGATGCGGAGTGGTTTGCGTCCAGCCGTTCGCTCTTCGCCGCCGCCATCGCGGAGGACCGGCCGGCACACCGGATGGCTTAGCCTGAGCGCGTGGAGACGGGGGTGGACCGACTCGGTCGAGTGGCAAAGGCGTGGCGCGTGGCTGTCGTCCTCGCCTTCACCGTCGTGTTCTGCGCGGGCTCGCTCGTGGGCGACGACCACTGGTGGCCGTTCGGGCCGTGGCGGATGTTCTCCACGTCGCAGGCCGCGACCGGCTCGGTGTGGTCGACCGGCATCGAGGTCCAGACCGCCGACGCGCCAGGGACGTGGGTGCGCGCGCCACTCACGCCCGAGAACGTCGGCCTGAACCGCGCCGAGGTCGAGGGTCGCATCCCCCAGATCGAAGCCGACCCGTCCCGCCTCGGCACCCTGGCGCGCAGCCATGCCGAGCTGCGCCCGACGGCGGCCGAGTGGACCGCGCTGCGCGTCGTGCGCCGCCTCATCGTCGTGGTCGACCGCAAGCCCACCGGCGAGGTGCGCACCGAGGTGCTCGCACAGTGGGAGGCGCCATGAGCGCGGGACCGCGTGCCCTGACGGGTTGGCGCCGACGTGGGGCGCAGGGTCTGTCCGGCTGGCTGTTCGCCCCGATGCCGGTGTCCCGGGTGGCGGCGCTGCGGGTGCTCGTCTTCGCGTTCGTCATCGTCGACGTGGTGCTGCTGCACACCTCCGGCTGGTACCACGGCTACGCAGACCCCGTCTGGTACGAACCGCTGGTCATGGGCAGGATCCTGCACCTGCCCGCTGCCTCGGTCCTGCTCGTCCAGGTCCTCAAGTGGGGCTGCGTGCTCGCGGCGCTGGCTGCGATGACCGGCCGGGCGCCACGAGTGCTCGGCTGGACAGTCGCCGTCGGCTGGGTCTGGTACCAGTACGTCGCCTTCTCCTACGGCAAGGTCGACCACGACCGTGCTGACTTCGTGGTCGCCCTCGCGCTGCTGCCGACGGTGGGGCTGGCCCACCTGTCGGACCGCCGTCGCAGCGAGGCGGCAGGCTTCGCGCTGCGGGCCGTCCAGCTGGCGGCCATCGCCACCTACTTCCTCTCGTCCTGGGCGAAGGTCCGGTTCGGTGGCTGGGACTGGGTCAACTCGGCGACCATGGTCCGGGCGGTCGTGCGACGCGGGACCCCGATGGCCCAGTGGCTGCTCGAGGTGCCCTGGACGCTGCACTGGTTCCAGTGGGTGCTGATGGGAGCCGAGCTCACCTCGCCGGTCATCTTCCTGCTCTCCGAGAAGTGGCGGCGGCGGGCGGTGGGCGGGTGGTTCGTCTTCCACGCCATGACCTACGGCGCGATCACCATCGCCTTCTGGCCACACCTCGTGATGATGCTCGCGTTCCTCCCCCTCGAGAGGTATGCCGCGTGGCTCCGTGACCGTTTCGCCCGCGTTCGCGGCGGGTCACCTGCCACTCCACCCGACGGAGAGCCGGAGGACATCGACCGATCGAGCCGCGACCCCGTCGGTGCCGCCGGTTAGGGTCGTCGCGTGAGCAGAGGCGAGCACGTCACCGCGTTCCTGGGGGCCGTCGACCTGTCCCTCGAGCTGGCTGCCCGACCGCAGGTGCGCGATGCCTGGGAGCAGGAGAGCGCCTGCGCGGGCATGACCGTGGGAGGGCTCACCCACCACCTGCTCAAGCAGGCCGGCAACACCGTGCGCGGCCTGCGGGCTGAGCCCGACGACGCGCCGCCGATCGCGCTGCTGGACCACTACGCCCGGGCTGCGTGGGTGGAGGCCGGTCCGGAGGACGAGGCCAACGTGTCCATCCGTGACGGTGAGAACGACGGCGCCCAGGTCGGCCCCCACGTCGTGCTCGAGCTGGCTGGGGAGTGGGCCGACGACCTCCCGGGGCTGCTCGCGGCACCTCGCGACCCGGACACGATCTTCATCCCGTGGCAGGGCTGGTCGCTGACGACCGAGGACTTCCTGACGACGCGGATGATGGAGCTCGTCGTCCACGGCGACGACCTGGCCGCCAGTGTCGGGCTCCACACCCCGACCTATCCCGAGGGTGTCATCACTCCCGTGCTCGGGCTGCTCACCGGCGTCGCGGTCCGCCGCCACGGCCAGACCGCGGTGGTTCGCGGTCTCAGCCGCCCGCAACGGGCACCCGCAGTGATCTCGGCGTTCTGACCGCGGCGCGCCCGCGGCATACCTCACCAGGGCAGACGCTCCCACGATGTGAGACGTTGACCATCCAGTTACCTGATGCTTACCGATGTGAGGATCCGCTAACACGCCCGTAACATGTCGTGGCTCTCCGCGAAATCCGCCGACGGCATGGTTCTCCGCATGAGCGCTATAACTTTCGTGGCGGCCGACGTGCCGTTCACCGACAGCGGGAACACCGCCTGGGTCCTTGCTGCGGCGGCCCTGGTGCTGTTCATGACACCGGGCCTCGCCCTCTTCTACGGAGGCATGGTTCGGACCAAGAGCGTGCTGAACATGATGATGATGAGCTTCATCACCATGGGCACGGTCGGCACAGTGTGGATCCTCTGGGGTTACAGCGAGACCTTCGGCCCGGACGTGGGCGGCGGCATCGTGGGCAACCCCTTCACCCACTTCGGACTGAAGGGAACTCTCGACCAGATCTACGGCTTCGTCGCCGCAGACGCAACCACCGGGACCGCCGCAGCCGGCGGCATCCCGGCCCCGGCCTTCGTCGCCTTCCAGGTCGTCTTCGCCATCATCGCGGTGGCCCTGGTCTCCGGCGCGATCGCGGACCGGGCAAAGTTCACCGCCTGGACCGTATTCACCGTCGTCTGGGCCACCCTTGTCTACTTCCCGGCCGCCCACTGGGTCTTCGCCTTCAGCGGTTATGCAGCTGAGACGGGTGGCTGGATCGCCAACAAGGCGGACGGGCTGCTGTTCGGCGGCGCCGGCGCCTACGACTTCGCGGGTGGAACCGCGATCCACATCAACGCCGGTGCAGCCGGTCTGGCCCTGGCCATCGTCCTCGGCAAACGCATCGGGTTCGCCAAGGAGCCCATGCGTCCGCACAACCTGACGCTGGTCATGATCGGCGCAGGCATCCTGTGGTTCGGCTGGTTCGGGTTCAACGCCGGCTCCGCCCTCGGTGCCGGCACGCAGGCCGCAGGCGTCTGGGTCAACACCCTGGCCGCAACCTGCACGGCGATGCTCGGCTGGCTGATCGTGGAAAAGGTCCGCGACGGCCACCCCACCTCCCTCGGCGCGGCCTCTGGCGTTGTCGCCGGCCTGGTCGCCATCACCCCGGCCTGTGCCACGGTCTCGCCCATCGGTGCCTTGATCGTCGGCCTGGTTGCCGGCGCCGGCTGCGCCCTGGCCGTGGGCCTGAAGTTCAAGTTCGGCTTCGACGACAGCCTCGACGTGGTGGGCGTCCACCTGGTCGGTGGTCTCATCGGGACCCTGCTCATCGGCCTGCTGGCCACCAAGGGCAGCCCCACGGGTGCTGCCGGCCTCGATGTCAACGAGGGACTGTTCTACGGCGGCGGGTTCTCGCAGCTCGGAGCGCAGGTCCTTGGTGCCCTCGTGGTCCTGGTCTTCTCCTTCGTGATGACCTACCTGATCGGCCTGGCCATCCACAAGACCATGGGCTTCCGGGTCGACGACACGCAGGAGTCGCAGGGCGTCGACCTCTCCGAGCACGCTGAGAGCGCCTACGACCTCAGCGGTCTCACGGGTGGCCGGTTCGGCTCCTCTGGTGCAGTCTCGACCACGTCGTCCGGCAAGCCTGCCAAGACCCATGAGGGAGCATCGGCATGAAACTCGTGACCGCGATCATCAAGCCCCACCAGCTGGACGAGGTGAAGGAGGCCCTCGAGGCCTACGGCATCTCCGGCATGACCGTCAGCGAGGCGTCCGGATACGGTCGGCAGCGCGGCCACAGCGAGGTCTACCGCGGCGCCGAGTACACCGTCGACTTCGTACCGAAGGTGCGGGTGGAGGTCCTCGTCGACGACATCGATGCCACCTCGGTGGCCGACGTGATCCTCAAGGCGGCCCAGACCGGCCGGATCGGTGACGGCAAGATCTGGACCATCCCCGTCGAGGACGTGGTCCGGGTCCGCACCGGAGAGCGCGGCGTCGACGCCCTCTAGCAGCACACCAACCACTGGGTATGGCGCCCGGTCCCGTTCGCGGGGCCGGGCGCCATCGGCCATGGAACGTCTAACACGGGCGTAACACGACGGCTCACGTTCCGAAACGTCGGAAGGGGAGGGTGGAGCACGTGACCATCGAGCAGACCGACCTGGCGGCCCGCCGCCTCGACCTTGCGGGGGCGAGGGGCTTCGACGCCCCCGGGGCCGGCCCGGTCCGCCGCGACGCGATCGCGTCCCTCACGCGGGGCTGGCTCGGTGAGGTCTGGAAGGTGGCCCTGGACGGCCGCTCGACCGAGGGGATCGCCCTGGCCGCGGTCGGCAGCCTCGCGCGGGGTGACGCCGGGCCGCTCAGCGACGTCGACCTGGTCCTGCTGCACTACGGGCGCTCACTCAGCGGTGACGACCTGCGCGGACTGGCCGACCGGGTCTGGTACCCCGTCTGGGACGCCGGCGTGAAGCTCGACCACGCGGTGCGTACCGTCAACCAGTGCCGGACGGTCGCCTCCGGCGACCTCGCCGCAGCCGTCGGACTGCTCGACCTCCAATGCGTGGCCGGCGACCCCGAGGTGGTGGCCGCAGCCCGCTCGACCGTCGCGCACGACTGGCGCGCGAACGCCCGGCGCAGGCTGCCGCAGCTGGTCGAGAGCCTCAAGGCCCGGCACGCCCGCCACGGCGAGCTCGCCCAGAGCCTTGAACCCGACCTCAAGGAGGCCCACGGCGGCCTGCGAGACATGACGGTGCTCGGCGCCCTCGTGGCTGCCTGGCTGACCGACCGTCCCCACGTGGGGGTCGACGAGGCCCACCAGACCCTGCTCGACGCGCGTGACGCCGTCCACGTGGTCACTGGCCGTGGCCGCGACCGGCTGACCCGTGAGGACCACGATGCCGTGTCGGCGCTGCTCGGCCACGGCGACTCCGACGAGATGATGACGGCGGTCGCCGACGCCGGCCGGACCATCGCCTACGCCCTCGACGGCACGGTGCGCCGCGCCGGGCAGTCCCAGCGAGCCCGCACCCTGCGCGTCGGACCGCGTCGCCCACAGCTCAACCCGCTCGGGTTCGGCATGTTCGAGCACGACGGCGAGGTGGTCCTCGGACCGCGCAGCACCCTGTCGAGCGACCCGCTGCTGCCCCTGCGCGCGGCAGTCGTCGCCGCCCGCAGCCACCTGCCCATCGCCCCGACCACGCTGGCCAACCTCGCCGGCCAGGCACCCACCCTGCCCGAGCCGTGGCCGGAGATCGCTCGCGACCTCTTTGCCGACCTGCTGGCGACCGGTCCCGGCCTCGTCGCCGTCTGGGAGGGGCTCGACCAGGCCGGCATCATCGACCGCTGGCTGCCCGAGTGGGCAGCCGTGCGCTCTCGCCCGCAGCGAAGCGCCGTGCACCGCCACACCGTCGACCGGCACCTCATCGAGACCGTCGTCCTCGCCGGCGGACTGGTGCGCGGGGTCACCCGGGCCGACCTCCTGCTGCTCTCCGCCCTGCTGCACGACATCGGCAAGATCCGGGGTGCCCACGACCACTCGGCCACCGGAGCTCCCCTCGCCCGGACCATCGCCACGAGGCTGGGGTACCCCGCCGCCGACGTGGAGGTCATCACCACGCTCGTGCGCGAGCACCTCACCCTCATCGACCTCGCCACCCGCCGCGACCACCAGGACGCAGGCACGGTCACCGCGGCCCGGGCCGCGGTGGGCGGCTCGCGCGAGGTGTTCGACCTGCTCGTGGCCCTGACCGAGGCCGACGCGAGCGCCGCCGGCCCGCAGGCCTGGACCGACTGGCGGGCGACCCTGCTGGCCCAGCTCGCCGAAGGAGCCCGCAAGGGCTGGGAGGAAGGCAGCGTGCCACCGCCGGCCGAGACAGCCACCGTCGACGAGGCCGACCTCCAGTCGGTGGCGGCTGGGGACCCCCGCGTCATCATCCGTCCGCAGGGCGGGTCCTACCGCATCGACGTCTTCGACCGCGACCGGCTGGGACTGTTCGCTGACACCGCGGGGCTGCTCGCGGCATACGGGCTGGTCGTCCGCACCGCCATCCTGCGCACCATCGACGGCGTCGCCGCCAACGAGTGGCACGTGGAGAACCCGAGCGGAGAGGCGCCCCAGGAGGAGCGGATCGTCCGTGGGCTGGAGCGGCTCGCGCAAGGGGACCGCGGGCCGCTGGGGCTCCTCGAACGCCGGCGCCAGTTCGCCGCGCGACCCAGCGCCGAGTCGCGAACGGGGTCTCCCGGCCAGGCCCGGGCCCTCGTCGTGCCCCGCATCGGACGGATACCTGCACGCGGACCACCTTCTGGCGCTGCGTCCGGCGCAGGACCCTGGGTCGATTAACCTTGGGCCCGTGTTCACCTCACTCTCCGACCGCCTGACAGCCACCTTCAAGAACCTGCGGGGCAAGGGCCGGCTGTCCGAGTCCGACGTCAACGCGACGGTCCGCGACATCCGGCTCGCGCTGCTCGACGCCGACGTGTCGCTGCCCGTCGTCAAGGCGTTCACCCACGCCGTGCGCGAGCGGGCCCTCGGGGCAGAGGTGTCGGGAGCCCTCAACCCGGGCCAGCAGGTCGTCAAGATCGTCAACGAGGAGCTCATCGGCATCCTCGGTGGCCAGACGCGCACGATCGCGTTCGCCAAGAACCCGCCGACCGTGATCATGCTCGCCGGTCTGCAGGGCGCCGGCAAGACCACCCTCGCCGGCAAGCTCGCCCGGTGGCTCAAGGAGCAGGGCCACACGCCGATCCTCGTGGCCGCCGACCTGCAGCGACCCAACGCCGTCACCCAGCTCGAGGTCGTCGGTGAGCGCGCGGGCGTGCCTGTGTTCGCACCCGAGCGCGGCAACATCGGGGGCCACGACGCCGTCGGTCCGACGGGTGAGGGCACCCGCTCGTTCGGCGACCCGGTCTCGGTCAGCCGAGCCGGAATCGACCAGGCGCGCCGCGCCCAGCACGACGTGGTCATCGTCGACACCGCCGGACGCCTGGCCGTCGACGCCAACCTCATGCAGCAGGCCGCCGACATCCGCACGGCGATCGAGCCCGACGAGGTCCTGTTCGTCATCGACGCGATGATCGGCCAGGCCGCGGTCGAGACGGCCCTGGCGTTCCAGGCTGGCGTCGACTTCACCGGCGTCGTGCTGTCCAAGCTCGACGGCGACGCCCGTGGTGGCGCCGCCCTGTCCGTCGCCTCGGTGACCGGTCGTCCGATCATGTTCGCCAGCACCGGCGAGGGCGTGAAGGACTTCGAGGTCTTCCACCCCGACCGGATGGCCTCGCGCATCCTCGACATGGGTGACGTCCTGACCCTCATCGAGCAGGCCGAGAAGGCGTTCGACCGCAGCCAGGCCGAAGAGATGCAGCGCAAGTTCCTCGCCGAGGAGGACTTCACCTTCGACGACTTCCTGCAGCAGATGTCGGCGCTCAAGAAGATGGGCGGCATGAAGGCGATGCTCGGCATGATGCCGGGCATGGGCCAGATGAAGGCCCAGCTCGACAACCTCGACCCGCGCGAGTTCGACCGCATCGAGGCGATGGTCCGGTCGATGACCCCGTTCGAGCGCACCCACTCCAAGCAGATCAACGGATCGCGCCGGCTGCGCATTGCCAAGGGCTCGGGGGTGCAGGTGTCCGAGGTGAACGGGCTGCTCGAGCGGTTCACCGAGGCGCAGAAGATGATGAAGCAGCTCGCGCGCGGTGGCGGCATCCCCGGGATGCCCGGAATGCCGGGCATGGGTGGCGGCAAGAAGGGCCGCCAGCAGCAGCCACAGCGCAAGAAGTCCAAGTCGGGCAACCCGGCGAAGCGGGCCGCCGAGGAGCGGGCAGCCCTCGAGAAGGGCGCGGCCGCCAAGGCGAGCGGTGGCGGGGCCGCCTTCGGAGGAGGCGCCGGGGACGGCGGCATACCCGCTGACCTCGACCCCAACCAGCTGCCCGCAGGCTTCGAGAAGTTCCTCGGCAGGTGAGCCACGCAGCACCGCTGCACACCCTCTCGGTCGGCACCGCAGGGCCGCGAATCGCCTTTCTCCACGGGCTTTTCGGGCAGGGGCGCAACTGGTCGCAGATCGCCAAGGCGCTCGCCGGACCCGACGGCAGGGGTGCGCGCAGCACCCTGGTCGACCTCCCGGACCACGGCCGGTCCCCGTGGTCACAGGAGTTCTCCTTCGAGGGGTATGCCGCGGCCGTCGCCGACACCCTGCGCGGCATCGACGCCGACGCGTCGTGGGTGGTCGTGGGGCACTCCCTGGGTGGCAAGACCGCGATGCTGCTGGCCCTCGAGCACCCCGAGCTGGTGTCGAGGCTGGTCGTCGTCGACATCGCGCCCAAGAGCTACGGCAGCCTGGAGCGGTTCAGCGGCTACATCGAGGAGATGCAGCGGCTGCCCCTGGGAGAGCTGGCCAGCCGGCGTGACGCCGAGGCGCGCTTCGAGGAACCCGACCCGGGTGTGAAGGCGTTCCTGCTGCAGAACCTCCGGCGCGACGGCGACTCCTGGCGCTGGCAGGCCAACCTCGAGCTGTTCGCCGCCGATGCCGCCCGGGGGGCGGGCTCGGTGATCGCGGACTGGCCCGAGACCGCCGCCGAGCTCCCGCCCTTTGCCGGGCCTGTCCTGTGGATCGCCGGCTCGGAGTCGTCCTACATCACCGACGAGGACCTGCCCTCGATGCGGGCGCTGTTCCCGAAGGTGCGCCAGGTAACGGTGAAGGGCGCCACTCACTGGGTGCACACCGACGCTCCGGAGGTTGTGGTCGAGGCGCTTCGCCGCTTCGTCCGGCCGCTCACCGAGACCCGCTGACCCCCGCAGGTCCAATTCACCAATTGGACCGATACCTGCGCGGGCCAGGCGTGAATATCGGTCCAGTTGGGTGAGTTCCCTGCGCCGGTAGGGTCGGCGACATGACGGCAACGGTGCTGCACCTGCAGGGTGAGGTCCTCGTCGGCCCCGAGGACGTGCGGCCCGAGGCGTGGGTGGTCGGCGGAAGGCTGACCTTCGAACGGCCGAGCGGGAGCGGATCCGACGTCCAGACGCTGCGCGGCTACGTCCTGCCCGGCCTCGTCGACGCGCACTGCCACGTCGGGCTCGACGCCCACGGCGCGGTGGACGACGCGACCGCGGAGGCCCAGGCGCTGGCCGACCGCGAGGCGGGGACGCTGCTCATCCGCGACGCGGGATCGCCCGCCGACACCCGGTGGATCGACGAGCGCGACGACCTGCCCAAGGTCATCCGGGCCGGCCGCCACATCGCGCGCACCCGTCGCTACATCCGCAACTACGCCCACGAGATCGAGCCCGACCAGCTCGTCGAGCGCGTCCGGATCGAGGCTCGCGCAGGGGACGGGTGGGTCAAGCTCGTGGGCGACTGGATCGACCGCGACGCCGGCGACCTCACGCCCTGCTGGCCGGTCGACGTGCTCACCGATGCGATCTCCGCCGCCCACGACGAGGGCGCCAGGGTGACCGCCCACTGCTTCGGCGAGGCCTCGCTCTACGACTTCGCCGCGGCGGGCACCGACTGCATCGAGCACGCGACCGGGTTGGAGGCCGAGACCATCGCGCAGTTCGCGGAGCAGCAGATCGCGATCGTGCCGACCCTGGTCAACATCGCGACCTTCCCATCCGTCGCCGAGCCTGCCAGGGACCGGTTCCCCGACTACCACCGCCGGATGCTCGCGCTCCACGAACGCCGCTACGCCACGATCGGCGCGGCCCGGGACGCCGGCATACCCATCTATCTGGGCACGGACGCGGGGGGATCCTTGCGGCACGGACTGGTGGCCGACGAGGCCCATGAGCTGACCAAGGCGGGGTTGTCCACCGACGAGGCCCTGTACGCCGCGACCTGGGGCGCTCGCGAATGGCTCGGCCGACCTGGGCTGGAGGAGGGTGCAGACGCCGACCTCGTGGTCTACGCGGCCGATCCGCGACGCGAGATCCGCGCGCTCGCGGCCCCCGAGCACGTCGTCCTGCGCGGTCGCGACTTCTCCTGACCCACGCGCGTCCTGACTTCCGCGCGGTGGCCGGCGCGCGGCATACGTGCCAGTCCCGGCCCTTCCACGATGCGAGACATAAGGTCACGTTATTTGACCGATAACAAATTGCTATCCAAACTCCTAGTTGTCAAATAGGAGATGCGCAGGGTGCGCATCCAACGCCTCACGGCAACCAAGGAGCTCCGATGAAGTCGACCCGCCGTCACCCCCGCCTCGCCCTGGCCGCCGCCGCGACCGTCGGCGCGATGGTGATGACCGCCTGTGGCGGCGGCGGAGCCAGCGACACGGTCGGTGCCGCCGCGGACGCCGAGAATGCCGCCGCCAAGACGGGCACGATCAACCTCTTCGCGTATGCCGTGCCGAAGGTCGGCTACGACAAGGTGATCCCCGCGTTCAACAAGACCGAGGCCGGCAAGGGCATTCAGTTCCAGCAGTCCTACGGCGCCTCGGGAGACCAGTCGCGCAAGGTGGCGGCAGGGGCGACGGCTGACTTCGTGAACTTCTCGGTCGAGCCGGACATCACCCGCCTCGTCGACGCGGGACTGGTCGCCAAGGACTGGAACGCCAACCAGTACAAGGGGATCCCGTTCGGCTCGGTCGTCACCATCGTCGTCCGCAAGGGCAACCCCAAGGGCATCAAGGACTGGGACGACCTGCTGAAGCCGGGCGTCGAGGTCGTCACCCCGAACCCGTTCAGCTCGGGCAGCGCCAAGTGGAACCTCCTGGCGCCGTATGCCGCGAAGAGCGACGGTGGAAAGGACCCCAAGGCGGGGCTCGCCTTCATCGAGCAGCTGGTGACGGATCACGTCAAGGTGCAGCCGAAGTCGGGGCGCGAGGCGACCGAGACGTTCCTGCAGGGCACCGGCGACGTGCTGCTGAGCTATGAGAACGAGGCCTTGTTCGCCGAGCGCAGCGGGGACCCGGTGGAGCACGTCACGCCGCCGACCACCTTCAAGATCGAGAACCCCACCGCCGTGCTGAGCAAGAGCCCCAACCTCGCCAAGGCCAAGGCGTTCAACGACTACCTCTTCACCCCAGAGGCCCAGAAGCTGTGGGCCCAGGCAGGCTTCCGCCCCGTCGACCCGGCAGTGGCCAAGGAGTTCGCGGCCGACTTCCCGGCGCCCCAGAAGCTCTGGACCATCGACGACCTGGGTGGCTGGAAGACGGTCGACGGCACGCTCTTCAAGAAGGAGACCGGCTCCATCGCCGTCATCTACGACAAGGCCACGTCGTAGGCCATGACCGCAACCACGCACAGCGCGCGCAGGGACGACATCTCGATCTCCGAGGTGGCGTCCCTGCCGCCGCGCGCAGACACCCCTCGTCGCCGGCTCCAGGGCGCCAGACCGCTCGCCCGCCCCCTCGGGATCGGCCTGGTGGGCCTGTGGCTGAGCGTTCTCGTCCTGCTCCCGCTCGCAGCCCTCACGGTCACCTCGCTCGGCGAAGGCGTCGGCGGCTTCTGGGATGCCGTCACCGCACCCGTCGCCCTGGCCTCACTGCGCGTGACCGTCCTGGTCGCCGCCGTCGTCGCGGTGGTCAACGCCGTGATGGGCACGCTCATCGCCTGGGTGCTGGTGCGCGACGACTTCCGGGGCAAGCGCGTCGTCAACGCCCTGATCGACCTGCCCTTCGCCCTGCCCACCATCGTCGCCAGCATCGTGCTGCTGTCGCTCTACGGGCCGAACAGCCCGATCCACGTCCACCTCAACGCCACCCAGCCCGGGCTGCTCGTCGCACTGGCCTTCGTGACGCTGCCGTTCGTCGTCCGGTCCGTCCAGCCGGTGCTCATCGAGGCCGACCGCGAGGTCGAGGAGGCCGCCGCCTCCCTCGGGGCGTCGAACTGGACGACCTTCCGACGGGTCGTGCTGCCGACCCTGGCTCCGGCCCTGATCAGCGGCACCGGACTGGCGTTCGCCCGGGCGATCGGGGAGTACGGCTCGGTGGTGCTCATCGGCGGGAACATCCCACGCGAGACCCAGGTCGCCTCGCAGTACATCCAGCAGCAGATCGAGATCGACCGGCCGCTGAACGCCGCGGCGGTGTCGGTGGCGCTGCTGGTGATCGCCTTCGCCACCTTGTTCGTGCTGCGGGTGTTCGCCGGCCGCAGCCTGCGCCGGGAGGAGGAGGCCCAGTGAAGACCTCCACCACCGCCCGGATCGGCCTGCGCACCGTCGCGCTCGGCTACCTCGTGCTCCTGCTCGCCGTCCCGATCGTGCTCATCCTCGTGCGCACGTTCGGAGAGGGTGTGGGGGCGTTCCTCGAGTCGATCAGGACTCCCGCGGCGATCTCCGCGCTCAACCTGTCGCTGCTCATCGTGGCGATCGTCGTGCCCCTCAACGTCGTGTTCGGGGTGGGGACGGCGCTGGCCCTGGTGCGCGGACGGTTCCGTGGACGCGGCCTGGTCCAGGCCGTGGTGGACCTGCCGTTCGCGGTGTCGCCGATCGTCGTCGGCGTGTCGCTCATCCTGCTCTGGGGAGCCGACGGCTGGTTCGGTGGTCTCGAACGGCTCGGCTTCAAGGTCATCTTCGGGCTGCCGGGCATGGTCATCGCCACGCTGTTCGTCACCCTGCCGTTCGTGGTGCGCGAGGTGGAGCCGGTGCTCCACGAGATCGGCACCGAGCAGGAGCAAGCCGCCTCCACCCTCGGTGCCAGCACGTGGCAGACGTTCTGGCGGATCACCCTGCCGGCGATCCGCTGGGGGCTGACCTACGGCGTCGTCCTCACGATCGCCCGGGCGCTGGGAGAGTTCGGCGCCGTGATCATGGTCAGCTCCGGCTTCCCCGGGGTCTCCCAGACCCTGACCCTGCTCGTCCACTCCCGCTACATCGACGACCACAACACCTACGGCGCCTACGCCGCCGCCACCCTGCTCATGGGCCTGGCCGTGCTGACGTTGCTCGGCATGACCGCGCTCGACCGCAAGAGGAGAACCACATGATCACCGTCCTTGGCGCCCGCAAGCACTACGGGGACTTCGCCGCCCTCGACGACGTGACCCTGGACATCCCCGCGGGCTCACTGACTGCCCTGCTGGGGCCGAGCGGGTCCGGCAAGTCGACGCTGCTGCGCTCGATCGCCGGTCTGGAGCAGCTCGACGGCGGACGCATCGTCATCGGCGGACGGGACGTGACCGGGGTGTCCCCGCAGAAGCGCGGCATCGGGTTCGTGTTCCAGCACTACGCCGCGTTCAAGCACATGACGGTGCGCGACAACGTGGCCTTCGGCCTGACCATCCGCAAGCGGCCCAAGGCCGAGATCGCGCGCAAGGTCGACGACCTGCTCGAGATCGTCGGGCTCGACGGGTTCCAGCACCGCTACCCCGCCCAGCTGTCGGGTGGGCAGCGCCAGCGGATGGCGCTCGCCAGGGCGCTCGCGGTCGACCCGGAGGTGCTGCTGCTCGACGAACCCTTCGGTGCCCTCGACGCCAAGGTGCGCGCGGACCTGCGCCAGTGGCTGCGCAGGCTGCACGACGAGGTCCACGTCACCACCGTCCTGGTCACGCACGACCAGGAGGAGGCCCTCGACGTGGCCGACCGGATCGCCGTGCTCAACAAGGGCCGCATCGAGCAGGTCGGCGACCCCGTGACCCTCTATGACCGACCGGCCAACGACTTCGTCATGTCGTTCCTCGGCTCGGTGGCCCGGCTCGGTGGACAGCTGGTACGTCCGCACGACATCGCCCTCGACCGCAGCCGGGAGCGCGCCCAGGCCCAGGACGCCCGCGTCGGCGGCTCGCCGGGCGTCGTCGAGGCTGTCGTCGAACGCGTCGTGCGTCTCGGTTTCGAGGTACGGGTCGACCTGCGCACCGACGCGGGTGTGCGCTTCGCGGCGCAGGTCACGCGCGCGGAGGCCGATGCCCTGCGGCTCGTCGAGGGTGAGACGGTCTTCGCCCGGGCGACCACGCGGCCCGACGCAGCGGAGGTCGAGCCCGCGCTCGCCATCTGAGCGGCGCAACACGCTTTGGTATGCCGCGCGCAGGGTCCGCTGCGTCCGTCGCCCGCCCGTGCGACACAATGCGCGGGTGGACATCTCGGCACGCACTGAGTACGCGGTCCGGGCCATGCTCATCCTCGCCGAGGCGGCGACGATGTCGGCCGGTCCGGTGAGCGTCGAGACCTTGTCGTACCGGCAGACCCTGCCGCGCAAGTTCCTCGAGGCCATCGTCGCCGACCTCAAGACGGCTGACCTGGTCAAGAGCACGAGGGGCGCTCGCGGCGGCTACTCCCTCGCCCGCGAACCCCGGGACATCTCCCTCGGTGACGTGTTCCGTGCCGTGGACGGACCACTCGCGGAGGTGAGGGGGCTGCGGCCGCACGAGACGGCATACGAAGGGGTCGCCGAGCACCTGCCCACGGTGTGGGTCGCCCTGCGGGCGAGCCTGCGATCGGTGCTGGACGAGACCAGCCTTGCTGCCGTCCTCTCCGGAAACCTGCCCGAGCGGGTGGGTGCCCTCGCCGCCGACCCCGACGCCTGGCGCAGCCGCTGATGGCGCACGACCAGGCAGACCGGGCGGCGGCGGACATCACGCCCGCTGTCCCGTTGGACGTCGGGCCGGGAATCGACCCGGACGACCTCGCGACAGCGCTGCGCGTGCTGGAGGAGCTGGCCGAGCTCGATGGTGACCACCCCGACATCCAGACCGTCAAGCGAGCCACCGGCCGGATGTACAAGCGGGTGCGCAAGGCCCGTCGTCGCGAGGCGAAGCAGCCCCAGGTCGACCACGACGAGGCGATCCTCGCCCAGACCGCCACCGGGTCCCCGATGCGGATCGACGACGAGACCAAGGGCATCCCACTCGTGTCGACGACCCGGGGCGCACACGCCGGCGAGCTCCTCAAGCCGCGCAACTGCTACATCTGCAAGGCGGAGTACACCCTGGTCGACGCCTTCTACCACTGGCTCTGCCCCGACTGCGCCGCCCTCAGCCACTCCAAGCGCGAGCAGCGCACCGACCTGACCGGCAAGCGAGCCCTGCTCACCGGCGGCCGCGCCAAGATCGGGATGTACATCGCGCTCCTGCTGCTGCGGGACGGCGTCCACCTCACGATCACCACGCGGTTTCCGCACGATGCGGCGAGACGCTTTGCTGCGCAAGAGGATTCGCACCTGTGGATCCACCGGCTCAAGGTCGTCGGCATCGACCTGCGCGACCCCACCCAGGTCGTCGCCCTCGCTGACGAGGTCGCCGCCGCGGGCCCCCTCGACATCCTCATCAACAACGCGGCCCAGACGGTGCGCCGCACGCCGGGCGCCTACTCCCACCTCGTCGAAGGCGAGTCGGTCCCACTCCCTGGGGACATCGCCCTGCCCGAGCTGGTCACCTTCGACAGGATCAGCGAGGCGCACCCCGCCAACCTGCTGGGCACCCTGCGCGAGCACAAGGTGGCCCACCACGAGGGGGAGTCCGAGCGAGAGGCGGCGCAGGCGCTCGCCCAGCGCTCGGCCGCCTCGATGACGTCGATGGCGCTGTCCGCCGGTCACGCCAGCCTGGAGGCGCACCTCGCGGGGACGGCGGTCGACGCGGGCGGGTTGCTGCCCGACACCCAGGTCAACAACTCCTGGACGCAGAAGGTCGAGGAGGTCGACCCGCTCGAGCTCCTCGAGGTGCAGCTGTGCAACGCGACCGCGCCGTTCATCCTCGTCTCGCGGCTCCGGCCGTCGATGCGGGCGGCGGTGGCGGCCGGTGCCAGGCGCGCCTACGTCGTGAACGTGTCGGCCATGGAGGGCCAGTTCTCCCGCCGCTACAAGGGGGCCGGTCACCCGCACACCAACATGGCCAAGGCGGCCTTGAACATGCTGACCCGCACGAGCGCGGGGGAGATGTTCGAGACCGACCGGATCCTGATGACCGCGGTCGACACGGGCTGGATCACCGACGAGCGTCCGCACCACGAGAAGCTGCGGATCGCCGCCGAGGGCTGGCACGCCCCGCTGGACCTCGTCGACGGGGCCGCCCGCGTCTACGACCCGATCGTTCGGGGCGAAGCCGGTGAGGACGTCTACGGCTGCTTCGTCAAGGACTTCGAACCCAGCCCCTGGTGACAGCCCGGTCAGGGGAGAGGCGACTTGTTGCCGGCTGCTGGTCACGGGGCACCCCGATCGGGGTCCGGTGACCACCGGAGAGCACCAAGTCGTCGGGAGGGGCGACTTGTTGCCGGCTGCTGGTCACGGAGCACCCGGATCGGGGGTCTGGTGACCACCGGAGAGCACCAAGTGGCCGGGAGTGGCGACTTGGTGCCGGCTGCTGGTCACGGAGCACCCGGATCGGGGATCTGGTGACCACCGGAGAGCACCAAGTCGGGAGCGGCGCAGGCAGGTGAGCAGGCGGCATACCCTCGCGTGTCGCCTGGACCCGTTGGCCGGCGGGGTCGCCGTGGTCGGGAGCACTGTGAGGGTCTGGCAGAATGGTGGGCTGTACCCGTCCAGGCACGGGCTCGGTCTCGCACCGGAGCCTCCTGGCTGGAACGCCTACACCGAGTTCCGGTACCCCGCGTGAATCCTGCGCGGTCTCGCCGTGCTCACAACCAGAAACAGGAGACACCACCACCGTGGCCGTCAAGATTCGTCTGAAGCGCATGGGCAAGATCCATGCTCCGTTCTACCGCGTCGTCGTCATGGACTCGCGCGCCAAGCGCGATGGCCGGGCCATCGAGGAGATCGGCAAGTACCACCCCACCGAGGAGCCCTCGGTCATCGACATCAGCTCGGACCGTGCGCAGTACTGGCTGGGCCAGGGCGCGCAGCCGACCGAGGCCGTCGCCGCGCTGCTCAAGATCACCGGTGACTGGCAGAAGTACAAGGGCGAGCCCGGCACCGAGGGCACCCTGCGTGTCAAGGCTGCCAAGCCGTCCAAGAAGGAGCTGTACGACGCGGCCATCGCCGCGGCGGGCAAGTCCGAGGCCGGCGCCGACGGGGCCACCACCCCGAAGAAGAAGGCCACCAAGAAGGCCGACGAGGCTCCTGCCGAGACCGCCAAGGCCGACGACAAGGTCGAGGACAAGCCCGCCAAGGCCGACGACAAGCCCGCCAAGGCTGAGAAGGCCGACGAGGCCAAGGTCGAGGCCCCGGCCGCAGAGGTCGCCGTCGAGGAGCCCAAGGCTGCTGACGAGGYTCCCAAGGCTGACGACGCGAAGGCTGAGACCGAGGAGGCCCCCGTGGCCGCCGACGCCGACGCCGACGCCGCGGACAAGGCCTGACCGTGCTGGAAGAGGCGCTCGAGCACCTCGTCAAGGGCATCGTCGACCACAAGGACGAGGTGGCCGTGCGACGCAAGGAGCTCCGCCGTGGTGAGGTGCTCGAGGTCCGGGTCCACCCCGAAGACCTCGGTCGCGTGATCGGTCGCTCCGGTCGCACCGCGAGCGCCCTGCGCACCGTCATGGGTGCGCTGGCCGGCGGCCAGAACGTCCGCGTCGACATCGTCGACACCGACCGCGTGCGCTGAGGCTCCGCCGACAGCAGACGCAGTGACGAAGGGCCACCGGGCTTCCCGGTGGCCCTTCGTCGTGCCGGCCCGCAACCCCTTCGTCGTGCCAGCCCACCAACCCCTGAGAGGATCAACCCATGCCTGCCGACTCCAGACTCCTCGTCGCCCGCATCGGCAAGCCGCACGGCCTGCATGGTGAGGTGACGGTCCAGACGCACACCGACGACCCCGAGGTCAGGTACGTCCCCGGCGTGGCCTACGAGACCGAGGCCGTCGCGGGCTCGGGGGTTCCGAGGTCGTTGACGCTGCGCTCGGCCCGCCTGCACCAGAAGACCTGGCTGCTGGCCTTCGAGGAGATCCCCGACCGCACCGGGGCCGAGTCGCTGCGCGGCACCCGCCTGTTCATCGACGCCGAGGCCGCCGTGGCGCAGGACGAGGATGACGCCTGGTACGAGGACGAGCTCGTGGGCCTGGCCGCCGTCGACCCCCACGGCAGCGTCCTCGGCGAGGTCGCCGGACTGCGCACGGGGGCGGTCCAGGACCAGCTCGTGCTGCGACTGACCGGTGGGGCCGAGGCGCTGGTCCCGTTCGTCGAGGCCATCGTGCCCGAGGTGGACGTCGAGGGCGGCCGCGTCGTCGTGGACGCCCCGCCGGGACTGCTCGAGCTCAATGCCGAGTGACGGCCCGGTGACCCCGTGATCATCGATGTCGTCTCCATCTTTCCGGAGTACCTCGCGCCGCTCGACCTCTCGCTGATCGGGAAGGCGCGTCGCGACGGCCTGCTCGACCTGAGGGTGCACGACCTGCGCGAGTACGCCCACGACCGGCACCGCAGCGTCGACGACACGCCGTACGGCGGTGGGGCGGGCATGGTGATGAAGCCGCAGCCGTGGGCCGAGGCGCTCGACCACGTGGTCGCCTCAGCCGACGGCGGCACGCGTCCGCGTCTGGTCGTCCCCGGTCCGGGAGGTATGCCGTTCACGCAGGCCCTGGCGCGCGAGCTCGCCGAGGAGCCGTGGCTGGCCTTCGCCTGCGGCCGCTACGAGGGCATCGACGAACGCGTCTACGAGTACGCGGCGCAGGACCTGGGCCTCGAGGTGTCGGTGATCTCGCTCGGCGACTACGTCCTCAACGGGGGAGAGGTCGCGGTGCTGGCCATGGTCGAGGCCGTCGCCCGCCTGTTGCCGGGTGTCATCGGCAACGCCGAGTCACTGGTCGAGGAGTCCCACGAGGACGGCCTGCTCGAGTACCCCGTCTACACCAAGCCCGCGTCCTGGGAGTCCGCTCCGGGCGTCACCCGCGACGTACCCCCGGTCCTTCTCTCGGGTGACCACGGCGCCATCGCCGCGTGGCGGCACCAGCAGCGGCTCGATCGCACCGCGGCCCGCCGCCCCGACCTGTTGCACATGTCCCAGACGGTGCACCGGACCGGCACCGGACAGGCAGGGCAGGAAGGGCTTGAAGGGCTGGAGGTCGCCGTCGCCACTGCGGCGGATGCCCCGGAGCTGATGACGCTGGGCCGCGCCTGTTGGCTCAGCGAGGCGCGAGCCAACGACTCGCTCAGCATCCCGCCACTCGTCGAGACCCTGCCAGAGGTCGTGGCCGGCATCGCCGAGTGGCGCACCTGGACCGTTCGCGCCGGCGGGCGCCTGGTCGGGTCGGTGCGCGGCCGCACGGCTCCGACCGAACGAACCCTGTGGCAGATCGGCCGGCTGATGGTGGCGCCCGACCTTCAGGGCCGCGGACTGGGGCGTGCCCTGCTTGCCTTCGCCGAGGCGCAGGCGCCGGAGGGGACGGCGGCATACTGGCTCAACACCGGGAGCCGCAGCGACCGCAACCTTCGGATCTACCGCAAGGCGGGCTATCGCGTGCAACCGGGCGAGGGTGCCTTTCCCGGCACCGTCGACCTGGTCAAGCCGCGCCGCTGACCCGCTCACTGGCGTAGAGCCGGTACACCGCGTAGGCCGCCACCGCGCAGAGCAGGTGCCACGCGGCGTGCCCCTGCAGGAGCGAGTCCGGGTGGCAGAAAGCCGTGCCGTCCTTGGCGAGGTTCCAGATCCCGAAGGCCAGGGCCAGGGCGCCGGCCGACGCGAAGCCCCAGCGGATGTCCCGGTGCGTGCTGCCTCGACGCCAGAGGACCGCTTCGCCCGTGAGGGCCACCAGCAGGAAGGCCCCGAATGCAAGGTTGGCGGCGATGTCGACCACGGGGACGTGCCCAGGGATGCGTTCGACGAGCTCGCAGACGACCACGACGGCGACGAACAGGCCTGCGAAGAAACCGTCACCGCGGTGCAGGCAGCGGGTCACGGCGTACGACGAGGCGAACGCCGCCACGAGATACATGCTGAGCAGGTCCAGGTGGCCTCCGAGGGCGCTCTGGGTGGCATGCATCGCCGCGCTGCCCGGCCCGAGCAGGACGACCACCACGCCGAAGGCGCCCGCGAGGCGTGGGTTGGCCGCGATGGTCGTGCGGGCCGCCCCGGCCCGCCACGCGATGCCGAGGCCGGCGAGGACGAACCCGACGTTGCTGAGCGTGTTGGCGGGTTGCCGCACGATGCCGTCCCGGGCCGCCTCGCAGAACCGGTCACCGCGGCCGACGTCCGGGCCGAGCCAGCCGTGGACCGTCGCCAGTGCGAGCAGGGTGACCGAGACGACCGCCACGGCGGAGGCCAGCGCGAACGGCCGCAGGTCCCGCCGTTCGTCCGGTGGCATGCCGTGAGTATGCCGCCACCGACACCTGCAGGGATGCGGGTCGGCTCAGTCGACGAGGGCCGTGGCGAGGTCGGACGGGACGAGGCGACGGCTGGCGACGAGGCGCTCCGCTACCAGGACGGTCACCGTCTGGGCGGCCATGATCCCGAACAGCACCAGCACCTGCGCCGTGGCGGCCTGCACCGGCGTGCCGCCGCCGAGCATCACGCCGATGAACGCGCCGGGCAGCGTCACGACACCTGTCGTCTTCACCTGGTCGAGCCCCGGCAGCAGCGCCTCTGGCGCGCGGCGGTGGACGATCTCGAGGACGGCCTGGTGGGGGAGCAGCCCGAGCGACAGGCACGCTTCGTACTGGCTGTGCTCCTCGCGCAGGGCAGCGAAGGCGCGGCGGCCCACGAGGGTGTGCGCTGTCATGGCGTTGCCGACGATGATGCCGACGACAGGGATGAGTGCGATGCCCTCGGGCGGGATGGTTCCCGTGCCGAGGACCACCGCGACCACGGGCAGGACGCCGGCAGCCATGGCCAGCGCCGCCCACCTCCAGGCCCGCGGCGCCTCGACGCGCCGCGAGGTGGTCAGCACGCCCATCGCGAACATGACCCCGATCAGCGCGACCGACAGCGGAAGGCTGTCGACGACCGCGGCGATGAGCAGGGCGGCGACCCCGAGCTGGCCGATGGCCCGTACCGCCGCGACCAGCACCGGACGCTCGAGGTCGTAGCCCGCCACTCGGTGGGCCGCCAGCGCGATCGACAGGAGCAGCGCCAAGGCGATGGCGACGGGCCACCCGGGGTCGATGCTCACAGGCGCCACCGTATGCCGCGTGCTGGCGGTGGTGCGCGAGCGGGCCCCTCGCGAAAAGAGCTGCGCGAGTCGGGAATGTTTTCTGTATCGTTCTTCTTGAACGATTTAGTACATCGATACAGATCGCAGATTCAGGAGGGAGGCCAGCCATGGGAAATGTCACCTTGAAGTCCGTCGCAGAGGCTGCCGGCGTGTCTGTCTCCACCGTCTCCAACGCCTACAACAAGCCCGACCAGCTGTCGGCCGAGGTGCGCCAGCGGGTGCTCGAGACCGCGAAGGCGCTCGGGTATGCCGGTCCCAACCCGGCCGCACGGAGCCTGCGGTCCCAGCGGGCCAGGGCCATCGGTCTGGTGTTCACCGAGCGGCTCAGCTACGCGTTCTCGGATCCCTACTCGGTCGGAATGCTGGCGGGGCTGGCCGAGGTCGCCGAGCAGTTCCAGACCGGCCTGCTGCTGATCCCGCTGACGCCCTTCGACCCCGAGCGGCCGGAGGAGGTCGAGGCGAGCGCCGAGGCCATGCGGGCCGCGGTCATCGACGGGGTCCTGGCCTACTGCCTCGACATCGGCCACCCGGCCCGCGAGATCGCCGTCGAGCGGGGCCTGCGGATGGTCGCGACCGACGACAAGGACCCGCGGATGGACGGCTTGGTGCTGATCGACGAGCGGGGCGCGGCCCGCGAGGTCGGCGAGTACATCCGACGGCTGGGGCACCGGAACGTCGGCATCGTCGTCGACAGCAAGGTCGACTCCCACCAGGTCGTCGAGGTGGACGACGTGCAGCACCGCTCGATGTCCTTCTCGTGGGACCGCTACGACGGCTTCCGTGAGGGCCTGGGCCCGGACGTGAGCGTGCGCACCGTCGCACCTCCCGGCCACAACTCGGTCGAGGCCGGGCGGGCGGCCGGCGCCCACCTGCTCGACCGCCAGGACCGACCCACGGCGATCATCACCGTGAGCGACGTCCTCGCCCTCGGCGTGCTCGACGCGATGCGGCAGCGCGGCATCACCCCGGGTCGGGACCTGTCCCTCGTCGGTTTCGACGACGTGCCGGCGGCGGCCGACAACGGCCTCACGACCGTGCGGCAGCCCATTGCCGAACGAGGTCGGATCGCCGGCCGCATGCTCCTCGACCCCAACTACACCGAGCGCCGCATCGTGCTCCCCACCGAGCTCGTCGTGCGGTCCAGCACCGGACCTGCCACGACGCCACAGACGCGCTGACGGACCCGTCAGCGTCCACCGATAGCACCACCGCACCACACATCCCCGGAAGGAGAAGGACATGAGCGACTACATCGCCCTCACCATCAACAGCAACGCAGGCGCCGCCCTGGCCCGGTCGGCCCGCCCGGACGCCGCCGTCGTCGACGACGGCCTCGGAACCCGTCCGACTCGCGGGACCGTGCGCCGTTCGTTCGCGACCACGTTGCGCAGCACGGCGTCGGTCCAGCGTCGCTGGGCCGACCGGATCGACCCGGCCTGCCGTCCGGCGCACGCCAGCGCCTGACCGCACGCCCGCCCGCGGGCACCGAACCAGCCGGTGGGATGCCGCGTGGCCCAGCCACGCGGCATACCCACGTCCCGTGCTGGGCACTGCGCGCGGAGACGATTTCTGTCGCGGCCCTTGTGCGTGGCAGAATGGCTCCTCGCGCCCGCGTGACCAGCGACCCCTGCCACAGGGGGAGTGTCCGGGCAGTGTCCCGACCACGTGGTCGGTCACGCACCAGGCGCGCACCATCATCAGCAGCACCACCCAACACCCTGGGCGACCTGTGGCGCCGAGAAGAAAGCGAATCCGCCATGCAGCGTTTCGATGCGATCGACAAGGCATCCCTTCGTGACGACATCCCGGCCTTCCGCGCCGGCGACACGATCAACGTGCACGTCAAGGTCGTCGAGGGCACCCGCTCGCGCGTCCAGGTCTTCAAGGGCGTCGTGATCCGTCGCCACGGTGGTGGCATCGGCGAGACGTTCACCGTCCGCAAGGTCTCCTTCGGCGTCGGCGTGGAGCGCACCTTCCCGCTGCACACCCCGATCATCGACCACATCGAGCTCGTCACCCGCGGTGACGTCCGTCGCGCCAAGCTCTACTACCTGCGCGACCTGCGCGGCAAGGCTGCCAAGATCAAGGAGAAGCGCGAGACGGTCACCGCCAAGTAAGGCGGGAACCATCTCTCCCTCAGGTGTCCCGCCACGCGGCGGCACAGGCCCGAGGGTTAGGCTCCGGATGCAAATGAACCCCGGACCGGAATCACCCCAGCACGACCCGGCCGCCGCTCCAGTCGAGACTGATGCGGCGGTCGCGTCGGAACGCCCACGTGGCGGCCCGTCGTGGCTGCTCCTGGCGAGCGTCTCCCTGCTGGTGATGGTGCTGGTCCGGGGTTTCCTCGTGCAGTCGTTCTACGTCCCGTCGGGATCGATGGAGCCGACGATCGAGCCCGGCGACCGCATCCTGGTCAACAAGCTGGTCTCCGGCGGTTCGCTGCGGCGGGGGGACGTGGTCGTCTTCGACGGCACCACGAGCTTCGCCGTCGCCGAGCGCGAGCCCCACAAGGACGACGGTCTGATCGGACGGGCACTCGGCGGCGCGGCCTCCCTGGTGGGTCTCGACCTCGGTGAGCAGGACTTCGTCAAGAGGGTCATCGGGCTGCCCGGCGACCACGTCGTCTGTTGTGACGCCCAGCACCGGCTCACCGTCAACGCAGTGCCGCTGGCCGAGCCCTATCTCTTCTCGGGGGACCAGTCGAGCGACCTCACCTTCGACGTCACCGTGCCGGCTGGCCGGGTCTGGGTGATGGGCGACCACCGCAGCGACAGCGCCGACTCCCGCTCCCACCTCGGCGACCCGGGCGGCGGCACGGTGCGGCTGTCCGACGTGATCGGCCGCGCCAGTGCGACCTACTGGCCGCTGTCGCGCGTCGGTGGTTTCGACACCCCTGAGGCGTTGGCCGACATCCCCCGCGTCGGTGCCCCGTGAGTGGCGACGCGCGGGACGCGCGCCGCGGCGACGCGGGGTGGCTCGGTTACGAGGGAGAGTCCCCGCCATCGTCGGAGCCCGCCCAGGTCGACGGGGTCGACGCGGTCGATCCCGGCGCCGACGAGTCCGCCGAGCCCGAAGGACCGACGGCGGCATCGGCGTCTCGCAAGGGACGCCATGCCGACGATGCGCCGGTGGGCGGTCTGGCGGTGCTCGGTGCTGCCCTCAAGGAGTTCGCGATCGTCGTGGGGATGGCCCTGGTGCTGTCCTTCATCGTCAAGACCTGGCTGCTCCAGGCGTTCTACATCCCGTCAGGCTCCATGGAGGACACCCTCGTCCTCAACGACCGCGTCATCGTCAGCAAGCTGACGCCGGGACCCATCGACCTCGAACGCGGCGACATCGTCGTGTTCGCCGACCCGGGCCAGTGGCTCGACGCGACCACACCGGTCCAGCGCGGACCGCTGGCGACGATCGTCAGCGACACCCTGACCTTCGTCGGACTGCTGCCCGACAACGCCGAGAACCACCTCATCAAGCGTGTCATCGGGCTACCCGGTGACCATGTCGTCTGCTGTGACGAGGGCGGTCGGATCACCATCAACGGCACCGCCATCAAGGAGCCCTACCTCAAGCCGGGCGACGCGGCGAGCGAGCAGGACTTCGACATCACCGTGCCGAGGGGACGCGTCTGGGTGATGGGCGACCACCGCTCCAACTCCGCCGACTCGCGGGCTCACGACGCTCCCGAGAACAACGGCAGCGAGGGCTCGGTCGACGAGCGCCTCATCGTGGGCCGCGCAGTGGCGCTGGTCTGGCCGCTGGACCACCTGACCTGGCTGTCCAACCCCAAGGCCACCTTCGCCACCGTGCCCGCGCCCGCTACCAGCGGCAGCCGTGCGCCCACCGGCGATCCCCAGGGGGGTTCGACGACAGGCGGGTCCGACGGGGCGACCGACGGCCAGGGTGGTGGCGAGGTGGGAGGCACCGACACCGACGCCCCGACAGGAACGGGCTGACCGGTGGCCCAGGCGCAACCGGCGGGACGCAGCCGCAAACCCAACCTCCGGGTTGAACGCCAGCTCCAGCGAGACGGACACCGCGTCCTCGCGGGCATGGACGAAGTGGGCCGTGGAGCCCTCGCGGGGCCCGTCAGCGTCGGCGTCGTCCTCATCGACGAGACGTGTCGCAGCGCGCCCGCCGGTGTGAAGGACTCCAAGCTGCTCACGCCCGCAGCGCGGGTAGCGATGGTGCCGCGGATCAGGCGGTGGGCCCTGGCGTATGCCGTCGGCCACGCCTCGCCCGAGGAGATCGACGAGATCGGGATCATCGCCGCCCTCCGTCTGGCGGGGTGCCGCGCGCTCGCGGCCGTGGACATCGTGCCCGACCTGGTCATCCTCGACGGCAACCACGACTGGCTCACCGCGCCCGACGAGGTGGGACTCTTCGCCTTCGCGTCCGACTCCGCCCCTGTTGCCCCGCCGGTCACGACCATGATCAAGGCCGACCTCAAGTGCTCCTCCGTGGCCGCCGCGTCGGTGCTGGCCAAGGTGGAGCGCGACTCGATGATGGTGGCCGCCGCCCCCGACCACCCGGCCTACGGCTGGGACGAGAACAAGGGGTATGCCGCGCCGGAACACCTCGCGGCGCTGGAGGCCTTCGGCGCCACGGACCTGCACCGCAGGTCGTGGCGGCTGCCCGGCATCTCGGGAGATGATGGGACTGGTCTCGGCGATCGGGCAGGGCAGGGTGCGCTGACAGCACCCGACGTGACGCAGGTGGAGATGAGTGCGCGATGAGTTCAGAGGACCTGGAGAAGTACGAGAGCGAGATGGAGCTGCAGCTCTATCGGGAGTACCGCGACGTCGTGGGCCTGTTCTCCCACGTCGTGGAAACCGAACGTCGCTTCTACCTGTGCAACTCCGTCGACGTGAAGGTGCGCTCCGACGGTGGCGAGGTCTACTTCGACGTGACGATGGCCGACGCGTGGGTGTGGGACATCTACCGGCCCGCGCGGTTCGCCAAGCAGGTGCGGGTGGTGACGTTCAAGGACGTCAACGTCGAGGAGCTGGCCAAGTCCGATCTCGAGCTGCCCAAGGGGCAGGGCTTCTAGGTCGGAGTCGCGCGCCACTGGCCGGCCACGGTGGCCCAGGGCGCGACGGCGACAGCAATGGCGCCGTACCGGGAGTCGCCGCGCACAGGGGACCCTGCCGCGTCGTCCTGGTCCACAGCCCGGCGCTTGGCTGCTGTCAGCGGGACGGGCAGGCGGCTTGGCTTGGCGCATGGCACACCAGACAGATCCGCGCCGGGCGCTGGGTGAGTACGGCGAGCGACTGGCCGAGCGCTACCTGAGGGAGCACGGGGTGGCGGTCATCGACCGCAACTGGCGGTGCGCCCGCGGCGAGATCGACCTCGTGGGCAGGGACGGCGACTGCCTGGTCTTCTGTGAGGTGAAGACGCGCCGGACCGAGCGGTTCGGTGCGCCTGTCGAGGCGGTCGACCGGCGCAAGGCTGCCCGACTGCGACGACTCGCGTCCGCCTGGCTGCAGGCCCACGACGAGCACCCCGGGCGGATCCGGATCGACGTGATCGGCATCCTGCGTCCCGTCGCCGGCCCGGCCCGGGTCAGGCACCTCCAGGGGGTCGGCGGATGACCTTCGGGCGGACGCGCTCCGTGACGCTGGAGGGACTTGCCGGTGCCGTGGTGGAGGTCGAGGCCCACCTGTCGGGGGGCCTCCCGGCGTTCATGTTGGGTGGTCTCCCGGACACGGCCTGCGCGCAGTCGCCCAACCGGGTGAAGGCCGCGGCGGCAAGCATCGGCCGGTCCTTGGCTCAGGACCGCATCACGGTCAACCTGTCTCCGGCGTCGATCCCCAAGAACGGCAGTGGGTTCGACCTAGCGAAAGGCCCATAAGAGCGCGTCTATCGCACGTCCTAGAGCAACGTTCTCGGGCGCGGAACAAGAACAACGACGCTCCTACCAGGACGACGGAGCCGTGGCAGCGACGCTCGAGCAGTACCGCGCCGCGCACCACGCGCTCGACGACGTCGAAGACCTGGACGCCCTGCTCGACGCCGCAGACCACCTCGAGGACCTGGCCGAGTAGCGGTCTCCTTGCCGCCAGGCAAGCTACCGACCGGAGGTCAATCCGCGAAGGTGCAATCCTTCGGCCTGCCGCGCCGGGGCGCTCGCGGTCCAGAGCTGGGGTTTGGCCTACCTCAGGTCAAGCACGATTGACCGGCTTGGAGACTTGCTGCTGCCCTCGCGGATTAGCTCTGAGACCAAGAGGACGACACCGCCGTGGTGGCTAGACGACGCCGATGATCCGCGCCTTGAGCTGACTGAACTCGTCATCAGTGAGGATCCCATCTCTCTGGGGCTGGGGCGCCGACGTGAGTCACTGAATCATGTCCGGTTCACCCCGTGTCTCCGCTGCTGGGGGCGGCGGTGTGGCGTCTCGGGCCTCGCAGCCGGCGGCGGTTGGATCAACTGCTCCGGCGCGTGCACGGTCGCCTCAGCACTAAGGGAGCTTCCGCAGTGGGCCAGGCTCGCGAATGTGAGGTTTCCTAATGAACCTCGGCGCACCCGCAGCATGGCAGCAAGGGGGCAGCGCCTCGGTAGGGGCCTGCTAGCGGCAAAACGGCGACGTCCAAAATTACGTAATACGCACGATCCTGCCGGTCGAGTCGGCCGATACGTTCGGGCGGCAACGGCTTGGCCCGATTCCACCTAGGGGAGTGACCCGATGCGAGTTGGCGAGCCGACCCGAGCGTTCGATCTCTGCCGGCGTCCGATCTCGGCGACGTGGCTCAAGCGCATGTTTGCTGGCGCAGCGGCGATCGCGGGCTTGTCGCTGGCTGTGGTGTTCGTCGGTGTGCCAGAAGCTCACGCCGCCCTGACCGACTGTAAGAGCAACGCCTATCTGTGTACGCCTGGGTATACAGGCGATAACGCCTCCTCGACCTGGGCGTGGAAGTACTACGGCCCGCCCTGGTCAGATACACCCACCGGCACCCACAACTGCACTTTGTACGTGGCCTTCCGCCTGGCCCAGGACGGTATGCCCGATCCCGGGCACGCGTGGGGCAACGCGAATGACTGGGCCGCGAGCATTGGTGGGGGCAACCACACGCCAGTCGTTGGATCGGTCGCATGGTGGAAGAACGATTCCTTGGGCCACGTGGGCTATGTCGAGCAGGTGAGTGGAGACCAGGTCTTCATCCGCTCCGACAACTTCGTCCAGTCGGGCGGCTACACCTCGGCTGGCTGGGTTGCTGCGAACTCTGTTCCGCTATTCCTGCACCCCAACGACGTAGGGCGGTACGTGGGCCACATAGTGCAGCAGGAGGGAGACACCAAAGTTCAGAAGACTTCGTGGCGCGTCGGGTCAGATCTGAGGAGACGGTGGATCCCGTATGCGTCGACCTACAACTGCCTCAGGGGTGCCGGGGTTCCCGGCCCAGATCCCGTTCCATCAGCGATCCTGAGCGGGAGCCTGAGAGATATCACGGGTAGCCGGGCTCCCTGCGGCGGAGACCTCAATGGCGACGGGGTCGTGAACTTTCTGGACGTGAGCATTCTCGCGTCCGATTGGAACCAGCCCTGGAATTACCCAGGCGGCGTGTGGGCAGACGTCAACCTCGACGGAGCAGTCAACTTCCTTGATCTGTCCATCCTGGCTGCACAAATGTACGGGCCTCCCCGAGCCACACCGGTCGCTGGCGCGACCGTAGTCAATTCTGCGGGGGCGGAGGCCGTCACAGGGGTCAATCGCACGATCGCCAAAGCCTCAATGGCGGTTGCCGCGCCCGTCACGACACCCCTGCTCTCGCGTGTCGGCGGCAATGCCTTGACCAGTCAGCCCTCGGTCAGCGCAGACGGTCAACTGGTCGCATTCGTCTCGGCCGCGTCAGACCTCGTCCCAGGTGATGCCAATGGCGTCAATGACGTGTTCGCGTGGGACCTGTCCAAGGGCAGTGTGACTCGGGTCAGTCTGGCCTCCAACGGTGTCGAAGCCGCGCACCCCAGTGCGGACCCGCGCGTTTCCGCGGACGGTCGATTCATCGTCTTCGACACGGCGGCCGAACTGACCGCCGATGACACCGACAGCCAAGTCGATGTCTACGTTTGGGACCAGCTGACTGGAGCCCTTGAACGTGTGTCACAGCCGACGGGCAACCCGACCGGGTCGGCCAGCGGTCCCGCCTACGCTGCCGGGGTTACCCCCTCCGGCCTTGTGATCTTCCAGTCGAACGCCGGAAACCTGGTAGCGGGCGACACCAACGGGACCTCTGATGTCTTCGCCCGCACGATGCCAGGTGGCGCCATCGAGAGGCTGAGCGTGTCCTCGAGCAACGCGGAGTCCCACGGCGACAGCTTCTCGGCCTCAGTCAACCCAGATGGGCGATTCGTGGCGTTCGCCTCGCGGGCGGAAGATCTCTTGCAGGGGGACTCCAACGGCTCGGCCGACATCTTCGTCCGAGACCTCTCGAATGACACGACGACGCTCGTGAGCGTGTCCAGTGCCGGCGGCAGTTCGGGCGGCACCGCACGTTCCCCCTCTATGAGCTCAGACGGGCACCTCATCGCTTTCGACTCCGACGCCACCGACCTCACCCCAGGCGGGAGCCAGGGAGTCCGGCAGGTGTACGTCCGCGACCTCACGGCCGGGACCACGCGCCTCGCCAGCGCCGCCAACGACGGGACGTCCGGAAACCTGGACAGCACCGAGCCCGCACTCAGCGGAAACGGATCCAGGATTGCGTTCCGATCCCTAGCATCCAATCTTGTCCCGGGAGACACCAACGCGGCCGAAGACGTTTTCGCCGCGGACCTCACTAAGGGGCTCATCGGCAGGGTCAGCGTCTCGGGTAGCTACCAGCAGGCAGGCGGCTCGAGCTTCGGCCCCTCGCTGAATGCCGACGGGCGCCTTATCGCCTTCCCGTCGGACGCCGATAACCTCCAGAACGGTGACACCAACGGGGTCTCCGATGTGTTCGTCCGGAGCCTGGACGCCATGATGCTGAGTGCTGCCACGCCCACGATCACGGGTACGGCCAAGGTCGGGAGCGTCCTGACTGCGCATCCAGGGACGTGGGGACCAGCCCCCGTCACTCTTGCCTACCAGTGGAAGGCCAACGGTGCCCCGATCACGGGTGCGGTCGGGAGCACCTTCACCGTGCCGATGAGCACGATCAGCAAGGCGATCACCGTCACCCTCACCGGCTCCGAGACGGGATACACGCCGGTGGCCATGACCAGCGCCAGCACCGCCACAGTCCCGCGTGTCACCACCGGTGTGAGCTCCGGCGCATCAAGCACCACCGTCACCTACGGCGGGGCAGTCACCATCTCCGGCACCCTGCGCCGCTCCGACAGCGGTGCCGCACTCGTGGGCTTGCCGGTCGTGGTCGAATACCGGACCACCCCAACCGGGGCGTGGAAAACTGCGCGCACCCTGACCGCATCCGCTGCCGGAGCGGTGACAACCTCGTTCAAGCCGAGCGCGTGGACCTCGTACCGACTCCGGTATGCCGGGAACTCCAGCTATGCCCCCGCCATCAGTACCGCCCGTACTGTCGCGGTCCGCACCAAGGTCACGCTTACCGCCTCCGCATACGGCATTCGGCGCGGACAGTCGGTGACCTTCAGCGGCGCCGTCAACCCGTCCCACGCCGGAAAGGTCGTGTACCTGCAGCGCTACACCTCGGGCGGGTGGAAGACGTACACCACCCTCACCCTGTCGTCCACCAGCACCTATCGGAGGACCGTAACCATGACGAGCACCGTGGACTACTCCTGGCGGGTCGTCCGACCCGCGGACGCGGATCACGCCACCGGGGTGAGCCCCACGCGCAGGATCAACGTCACCTGACGGACGGCTGCACGATGGCCGATTGGGCCGATTTCGCTACGAGGGAGCGGGGTACCGCCTACGTTCTCGGTCATGAGTACAACACCGCCGTCGGAGCAGCACCTTCCGCCGCCCGGCTGGTACGCAGATCCGGAAATGGTCAACACCCATCGCTACTGGGACGGGGGAAAGTGGACCAACCATAGGCAAGCGATGATCGCGGTGCAGGAGCCGGAAATCTCGACCGCACCGGGCTTCTGGGCGGCATTCCTGTTTCCGTTGTTGGGCTTGATCCTTGGGATCACCTATATGGGCAAGAAGCCGGGAGACGGTATCACCGTGATCACCCTCTCGGTGGTCGTCGCGATGGGGTACTGGCTCGTCCTTTCGGCCCTCCTCACACCTGGCGGCTACTGACAGCGAATAGATGGGACGATCGACTTCACCCATCGTCAGCAGCCCGTGGTCTTGGCGGAAGGGACACGCGGACGGGCTGTGCTTCCGGGCCGAGTAGTACTGCCGTCCGGAGGTACTCGTCCCGGGTGATGGCTTCGGTGCTCAGCCCGATGTACCCCTCGGTTGTCTGCAGGGCGCGATGGTGCAGGAGCGCTTGGACGACCCGCAGGGCGCCGTCGTAACGCCGGGTTTCGACCAGGGCGTCGAACATCTGCCTGGCGGCGGAACGGCGAAGCGTGTGCAGGCCCTGGCCGTGGTCGGGCAACCCCAGCCGGCGCAGCCCGTCCTTCACCACGAGGCTCGGTTTCGCGGCGGGCTGGGCGGGGTTGAGCGCCCCGTAGGTGGCGTTGTGTCTGGTCTGGCCGTCCACGACGGTCAGTCCGGGGGCGTACCTGCGGGGCAGGTAGGACGGGATCAGGTAGTCCGAGGGCAGCAGGCCGCGCCGGTGGTCGCGTCGGACATTGCGCTCGTACACAGACAGCCACCGCGCCAGCTCGGACCGCAGCTCAGGCGACATCGGCAGGACGTCCTCTAGGTCGGACTTCCACACGTGGAAGAACACGGTCCCGGCATCCAGGTTCAGATCGCCCAGTCGGATGGTGCGTAGTTCGCTTTGGCGCATGGCGGTGAAGAACCCGACCGCGATGAGGGCGCGGTCCCGGGGTGTGGCTGCGTCCTCGAGCAACGCGCTGACCTGCGCCTTGTCCAGCTGGAGCCGCACCCGGTGCGGGCGGCGCATTCGGCGCAGCGTCTTGCCGTAGTCGCGGTCGATGAGGTCGTTGAGATACATCCAGGCGAGGAAGGGTCGGACCCGGCTCAGGTAGGCGTTGAACCCGCCCGCCCCGATGGGTTCGCGCAGGCGGCCCTTGGAGTCAACGTGCGGGCCGCGCAGGTGCGCGAACCACCGGTCCAGGTGGATGGGCCGCAGCTCATCGGCGTACAGATCGCCCATGTGCGCCAGCAGGGCGACGTTCGTGGTCCGGTAGGCGTCCACCGTGCGTCGGGCGTGCTGGGCCCCGCAGTGGACCAAGTACCGCTCAAGCGCCCACGAGAGGCGAACCCGCTCGCGCCCGTGGATGGACTTCAACACCCAAGGTTCCATCGCACCGACGCTAGCCCGGGCACAGTACGACCGCGCGACCGACAGGGTGGCGGAAGATGTGGACCAAGGAACTGAGAAGACGGGGGACGTCCAGGCGCGTTTACGGCAGGCCTCGCTGGCGGGGCGCAACGTGAGGAAGGGGCACATCTACCCATTCTTGGAGTGCTTTGGACGGCGTCGAGCCGTCACAACCGCCACAGGCCGGAGGGAAGCCGCCCTTCGTCGGCCATTGACCGTTGACTCGGCCCGTGGGTCAAATAGGATTGACCTCTGAGTCCAGAAGTACTTGAGCGCCTCGACAACCGGGTGAGGGCCGCCGCGAGCGCGTGGCAGGGCCGTCCCCACCGCTGGTCACACGCGCCTCCAAGAACCTCAAAGAGTTGAGGAGCCTCCCTCGCTTCATCGACCGCCTCATCGATGAAGAGACCATTCGGGGGCGTGCCAAGGGTGGAACATGGTCGAGCCTGCTGACACCAAGCAGCGGCACAGGGCGGCTCGCAAGCGGTTTGACGAGAGGTGTTCCTCGGTCACACGTTCGGGGGCCTCACGCTTCGACGACCAGGCGTCGGAGGAGTAGTACCAGCGGGCGAAGCGGCGGCATCGGTCGAACGGTCCGAAAGGCGCAAAATGCCTGCGACACGCGCTTGCGGCGTCGGGTTGCGTGCGGCAGTGACCACCATCACGAGGGAGAGACGTGAGCACGCAGCAGGACGGGGCACCCCCATCGCCGACCACGGCGCCGGCGTGGCGTCGGCCTGGGAGCGCCCCCCGTTCATCGCCACCGATCTTCAGGCAGCCCTAACGTGCTTGTCATCCGTTTGGTCTGGATTGTGTCGAATGGTCCGACCTGTTAGCATGCGCCGCATGCGCCCCCGGCTCCACACACGCACTGCCATCGGCGTTGCCCTCGCGCCCCTGGCCATCGCCGGCCTGGTAGCCGCAGCTCCGACCGCATCGGCCACGACGCCTCCCGTCAAGATCTACTACGTCTACTACAACTCGCCGGGGTCGGATACTGGCAGCAACACCAGTCTCAATGGCGAGTACGTGGTCATCAAGAACATGACCACCACGAGCCGCTCGCTGACCGGGTGGACGCTCAAGGACAAGACCGGCCACACATACAGGTTCCCGACCTTCACGCTGAAGGCCGGGGCAAAGGTCTACGTTCGCACCGGCAAGGGAACGGCCACGGCCACGACCCGATACTTCAACTTCAGCTGGTACGTCTGGAACAACACCGGCGACACGGCATACCTACGTGACTCCAAGGGGTACCTCAAGCACTCGTGCACGTGGGGCAGCACGGGCTACGCCAAGTACTGCTAAGGCAAACCCCTGCGACTGTGTACCCCGGAGAAGCGCGGAAGCACCTGTTGAGGCCTTCCAGCCGCTCCTGCCGGGTTTCGACAGGCGGCGCCTCCGGACCCGCAGACCTAACTGAGGCGGCGCAGCCGCGGCACCTGCATCATCTGGTTGGGCCACTGACCTGGGGTCGGTGTCCTCGACTGGCGGCCCCCAGGGCCACATGATGGGGCGAAGCGACAACTGGTCAGGGAAGCAGGGAGCGCCGAACTTTGCTGTGAAGATGCTCGCCGCCGCATCGAGGAAGGATCAAGATGGTTCGGTTTAGCGTGGGCTTCGGACCTTTCAGAATATCAACGGGTGGTCGACTCTTTCCGCGCCCGCGACGTCGACGAAAGCCATCCCGTCAGACCATCTACTCGCACGCGGGGTGCGACGTCAAGCACCGAACCCGCGGCGCAGCCGAACGCTGTGGAAACGGGGTCGCCCAAACGGCGGCGGTGACGCCGCGTGTCAGCCCCCCGAAGATCGTGGACGGTCCACCGGCAGCGCCGGGCTGGTACATGCGGGAAGGTGGTATGCGCTACTACGACGGTACCCAATGGCGCGAGCGGCCCCACATTTAGCACCCGCGGGCAACGCCGGACACCAGCGGCACGGTAACCATCCGCTTCGTGTCGTCCTCCCGGTCAACGGAGCTGATTCCGCGGGCGGTGATGACGGCCCGGGACGTCGAGGGTGAACGTCTCGCCCTTGCTGTTGGTGACCATCACGATGTCGACCAAGGCGTGTCCGGGCGGCAGCTTCCAGATCGTGACGATCTCGTACTCCTTGGGTCCGACCACCGGGATGTTCCGCTCCGAGGCCCCGGTGGAGGGGCAGTAGCCTTCTCGCTTGACTGTCGCGCCGAGGTCAAACAGAATTGACCCATGGGTGAGGACGTCTTTCAGGAGTTGGAGGAGGCGGTTCGATCGACTCGTCTCCGTGACGACCGACCGCCGGATGATGCGCACGGCATACGCGCCGGGTGGAATATCCACCGCCTAGGTGAGACGCAGCAGCTCATTGACAAGTTGATTGATGACGAGTTGATCCGAGGCCGTGCGCAAGGAGCCCCCTGGGCAAGTCTGGGGACGAGTAAGCAACAGGCTCAGCAGCGGCACCGAGCCGCGTTGACCCGAAACAGTCCGACTGGGGTGGCCCCAGATGCTCGCGTGCTCAGTCATGACGAACTACGCGAGCGATGGCGCGCGCCCAGCGAACAGGTGCCCGAGGGTCGATGAGCGTTGGCCCTGGTCCGTCTGGGGTACTTGGTAGAAGGAGACCCGCAGCTCGGCCCCGAGTTCGCCGCCAGCGATGGTAAGAGGTTGACCGAGCGACGTCGGTGTCTAGACCCATGGACTCGATCTACGGCGTCTTCCACAGCGCGAGCGACTGCTGCATGGGCGCGTAGACCAGTTCCCGCGCCTTGGCCGACACGTCGAAGACGATCGCCCCCTTGACCTGCTCCTTTGGATTCAGCGTCGTGGCGTTGATCATGTTGCGGTCGGAGGCCATGAACGCGTTGCCGTCGCCGTACTCGTACTTGTTTCCCTCGGGGTCACGGTAGTAGAAGTCAAACGGGTTGATGTCGAACGTGTCGGTGCCGATCGCCCGCACGACGAGGGTGACGAACTTGAAGCGGCCGTTCTTCGGCTTCTCCCCGAACTGGCTCTCCGGCCTGGTCTTCACCTCGATCTTGGTGACAACGACCGTTGCCGCGTCCTTGCCGTCCTGGGTGATGGTGGCCTTCTCTCCGATCGCGAAGGTCTGTGGCCCCTCCGGTGTGTCTTCGGTGGTGGGAGTCTCCTCGGACGAGCTGGACGACGAACTGGACGATGACGAGACGCTGCTCGTACTCTTCTTCACCGAGTTCCCCCCGATGTCGGTGCCCGGCGAGCCGCCGCACCCCGCAAGAGCGACGATGGTGGCCGCGATGGCGGCTACGAGTGGCTTGCGCATATCGATCCCCTAACCCCTACTGTGTGCGGGTTTCACCCGGAATGGTGCACCTCGTAACGCGCGCGGGAGTACAGCAGATGCATGAGGTCCGTCCGCGAGCCTGCTACAGGCGACCCTTAGGACTTGCACGGGCCGGGGGACTGAGGGGCAAACGGTAGTCGCCCAAGAGGTGTCGACGGGCTGACCTCGCAGCCTCAGCCTGCGGCGGCCATTGCAAGCCCGAAATCGCAACGCTGACGGCGCGTGAGGACGTTCAAGGTCGTCACTCGTCGCGGCCGGCTTTCGCAGGGGTCAATCACCGTTGACCCTGCCGAAGGTCGTGGGATCACGGCACTGTGTTGTGATCAAATCGAGGCGTGAATGACGTGGATCTGACCAGACTGCCGACCGGTGAGATGGGCTGGGCGGCGCTCGTCGCGTACGCCGCCGCCACTGACGACCGCGTGGAGCGCTACTTCCTCGAGGTCAAGTCTGACGTGGACCTTAATACGAAGTCGGGTCGCGCCAAGGTCGCCAAGTTCATCTTGGGTGCCGCGAACCGTGACGCCACCGGGGCCGCGCGCCGCTTCGATGGGCACGCGGTAATGCTGCTGGGAGTTGGCGGCGGCGCCACTCCAGGTATCCCGGCGTTCGAGGCGCAGGACCTGGCGCGGGACGTTAGCAAGTGGGTAGGCGTAGAGGGCCCGACTTGGGATTTCGAGCGCATCCCCACAGGCGGCGCGCAGGATGTCATTGCGATCGTCGTCGACCCACCGACCGGGGTTGTGTGGACATGTCGGGCGGACGGCGAGGGGCTGGCCGATGGCGACATCTACGTCCGGGGCGACGGCAATACTCGGAAGGCAACCGGGGACGAAGTTCGAGCAATGCTCGCGCGGGCTGTGAGCATGGCACCGACCGTTGACGTGGAGGTCGACATGCTTGGCGAGGTGGTGGCGCTTGGGGTGGACGTCGACGGTCTCATCCGGGGTATTCAGCGTCGGGCCGATGGATACAAGCGCCAGTTGGGGCCTAACAGGGGCGGCGGCTCAGGCTCCTCCTATTCGGGCCTGACGGCATTGGCTAGCTTGGGGGGTCCGCCTGACTCTCGGACCAAGGCTGAATTCCTCGAGGAGATCGAGACCTGGCGGACAGCCCTCCTGGAGTCCCCGACGAGCGGCCTTGTGTCGATGGCCGGCCACCTTCTCGCTGGCGTCCAGGTCCGGGTAAGAAATCGGACGAAGACCTTTCTGCGTGACGTCCGAATCGACATCGAAATCAGCGGCGGCGTGATTGCCACTCAGTGGCGCGACCCGGATTCGGAGGTCCCGATTGACCTGTTGCCGGATGGTCCTATTGCTTGGGGCAAGAAGACTCTTTACACACAGCTTACGTTTCTCCGGCGGTCCGACAGGCCCGCGCCTGCCTACCCGGGGACTACTGCCGGCATCGTCGGAATCGCGCGAACCGAACCGGTCCGGCTCGTGCTGGCGTTGAACGCTCTGCGTCCGGAGGAAGAGTTCCTCAGCGATGACGACGACGTGGTCCTGCTAATGGTCGTCGACTCAGCTTCCGAACTGGCAATGACAGGAGCAGGAACATGGCGGATGACCGCCGCGGGCATCAACGACGTGTACGACGGCGAGTTCACACTGCCGATCTCCTACCGCGACTGGCGCGCCCCTATCGCGAAGTTCCTAGGCGATGAAGGCCACGAGCAAGTCACCGAGTTGCCGGGTGGTGGCGAAGGCCTGACCTCGGGCACCCTGCAAGATTGAGAGACTCACTCGGGGCAGCCTCAGTGCCTGCCCGTCAGCCCCTCGCCAGCTCAGTGCGACGGGCCAGGCTAAGGTGCAACGGCCTGGCTCACGAGGCAGAGGCGAGCGCGTGGGAGCGCCAAGATGCGGGCAGCCGGGTCAACGGCCGCGGTCGCCCTCGCAGTCTCCTGTCCAGCAGTCGCCTCGCGGCCAAGCCCCGGGTGAGTCCCTGGTCATGCAGTTGTCAGAGCGGCCCGCTCGGCCCTGGCCAACTGTTCGGTGGGCACTCACTTCACGCACACGCGGAAGTTGCGTCCGGTCGGCGCGCCGGGGAGGTCCTCCAGTCGGGCGCTGCGTGAGGCAGGATGCGGGGATGTCAACGTCGATCTACGAGGTCTTGGACGAACTGCGGGCGCAGTCCACGTCGGAGGCCGACAAGGGCAGCAAGCTCGAGCAGCTTATGGCCCAGTTCCTGCGCACGGACCCGGTGTATGCCGAGCAGTTCAGCGACGTCTTCCTCTGGCAGGAGTGGCCGGGACGCGATGGCAAGCACGACACGGGCATCGACCTTGTCGCCGTGGACCGGCTCACCGGGGCCCACGTCGCGATCCAGTGCAAGTTCTACGCGCCCGGTTCGACCATTGGTAAGACGGACATCGACTCGTTCCTCTCGGCCTCCGGCAAGGAGGGTTTCGCCCAGCGGATCATCGTCTCGACGACTGACAAATGGAACGGCCACGCCGAGGACGCGATCCAGGGCCAGCAGATTCCGGTTCGTCGGATTGGCATGGCCGACCTTGAAGCCTCGATAGTCGACTGGGACGCGTTCGACTGGGAAAAGCCCCAGGTGCTCCCGGTCACCGAAAAGAAGAAGCTGCGGCAGCACCAGCAGGAGGCGATTACCGCCGTCACCGCCGGGCTCGCCGTCCACGACCGCGGCAAGCTGATCATGGCCTGCGGAACAGGCAAGACCTTCACCTCCCTACGGCTGGCCGAACAGCTCGCAGGGGCTGGCGGCAGCGTCCTGTTCCTCATGCCATCCATCAGCCTGCTGTCGCAGACGCTGCGCGAGTGGTCCAGTGAGGCCGAGGTGCCTCTGGCCCCGCTGGCCGTGTGCTCTGACCGCAAGGCCACGGCCCGGTCCAAGGCGGTCAACGAGGACATCTCCGCGGTCGACCTGGCGCTGCCCTCCACGACCAACGTCGCAGTCCTGGAGTCCCGCCTGACCCAAGCGCTGGGCGAGTCCGACTCGATGACGGTCGTGTTCTCTACCTACCAGTCAATCGACGTCGTCGCGCAGGCACAGAAGCAGGGCGACCTGCCCGCGTTCGACCTGATCATCTGCGACGAGGCGCATCGCACCACCGGCACCACGTTGACCGGCGATGACGAGTCCGCCTTCGTGCGCGTCCACAACAACGACTACATCCGCGGCGCCAAGCGGCTCTACATGACCGCCACGCCGCGCATCTACGACGACTCCTCCAAGGCTAAAGCCGGCGAAGCCAACGCCGTCCTCGCCTCCATGGACAACGAGGACCTGTTCGGGCCCGAGCTGCACCGGCTCGGCTTCGGCGAGGCCGTCTCCCGCCACCTGCTCACCGACTACAAGGTCCTCGTTCTCGCCGTCGACGAGACCAGCGTCTCCCGCACCTTCCAGCTCCAGCTCGCCGACGAGGGCAACGAGCTGCGCCTGGACGATGCGGCCAAGATCGTCGGCTGCTGGAACGGCTTGGCCAAACGAGGCGACGCCGAGCACTCATTCGCGGCCGACCCAGCGCCCATGCGGCGCGCAGTCGCCTTCGCGGGCACGATCAAGGACTCGCGGCAGATCGAGTCCCTCTTCGGGCAAACCGTGCAGCAGTACGCCGCCGCCCACGACCTCGAGGACGAGTCAGGCGACCCGGTGCTCACGTGCGAGATCCAGCACGTCGACGGGACCTTCAACGCCCTCGAACGCAACACGCGCTTGGACTGGTTGCGGGCCGACGTGCCCGATGGCACCTGCCGCATCCTGACCAACGCGCGGTGCCTGTCCGAGGGTGTCGACGTGCCCGCGTTGGACGCGGTGATGTTCCTGTCCCCGCGCAAGTCGGTGGTCGACATCGTCCAGTCCGTCGGTCGCGTGATGCGCCGATCTGAAGGCAAAGAGTACGGCTACATCATCCTGCCGATCGGCATCCCCGCGGGCATGACCCCGGAACAGGCGCTCAAGGACAACAAACGGTATGCCGCGGTGTGGGAGGTGCTCCAAGCCCTCCGGGCGCACGATGAGCGGTTCAACGCGATAGTCAACCGCATCGAACTCGTCAAGAAGCGCGACGACAAGGTCAATGTCATAGGCGTCCCCGGTCATGGCGACCGCGACCGCGATCGCGACGGATCGGGTGAAGGGACAGGCGCCCAAGGCATCCTTGGACTCACCTGGCTGGACGAGTGGCGCGAGGCGATCTACGCCAAGGTCGTCGCCAAGGTCGGCTCCCGGACCTACTGGGAGGACTGGGCGAAGGACATCGCCGACATCGCCCAGCGGCACATCACCCGCATCACCGCGCTGCTCGACGGCGGCGACCCGAAGGTCACAGCCGAGTTCGATACGTTCCTCGGAGGCCTGCGCGGCAATCTCAACGACGGGATCACCCGGGCTGACGCCGTCGAGATGCTGGCCCAGCACCTCATCACTCGGCCGGTCTTCGACGCCCTCTTCGGTGGGTACGACTTCGCCGCCCACAACCCGGTGGCCCAGACGATGGAGCGGATGCTCGACGCCCTCGACGAACACCGCCTCGACGACGAGAACCACTCGCTGGAGAAGTTCTACGACTCGGTCCGGATGAAAGTCACCGGCGTGGACAACGCCGAAGGGCGGCAGCAGCTCATCGTCAAGCTCTACGACACCTTCTTCGCCACCGCGTTCAAGAAGACTGTGGACAAGCTCGGCATCGTCTACACGCCGACTGAGATCGTCGACTTCATCCTCCGATCCGCCGACGACGTCCTCCGCCATCACTTCGGCCAAGGCCTCACCGACGAAGGTGTACACGTCCTCGACGGATTCACCGGCACCGGCACGTTCATTACTCGACTGCTCCAACTCGGGCTCATCGAACCGCAGGACCTGGCCCGCAAATACACCCACGAGCTACACGCCAACGAGATCCTGCTGCTGGCGTACTACATCGCGGCCGTCAACATCGAGACCACGTACCAGGACCTACGGGGGACCCTCGGGGAGGAGAGTGAGTACGAACCCTTCCCCGGCCTGATCCTCACTGACACGTTCCAGTCGTGGGAAGACGACGACCGCCTCGACACCACGGTATTCGTCCAGAACAACGAACGCCTCGAGAAGCTCAAGGCGCTCGACATTCAAGTCATCGTCGGAAACCCGCCCTACTCGTCGGGGCAAGATTCCGCCAACGAGAACAACCAGAACACTTCATACTCGGGCCTCGACGCGAGCATCCGCCTTGCATACTCCTCCGATCGAGGTCGCGGAGGAAACAACTCGTTGTACGACTCCTACATCCGTGCCATTCGCTGGGCCTCTCTACGCATCAAGGAGCGTGGCGTCGTCGCCTTCGTAACGAATGGCGGGTGGATGGATTCCAATGTCGGCGCTCAGATGCGGCAGAGCCTGGCGAGCGACTTCAGTTCCATCCACATTTACAACCTTCGGGGAAATGGCCGGGTCGGCGGCGAAGCCGGGCGTGCCGAAGGCAGGCCCGTTTTCGAGTTCGCTGGCTGGGACCGCGGTGGGACGGAGAGGAAGAGCAGCAAGGGCGGTTCAAGGGCGACGATTGCAATTACCGTTCTGGTGCGTGATCCTGCACATGACGGACCTGTCATGATCCACTACGCACAAGTCGGCGACGGTCTGAGTGCGGGTCAGAAGTTGAGGGAGGTATCAGCGGCCGGCTCAGTCATGGGGATCTCGCAGACCCGGCGGCTGGCTCCTGATGCGCACGGCGACTGGCTCTCTCACCGACGCGATGACTTCGGAACCTTCCTTCCCCTCGGGGCAAAACACGGCGAAGACGCGGCTGGCGTCACTGTCTTCGACCTGTATGGGCGCGGTCTGGAGACGGGGCGGGACGCATGGGTGTACCAGTCCGAGCGCGTCAAACTGACCAGTCAGGTCCAGAGCACGATCGCTGCATACAACCGGCAGGTAACGGACTTTGTCGCGCTGCTCAAGAGCCACGCAGGTCGCCCCAAGGACTTGGTGGTCGACTTCATCGACACGGACACACGCAGAATCTCCTGGACTCTCAGCTTGAAGAATCGACTCGCCTCTCTGAGGCCCTTGAACTGGAACCCAGATGCGGTCACGGTGGCGGTCTATAGACCGTTCTTCAAGCAGTTCGCCTATTTTGATCGTGGACTGAACCACATCACCGGCCAGGCGCCCAACTTCTTTCCAAGCCCACACCACCCCAACCTCGGCATCTATCAGGTTGGGATGGGATCAGCTGTTCCGTTCTCTGCATTAGCGGTCAACTATCTTCCGGATCTTCACGTGACCGGCGCTGGATCCGGAGGGCAATTCTTCGCTCGGTGGCGCTTCGAAAGAGAGGATCCTGGCAACGAAATGCTGTCGTTCGATGCAGCGAGCGACAGCGAGGTCGTCGACGGATACCGCCGGACAGACAACATCACGGATGCTGCACTGGGACTGTTCCGGGCGGCCTACGGGGACTCGATCACCAAGGACGACGTCTTCTTCTACGTCTACGGGCTGCTGCATTCGCCGGACTTCCGCGAGATCTACGCGGCCGATCTCAAGAAGATGCTCCCCCGTATCCCACTCCTGCAGGACGCACGCCCGTTTATCGAGGCCGGGCGATGCTTGTCCGAGCTGCACCTGGGCTACGAGAGCGTGCGGCCGTACCCGCTCGAGGGGCTGGACGCCCGTCCACCCGCGGGACGCGATCCTTACGACTTCTATGCAGTCGGTGACAAGAGGATGCCGTTTGGCAAGCCCACGGCCGAACGGAAGGCCGCTGGCGAAAAGCATGACAGGACCACGATCGTTTACAACAGCGACGTCACCTTGCGTGGTATCCCCGACGAGGCGTACCGCTACATGCTCGGATCACGGTCGGCGATCGAGTGGATCATCGACCGGTACTACATCAAGACCGACAAGGCGTCGCGGATCGTCAACAACCCCAACGACTGGTCCCGCGAGGTAAATAACCCCCGCTACATCCTCGACCTCCTGGCGCGCATCGTGACAGTCAGCATTGAAACGATGAAGATCGTCGATGGCCTTCCGGGACTGCAGATCCGAGAGGAGCGACCGTGACTCCTCAGCGATGGTGCACTTCATCAATGCCCACCCTGAGCGCCGGTGCTACCCAGCCTCCCCTTCGGTGCTTCTTCCTTGGGGAGCGTAGGGCCCTGGGTCCTCTTCGCTTTAGGACGCTCTGATGGGCTTGACCAACCCGCCAGGTCCATTCGGCCAAAGCGTCGAGGTCGACGCTGCTCTTCCCGCCTCTGCGCTGCAGGCACAGATGATTTCGCACGCGGTACATGCCATGAGCATGGTTCGGGATCTACCGCGATATGCGCACGACAGCCAAGCAGAGGTGCCCGACGTGGTTCGGGCGGCCTGCCTAGAGGCGTTCTTCATGAACGTAAGGCTGATAGCTGAGTTCCTCGTGAGGACTCCTAAGAAGCTGGACTTTAGCGCAGCGTCGATCGTCGGCGAGTGGACAACGGAGGAGTCTGCCGCCGTCGACCGTCTGAGGGATCAGTGGTGGATTGTGGCTTCACGGCATGTTGCGCACTTCAGCAGGGAACGCATTGCCGCAGACCCTGCTGCCGTGGAGTACGAAGACGCCACCCTCCCCGGTCTGGAGGCCGTGGTGGCCGACTGCGAGGTCGTCTGGAAGCGCTTTGAGCTTTGGGCAGGGATCTACCTGCCACGGATGTGATCGGTAGGGAGTTACGCTCAGCCCCTCGGGTGCAGGCAGGCGGGTCTCGAGACGTTCAGCCGTCATCGTCTGCGAGTGGGCCCGTTAGACGGACGTTAGACGGGCCGTAATACCTGCAGGTGGAACGCATACGATCGGATACCGGGTCCGATGCGATGTCGCCTTTTGGAGCTTGCTGACGTTCGAGCCCGATGCAGCTCGTCGGTGCCGCATGATGAGTTGGCGGGGTCGGGCACCCAGACGTCGCTGTGGGCGGCAGAATGTGCGTCATGACCCAAGCCCCTCGCGTGCATGAACTTGCAAAGCGCTACAGTCTGCCTGCCCGTGAGGTTCTGGCGATGCTCGCCGCCGCATCGATGCCGGCCGCGACCGCGACCTCCAAACTGAGCGACGAGCAGGTCAAGGCTGTCCAAGAAGCGGTGGAGAGCAAAGGCCTCAAGACTGTTGAGACGCAGCCGCCCGCCCTAGCTGCGGACGGCCGCGTCGACAGCCCGCCCGGCGTACCGCGGGACGCGACTGGCAGTCACTCACCAAGGCTGTCGAGCGAGACGGTGCTTAGGAATGAGTCCCAATCGGAACGCGACACAGACTCTCTGCGCGAGCTCATCTTGAGGTCGTTCGAAGCAGCACGAGTTGGAGGGAAGGAGGACTGGCAGGTCATGTCCACTGCCGTCCTCAAGAACAGGTTCTCGCAACTCTTGAACGCAAAATTTGATCAGCGGCAGTATGGATATGCGAAGGTCGTTGACCTTGTGAAGGACTTTCCAGACCTTCTGGCACTGGATGAATCCAAGAACCCTCCCGTGGCTCTATTGCTGTCACAGCCTGCTCCCGTAGCGGTCGATGAGTCGATGCAAGTTAGACCGGATTTGTGGAAGGCAGTGATCGACTACAACCGGCGGGAACCATACGTGTTGGTCAATGGACAAGCCGTGCCAAAGTCACTCGCGCCCGAAGAGGATCAACAGTCGACGCCTCTCCCGACCATTAACCCCCGGGTCCTGGATGAGTGGCGGGCTGATTTCGCTGACGCAGGCCGTGAAATCTTGCACGGAAGGCCCGAGGAGCTACGACGCCTGACCGACTGGGTGGAATCCCATCAGGGCACTCTGGCGCTCCCAGGCGTACTCCGCGGTCGTTGGAACCTGTATTTGAAGAACGCCGTCCTGGAGCGTCTCCGGGCATGGTTCACCCAACAAAACGTTGAGACGCCAGATGACCTAGTCATCCCACTGGCCCGCTCGCGTCGGCCGGAGATCGCTCGACAGCACACCGAAGAGAGCCTTCTTCGTGCGGCCCTGATCGACTCCATCAGCCAATTGTCCTTTGAGGAGTTACGTCAAGTGTCGCTCCCGGCGATCAGTTTGATTCGGCGCCGCTCGTGAGCAGGGGCTCACGCAAACTAAAGCGGACGACCACTGCCGCGCCGGGACCCGTAGATGACCCGACCATAGGGGACGTACCTCGCAGGGTCTGGTTTATCGCGACGGAGCGGCAGTCCGATGACCAAGACGCCATCCGATTCGCCGTCGAGCGTGCCTGCAAGGAAAACGGGTGGGCCTTTTCTATGCGCCGTTCTAAATTTCAGAGGGTGCTGGGAGGGGAGGAAAAGGACAAACCCTACCGTTCGCTCACGCCAAAGGACGCAACAGACATTTATCAGGATCTGCATCTGAATAGGTGCCTTGTGGTCGCCACCCACGCGTGCTACATCAAGGCAGATCCATCGCATGATCCAGTCTCACTCAGGGAGCTGATCTCCCTGGGCGACTTCGTTGCGTATAAGGCGGCTTTCGTACTCGCTCGAGGATCCTCGGCTGCGTTGAGTGCTGTAGGAGACTTCGGTCAATGGCCACCGGCTGACGGCTGTAACGGCCAGCATGATGCAAGAGTCCTACCGCTACACAGCTTTGATCCCTCAATTTGCTGGCTACACCTTGACGCCGCCGAGCAACGGTCCCGCTTCGACCAGCACTACAGGCGGAAGGCCGGCTCCAGGAGCGATGTTGGGGGTCGCACATGGCAGACTCCGAACGGTCTCCATGGGGCCGCAGGGGTGGATAGGGAGGCGCTCACTGTGGCAGGTCACACGCTACCCCTGGGTTATCACTGGGACGTCGAACGTGGACGCGGGAAGGCCACCATGACGACCGAATCCGAAGTTTGGCATCTGGGGTACGAAAGGGCGTACCTGAATATCTATCCCAACGGCTATGTGCGGGGCGAGCGCAATAGAGGAGCCAAGCGAGTCTGGCCCCAGGGACGAAAATGACAATGGCCCCGCCATTGGGCGGGGCCATTGTTTGAGATAATCTCGAGCTCTGATGCTAGCGAGGGCTATTGCCGAACGGTGTGGATGGATCGCGAACCGAATGCGACTCTACGGATTCGGGGCCCGACTTTGTAGTGCGCCACCTTGGTCGTTGGGAACACCCTTCACTGCTGGGTGAGAACGTTGCATCCGTGCTCGACCCCTCCGGGAGGATCGCTCCCCGCGGATTAAGCGCCATGGTACACGCTCCTGGGGCTCGCGTCCCACCAACGGTCCAGGTCCTTTCAGGGGAAGACTGCTCCGTTGCTGCCTGAGTCCGAATAGATCCAGAGCGCGTCGGCGTTCCCCGTCATGGTCGCGAAGAGGGCGACGGCATCTCCGCCGGACAGTGTAGGCAGGCTACCTAGTCCTAGACGCAGACAGGCCCCACGGCCCCTCCCGCCGTCGCGGGGGAGTCAGGTTGGCGGCCAGCACCGCTGCGAGTTCGTTTGCGGGCCTGTCCATGTAGATCTCGGCAGTCGCTGACGATGGAGTGGCAGCAGCATGTTGCGCTCGGCCCGACCGATGCTGCGGACGACTCCTTCGTGGTGCTCGTACGTGTTGACAGCCGTGAGCACACCCTGGGCGGTGCCTGACCACGGGGCGACGCGATCATCGTGGGCGTAGCGCCGTTCGAGCGCTGCCCGCGTGTTCTGCGCAATGGTCAGGGCTCGACCCGTCAGGGGTTTGCCGTTGCGGTGAATCTGGGGAACCTGATGGTCAAGGGCGGTTGACCGTTGGGGTGTGGATGGCTGACGTCGGGCCCCCTGGGTAGCGCGGATCCTCCCGTGAGGACGTGTGCCGGCCCAGAGAGGTAGCTGCCGAGCCTCGACCAAGTGCGGGGCTAGATGCATTGGCTGAGTGAGTAGCGCAGTTCGCCCGGGGGCCCATGCCTGCGGTCGCCTTGCTCCTACTGCTTCGATTCCCACGTCAACAGGTTCTTCGTTGCATGGGTGGTTTGGCCGTATGCCTGCTTAGCCTCGTAGTTGATCCGCTCTTCCAAAACCTTCAGATGCGTGCGGAGGTCCTTGACCAGTTTCCAGCTCCATGCCCAGATCACCCCCACGAGTACCACGACGGCAGCACCGATAGGCAGCTTCGAGTCGTCGGGTACTTCCTTGGCGATGACAAGCGCTGACGCTGCGATGACGATGCCGGTGAGGGTAAACCGTCCGGCGATCCTGCCGGTCACTTCGGTCCGAAGTGTGCGGTATTCCTCAAGAAGCACCGATAGGCGGCCCGCGGCGCATGGATCGGGGAGCGTGGTCACGGGTCCTCCTTGTACATCGGTTGCCCGCCGGCGGATCGTCATCGTGGGCGGAACATGCGTTAGGGCCTCGGCTAGGCGGTCCAACGGAAGACGCCATTGGTGGTTCTCGTAGCATCGCGCCTCAATCGCGGCTGTTCAGTATGCCTGCGAGCGGCCCATTGGTGGCGCTGGTACACCGCTACCTCACCCTCCTCGATCACATGCATGTCCCGATGCTCGCCACTGAAGTGGTACCAGGACTCACTCACGCGTCGGACGATAGAGAGTGACTCATCGTTGCTCACCCGGCACTCGTAGCTGACCCATTCGTAATACGTGCGATTGCCGCCCGGCCTTGACGAGGGGCGCATTGCGTCGATGAAGTTGTGGGTGTCGCCACCAGGCAGCTGCACTGAGACGGTCATGTACGGAGTTTGTGCCTTTTCCCCCATCTTGGGCTCACGCCCTTGACGGAGGTCCCGGTACGTCACCCGCTGCACAACGACCCAGCCCACCACGGCAGCGCTGCCCCTTTAGTCGCGTGCCCTGAAACGCAAGAAGGCCCCGTGGCCCTCTCCCGCGGGTGGGCGGGAGAGGGCCAGGATCCGAGGAGCTAGGCGGCGATCACTTCACATAGCTGCTTCCAGGTGTGCATGTCGAGATCGCGGAAGTCGCCGGTGACGGTGCGCAGCATGTTGCGTTCAGCACGGCTGGCCCCGCGGACGACTCCCTCGTGGTGCTCGTAGGTGTTGACAGCCTTGAGCACTCCCTGGGCTGTCCCTGCCCAGGGTGAGACCCGGTCGTCGTGGGCGTAGAGCCGTTCGAGCGCTGCCCTCTTGTTCCGCGCGATCGTCAGGGCGGCTCCCTGTAAGGGTTTGCCGTTCCGGGCGATACCGGGAACCTGACTGTCAAGGAATGTCGCCCACTGGGCGGGGCTGACCGGTGTCCGGCAGAGCTGGGCGACCTCGCGGGCGAAGTCGTCGGCGAGGGTGTGGATCATGGCCAGCGCCTGCCGTGCTTCGCCGAGCCGGGCCTGAGAGTGGCGGGAGTGCTTGACCTTGTACTGCTGGCCGGACTCGGCCAGAGCCAAGTCCCGCGTGTTGTCGCAGACGGTGTCGGTGATGGTGCGCTTGAACGTCGTCGCGATGGAGCCGTCGAAGGAGGTGGTGGCCAGCAGGTTGGGTCGGAAGGTGACGCCTTCGGGGGTGGTGATGCTTTCGGGCACGCTGACTTCGACCCATGCCACAGCTCCGTCTCGCAGCAGCCCGGCTGAGCTGATGGACAGGTCGTCGTCGAGGATGTTCGCGACGGTGGTCAGCAACCACTCGCGGTACTGGTGCATCACATAGGCGGTGGTGAAAATGCCCAGAACGTCGTGGGTGTCGCTGCGGGTGATGGCCTGCCGGTCCGCAAGGACACTCCATTGGTGGGGGAGTCCGTCAGGTCCCAGGTGGGTCATGGTGTCGATGGTGGTGGGAATCTCAACGGCCAGCGGCCTGGCCTCTGCCCGCCAGTTGAAGAGTCGACGTTCAACGTCGGCGACCGGGATCGGGCCGGGGTAGTGGTTGGTGTCCTGGCCTTGGTGTTCGGCCCGGTAGTGCCAGGCGTGGCCCCGGTGATCGGTGTTGCCGATCAGGGTATTGGTGTTCAGGTGTTCCAGAGTTTCCTTAGACATGATTCGTGCTCCTGACATGGCAAAGCCCCCGGCGTTGGCCGGGGGCGGGTGGTGGGTTGGGGTTGGGTCTGGCTTGGGTTATGCGTAGGACCAGCCGTCGTCACCGTCGGGGTCGTAGCGCTGCGGGTTCCGGTCGTGCCAGGGGCCGCGGTCGCGGGCGGCCGCCCAGGTGTTCATCAATGCGGAGATGATCGCGAGGACGAGGCGGTGCAGGCTGACCTGGCGGGCTAAGGCTGCGGTTGTCGCGATTACTAGGGCCCGATACAGGTCGCTGGAGTCCATCAGCTCTTCATGGCTGACCCAGAGTCCCTTGACTCCTCTGGCGACGCTGGTGAGTGCAGCAGCAAGTGTTGCGGTTGTGGCGGCGTAGCCGCGGCGGACGCTTGTGGCGATCGTCCTCTTCGTGGACCTGGCACTGCCCATCATGGCGTTGGTCACGGTCCTCTTCATGCTGAGCATGACGATCATGATGGGCATGATCACGCTCCTCTTCGTGGTCTTGCTGTTGCCCGTCACGGTGTCGGTCAGGGTCTTCCTCATGGTCTTGATCATGCTCATGGTGAGCCTGATGACGGTCCTCGTCGCGGCCCTGGCAGCGCGCGTCATGGCGTTGGTCAGGGTCGTCTTCGTGGTCCTGATCGTGTTCGTGGTGGGCATTGTCATGGTGCTCTTCGCGGTCCTGGCGTAGCCCACCATGGCGTTGGTCAGGGTCGTCTTCGTGTGCCTGATGATGTCGATCATGGAGTTGTTCATCGTGTGTCCTTTCGTGGGTGATGCGGGGTGGGCGGGTCGACTTCGGCCTAGGTGGTGCGACCATCCAGCACGTCGGCGAGCCGGGCAGCCGAGGCGGTGGCCTTTTCGGGGGAGATGTGGGCGTAGACGTCCGCGGTGATGGCCATGGAGGAGTGACCTAGCCTGCGGCTCACCTCGATGAGGCTCTCCCCGCCCTCGAGACCGAGGGTGGCGGAGGTGTGGCGCAGGTCGTGAAGGCGGATGCGCGGAAGGCCAAGAGCCTTGGACAGGGTGAGGAAGCGGCGTGACACGTAGGTGGGGGAGTAACACCCGCCAGAGGGCCGTGAGAACACGAACATCGCCTCGAAGGCGGTGTCCCGCGACCACGGATGCCTCAGGAGCGCCCGCCGCTGGGCCGACTCGAGTAGGGCCTTGGTCCCCGCATCGATGGCGACTGTCCTCAGGCCTGCATCAGACTTGGGCGGCCCGACCAGGAGCTGGCCGTCGACCGATACGATCTGCCGACGCACAGTCAATGTTGGTTGACCGAAGTCGATGTCACCCCACTGGAGACCTACCGCTTCGCCCCGGCGAAGCCCGCACAGCAGCAGCAGCCGGTAGAGCAGGTGCAGCGGCTCGTCGGCGGTGCCTGCGAGGAATCGGGCGGCCTCATCCCTGGTCCAGACCGCTGTCTTCGGCTTGGTGGGCTTGGGTAGCTCCACGGTCCCAGCAGGGTTGCGTCGGATAAGTCCCCGTCGCACCGCGACGTTCAGGGCACTGTTGAGCGTTGCCAGGATCCGGCGCATGGTTGTCGGGGTGATCGGTCGCTCCCGGAACCGGTTGCCCTCCGCGATGCGCGCGAAGACCCGTTCGATGTGCTGGGCACGTAGGTCGAGCAGGCGCAGTGGACCGATCTCGGGAATGAACAGCTGGCTGATGTGCCTGCGGTACTCCAGCACTGTGGTGGGGCGCAGCGCCTGCTTGCCGTCCAGCCATTCGGTCAGGTAGTTGCCCACCGTGATCGTGGTGTCGTACACGTCCCCGACCCGCAGCTCCCCGATGGTCCGGGCGAGCCAGGCGGTGGCGTCCCGCTTGGTGTCGTGGGTCGTGGTCCTTTGTCTGCGCCGTCCCGTCGGAGTGGGTGGTATGTCGATGACGGCGTACCAGCGGCTGTAGCTCCCGTCCGGCTTCCTCTTGCGATACACGTGACCTCGCATGGTGCTCCTTCCTTGGACATGACAAAGCCCGCCACCGGAGGTGGGGGCGGGCTGGTGCTCTCGGTCGTGGTCAGGCGTTGTTGGGTGGTCCGACAGCGTGCGGGGGCATCTGCGGTCCGAACGCCTGGTCGGCCAGGACCGCCGCCTCTGCCCACGCGGCAGTGAAGGAGGACAGGGCCTCCCGGTTGGCCACGTAGACGAGGATGCGACCGACGCGTACGCCGATCTGTCCCTTCTGAGGACCAGACAGGGGTGTCAGGACGCGCACGGCGTAGTCCTGGTGACCGGCGGCGAGGACTTGGGAGGCGACCTCGAAGCGGTTGTCGAACGATTGCTTGCCGACCGGTGACGGGACGACATGGAGCGAGCGTGGGGACGACATGGTTTCTCTCCTTAGTTGGTCGGACATGAAGAAAGCCCGTCGCGGATGCAACGGGCTCGTGGTGCTCATCAACGGGGTTTTGCCAGCCTGGGGAGGCGTGGTTATCCCATTTCGTTGATGTATCCATTATATCGTGAATCGTCTTTGTTCTCAACGGTTTTCGTACGCTCTATGTGCGCTCATCTGCCTGTCAGACGGTTTGGTCGTCTGCACGCCATGGCTGTCCATCGCCTGGGAGGCTTGTCACGCTTAGGTCATGACGACCTCCCAGATGACCCCCCGGGTGACGGGTCGCCACCGGAACCGGGCTCTCGCGGCGGCACGGCGCAGGCAGGCGGTTGAGCTCGCCCTCTCCGGCGCGACCTATCAGCGCATCGCCGAGGAGATGGGTTATGCCAGCAGGGGCACGGTCTACCGGATCGTCCAACAAGCGCTTACCCGAGCCGAGGCCGAGACAATCGACGAGCTGCGAGAGCTCGAGCTGAAGCGACTGGATGCGCTGCAATCGGCATATTGGGAAAGGGCCGTGTGTGGCGATCTTCAGGCCGCGGCGGTCGTCATCAGGGTGATCGACCGCAGGTGTCGCCTGCTCGCTCTGTACGCCGCTAGTCAAAGGCTCGATCGCTGCGACCGCACAGGCCCTGTTGTCCCAATGATCGTGGATCCCGCCGACCTCGTTGCCTGCCGGGGGTGGCCTGTCGATGGATGGGCGAGGAATCCGACAGGTGTCGATCAGGACTGAGCTGCGCTTGCCGGGTCGACACGATCGCCCGACTTCCCTCTGCGCGCTCTCTCTTGTCTAGCCAATGCAACCCTGATCACCAATTCGCTTGGCGCACAACAAATGCACTGGGCTCGCGCCGGTGAGGCAGGGCGCGCTAGGGTCAGCAGCACAACCTAGTCTCGTCCGCCTCCGATCCCGAGGAGCCGTGTGAAGAGATCGTGACGGTCGCCAAGACGTTTTGGTGGACGACGTACCTCGTGAACGGTGGGTAAGAGCAAGACGGGAAGTCCAGCCTCGCGCAACGCGGAGGCTCGGGTTACCGCCGACTGGGGTGACTGGACTGTGTCGGTAACCTCACTACAGAGCCCGGGCGTTAAGGGCACGCCCACGAAAATCCACGCTTCCCACAAGGCCCACGCTTCCGGCTTTGTCGGCGTACCAACCAAGTTGGGTGGGTCCAACCTTGATGGCGTCAGGTCTGAAGTAGGACTGACCCTTGACCCAGCCTTTGGGTCTGCCCCTGCCGGTTTTGGTGATCGTGATGGTGAAGAGCAACGCCAGGATGGTCCTCTTCCCTTCCAGATTGGCCTTCGCCCACGAGGTGAAGAGGTCACCAGCCAGGACGGCTGGGACACCGGACATGGCGTGGTGAAGTCTCTCCTGCACCTCTTCCAACTCCTGCCTCAACTCCAGAGATCCAGAAGCGAGCTGCTCGGCGTCGATGACTCCCTGGCCGAACAGAGCGGCCATGACGTTGAGTCGGTTCCTGATGGCTGATGCTCTGGCTCTGTCATGGGTCAGATCCCTGGTGTTGTCCGTGGTGGGGATTGTCTTGCCGGGAAGCAGAGCCGCCATCCTCTGGTGGATCAAGGCGTCCACCTCGGACTGGGCCTTGGCCACGCATCCCTTCCGGCAGCGGTAGACCCTGATCCCGTTGGAGAGCGTCGTGATCACCGCTTCCTGGCACACATCACACATGTAGAGGCCCGACCCCAGCCACTTCCTGGTGGGTCCGGTGGTGGTCCTTCTCTCGGGATCTGACAGGAGAGCCGTCAAGGCACTCCACTCAACCGGATCAACAGCGGCTGGCCACTGAGCCCTGCCGATGACCTGGCCGTGATGCTCCATCAGGCCGGCGTTCCGGGGTCGAGCAAGGACCCGGCGAACCTCAACAGGCCTCCAGCTCTTGCCGGTCGACGTTGTGATGCCCTGGTGGTTCCACTCCCTGGCTACGGAGTAGAGGCTTCCACCGGCGAGGACGTGTTTGGTTGCCTGACGGAGGGCCTTGGCCTCACTGTCGACGATCGTCACGCCGTCTGCCTCGTACCCAAAGGGTCGACGTCCTCCCTTCCACTGGCCAGCGTCGGCCTTCTGCTGTTGCTTCCTACGCTGCCGTTCGGCCATGTGCTCAACCTCGTGCCGCGAGGTGGCACCCAAGATCCGAGCCACCATCCGTCCCGAGGCCGTGGACAGGTCGATCAGACCGGCCTTGACCGTGTGGGTAGGCGTGACGGCACACACCTCGACGTACCGCTCTAGCTCAGACGGTGAGCGGTGCAGTCGATCGGGGTGCCAAGCCACGACCAGGTCCACCGCACCCCTGGCGATGTCGGTCAGCATCCGCTCGTAGGCCGGACGGACCTTGCCCTTGGAGGCGCTGATGTCGTTGTCGGTGAACACCGTGACGACGCCGGCACCCAAGGACTCGGCGAGCTGCCGGCAGTCCTGGGTTTGTCGCTCGACACCGAGTCCGGCACCCTCACGGTCTTCGGAGATCCTGACGTAGATGGCAGCGCGTGTGGTCACGCCCTAATACTGCACTAACTCAGTGATCGAGCTGCCGATAGCCGTGGCCGTGGTGGCAGCGCTCGCGATGGTGTCTCCGGAGCGGGTGCGAGACATCGTGCACCTGGGTGAGCTGGGACTCGACGGTTCGGTCCGTCCTGTCCGCGGCGTCCTCCCCGCCGTCCTGTCCGCGGCGCGGGCAGGGTGTCGCGACGTCGTCGTGCCCGTGGCCAACGCGGCCGAAGCGCGGCTGGTGCCCGACATCCGGGTGCATGCTGTCAGCCACCTGGCCGATCTCATCGCGGCGTACTCGGGCGGGTCCGAGACGTTGGGCCTCGGCGTTCCGGACTCCGCCATCGCGCCGGCCCTGGCCCGGGCGGATCCGCTGGACCTTGCCGACGTCGTCGGTCAGGACGAGGCCAGGACAGCGCTCGAGCTGGCTGCTGCCGGGGGTCACCACCTGTTCCTGCTCGGCCCGCCCGGCTCGGGGAAGACGATGCTCGCCGAACGCCTCGTCTCGATCCTGCCTCGGCTCAGCCGCGAGCAGTCGATCGACGTGCTGGCGGTCCGCTCGCTCCTGGGCGTGACGGCCGCCGAGCTCGACGTCGAGGGGCTGCCACCGTTCGTCGCCCCGCACCACAGCGCGACCCAGGCAGCCATCATCGGTGGCGGCAGCAGTGCCGTGCGGCCCGGGGCGATCTCGCAGGCCCACCACGGTGTGCTGTTCCTCGACGAGGCTCCCGAGTTCAAGACCCAGGCACTTCAAGCCCTGCGCCAGCCGTTGGAGTCCGGCCACGTCATGGTCTCGAGGGCGCGGGCCACGGTGCGGTTCCCTGCACGGTTCCTGCTGGTCATGGCGGCAAACCCGTGCCCCTGTGGGCTGGGCTTCGGCAAGGGCATCGGCTGCGCGTGCTCCCCCATGGCCAAGCGCGGCTACATCGGCCGACTCTCCGGGCCGCTGCTCGACCGGGTCGACCTGCAGGTGCACGTGCCCGCGGTGACCCGCGCCTCTCTCGCAGGTCTGACCGGAGAGAGCAGCGCCGTCGTGGCCGCGCGGGTCCGGGAGGCCAGGGAGGCGCAGGCGCAGCGATGGGACTCGACCTCGTGGCGCGTCAACAGCGAGGTCCCGGGGTCCGAGCTGCGGCGTGGACGGTGGCGGCTGCCGAAGTCGACCACGGTCGACATCGACCGGGCACTCGACCGCGCTCAGCTCACCCTGAGGGGCTACGACAGGGTGCTGCGGGTCGGGTGGACCGTCGCCGACCTCGGCGGGCGCAGCACGCCGGTGCGAGACGACCTCGGCGCCGCCCTGGCCCTGCGCAACCAGGGGCCGGTGGCAGCGTGACGGCGCCACGGGCGTTTCGGGGGGAACGCGGGGCACGGGTCGCCTGGGCGCGGCTCGTCGAACCGGGCGACGCCGACGTGGCGGCCCGGATCGCGGCGGCCGGGGCGGAGGAGGCCTGGCACACCGTGACCCCGGGCACGACCGTTGGCGCGAGGATGGCGGAGCGGCTACCCGGGTTGGATGTCGAGCGGGACTTCCAGATCGCTCAGCGGCTGGGCGCTCGCATCATCATCCCGGGCGACGACGAGTGGCCGCACGGCTTCGACGACCTGGCCGCGCCCCCGCTCTGCCTGTGGCTGCAGGGACCTGCCGACCTCGCGGAGGTGGCGGCTCGCAGCGTCTCGATCGTCGGCGCGCGCGCCGCCACCGGCTACGGCGTCCACGTGGCCAAGGACCTCGCCGCCGGCCTGGCCGAACGCGACTTCGCAGTCGTGTCTGGTGCGGCGTACGGCATCGACGGTGCCGCGCACGAGGGCGCCCTCGCGGTGGACGGCGTGACCATCGCGTTCGTGGCCGGAGGCATCGAACGGCCCTATCCCAGTGGCCATGCCGGGCTCCTGGACCACATCCGTTCGGCAGGTCTCGTGGTCAGTGAGGTGCCACCGGGATCCGCTCCGACCAAGTGGCGCTTCCTCAGCCGCAACCGGCTCATCGCCACGGTCAGCCAGGGCACGGTCGTCGTCGAGGCAGGCCTGCGCAGCGGATCCCGCAACACGGCGCGGCTGGCGGGTGAGCACCTGAGGGTGGTCTGCGCCGTACCGGGACCGGTTTCCTCGGCGGTCTCGGCCGGCTGCCACGAGCTGGTCCGTGACGGGGCCACCCTGGTCACCGACGCCGCGGAGGTCGCCGAGGAGGTGGGTCCGATCGGGGAGCTGGCACCGCGCAAGCACGGGCCCTCAGAGCGCGACGACGACCTGTCGCTCACCCACCAGGCTGTCCTGGCGGCTCTGCCGACTCGCAACGCCGTCACGACCGAGGACCTGGCTCGCAGGTGCGGGCTCGCAGCCCACGAGGTCCGCAGCGCGTTGGGCGCCCTCGACGTCGCTGGTCTCGCGATCCGCGAGGGGAGTGGTTGGCGCAAACCCGCAGTGCCGCGCTGAGCTGCGGGGTGGCGGCTTGTGCCGCGTCGCTGCGTTTGCGACGGTGACGGCGTGAGTCAGTCCATGGCGCAGACGCTGGCTGCGTTCGAGCGCCACCTGCGCAGCGAGCGAGGCCGGTCGGAGCACACCACTCGGGCCTACCTCGGCGACCTGCGGGGCCTGGTGGAGTTCCTGGACGCCGAGTGCGGGATCACGGACCTCGCCGATGTGGGGCTGCGTGACCTGCGAGGCTGGCTGGCGGCCCAGGCGGAGTCGGGGGCGGCTCGCTCGACGATCGCGCGGCGGTCAGCCGCAGCCCGGACCTTCCTCGGCTGGGCCACGCGCACCGGGCGGGTAGAGCACGATCCCTCCTTGCGGCTGGCCGCGCCGAAACGCGGTGGCCACCTCCCCGAGGTGCTGCGGCAGTCTGACGCCACGGCTCTGATGGACGTCGCGGCGGTGGCCAGCGACGACCAGGACTCGATGCACCTGCGCGACCGGGCTGCCTTGGAGCTTCTCTACGCCAGCGGGATCCGCGTCGGCGAGCTCACTGCCCTCGACATCGACGACCTCGATCTCGACCGCGGTGTGGTGCGCGTGATGGGCAAGGGGGGCAAGGAGCGGACGGTGCCCTTCGGGGCCCCGGCGCGCGACGCCGTTCAGGCCTGGCTCACCCTCGGACGACCCCAGGTCGCCGTGGACGGCAGTGGCCCGGCCCTGCTTCTGGGGCGTCGGGGTCGTCGGGCCGACCCGCGACAGATCAGGGCAGCGGTGCACTCCCTGCTCGAACACGTCCCGAACGCACCGGACCTCGGCCCGCACGGGCTGCGCCACAGCGCGGCCACCCACCTGCTCGAAGGGGGAGCTGACCTGCGGCTCGTCCAGGAACTGCTCGGCCACGCGTCGCTGGCGACCACCCAGATCTACACCCATGTCTCCGTCGACCGGCTCAAGCAGTCCTACCGACAGGCGCACCCGCGTGCGTGACAACCGATTCGAGCTCTCGGCAGCCGCCACCCGGGCGCGCCGTGGTCTGCGAGCCGGTCGGAAGGGGGAAGATGGATGCCACAGTCGTCGCTCGGACCCCACGGGGTCCGCGTCTCTCGAGAGGAGCAGTGCCAGCGCGTGAGTGAGGACTCGCGGATGACCCGCACGCCGCCTCGGCACCGCCGCCGCCCCAGCCGGCAGGTGCGGCTCCGCCGCACCATCGCAGTCACGGTCATCCTCCTTCTCGTGGCCGTGGTGACCGTGCGACTCACCACCAGGGGCGACACGGCTCCGGTCGGTGCAGCTGCCTCACGGGTCACCACTCCAGCGAAACCCTCCGCGACGGCCACCCGGACGACCAACAACGAGGACGGCTCGGCGGCGACCGAGACGACCGCGGCGGGTGCCACCGAGGTCCCGCAGGAGGGCACCGGCAAGCTCACGGTCGTCTCGGTGCCGCGGGCTCCGGTGGCGACCTCCGGGCGGACCGTCAGGTACACGGTGGAGATCGAGGGTGGGCTCGGTGTCGACCCGGCGCAGGTGGGGACGACGATCCAGTCCGTGCTGCTCGACCCCAAGGGGTGGCAGAAGGTCGACGGTGTCCGCTTCGTCAACGTCACCCCGCAGCAGGAGGCCAAGGGCGCCCACGTGGACGTTCGGGTCACGCTGGCCAGCCCTGGCCTGACCGACAGGTTGTGTGCCCCGATGCGGACCCTGTCCCAGGTGTCGTGCTGGAACGGCGAGCGGTCGGTGCTCAACTTCCGCCGGTGGGCTCTGGGCGACGACAGCTACGGCGCCGACGTGGCGCTCTACCGCGTGTACCAGGTCAACCACGAGGTCGGTCACGGCCTCGGTCACCAGCACCGGACCTGCCCCGGCAAGGGCAAGCGCGCCCCCGTGATGGTCCAGCAGACCCTCGACCTCGGTGGGTGCAAACCCTGGCCATACCCCTCGGGCGCCTGACCCGCCAACCACGGGCTTCGGCACACGTGGTCCGGAGGGAGTCGGTCCGCGGGCACTGGGGCCAGAGGCACTGGGGTCAGGGGCAATCGATCCGGAGCCGGCAGCGGCAACACCTAGGGGGCCAGCGGCAGCAAGCGCACTCGCCGGCCGCCCTCCAGGAAGGTCAGGGGGTCGAGGTAGACGTCGCCCCGGATCGCCCCCAGGTGCAGGCACACGGCGGCGCCGCAGTGCGACCCGTGCTCGTCCAGCCGCCCCAGGACAGCTCCCCGCGCCACGGCCGAACCCGCGACCACCGCCGACTCCACCGGCTCGTAGGTCGAACGGATCCCGGAGGCGTGCAGGACGCTGACGGTGCCACGACCCGCGATGCTGCCCACGTGGGTCACCGTGCCCGCCTCCACGGCATGGACCTCCTGCTGCGCCGCCCCGGTGAGATCCGCGCCGCGGTGCCCGGCGCCGTACGTCGTGGCCGGTCGCACGAAGGGCCGGACCAGGGCGGGCTGCGGCTGCAGCGGCCAGGCCCAGCGGCCGCGCAGGGCGGGGGACGGGGCGCGGCTCGAGTCGCGCGGGACCGCTGCGGCCAGCTGGTTCCACGATGGCGCACTGGTCGACGCGGAGGAGGACGGGAGGCCAGGGTGCTCCCGCCCGGTCGGAACCGCCGACAGGGTGGTGCCGGCGAGGACCAACGCAGCGACGGGCAGGAGCGACACGGCTGCTGGATGCATCGGCTCAGGATCGCGGTCCGCTCCTGCGGGCGCCCGGCAGGGGACGGCGACCTGTGGACGGCGCGGTCCTTCACGTGGGCGGTGTGGATGTCGGGCAGCGATACCGCCCGGCTGTCGACCTACAGCCGGCTCAGCCGTTCCACCGCCTCGTGGAGCACCTCGTCCCGTTTGCAGAACGCGAACCGCACCAGGGTCCGGGCGGCCGCGACGTCGTCGTGGAACACCGACACCGGCACGCCCACGACGCCTGCCCGTGCGGGCAGCTCCCGGCAGAACGCGAGGGCGTCTGTTGCGCCCAGGGGAGCTGCATCGGCGACGACGAAGTAGGTCCCGCCGGGCACCGACACCTCCAGCCCCGCCGACCGGAGCCCTGCGACGAGCAGGTCTCGTTTGGCTTCCAGCGAGCGCGCCAGCCCGGCATACACCTCGTCGTCCAGGGCGAGGGCCAGGGCGACGGCGGGCTGGAAGGGGCCGGACCCCACGAACGTGAGGAACTGCTTGACCGCGCGCACGGCGGCCACCGCGGCTGCGGGCCCCGACACCCAGCCGACCTTCCACCCGGTGGCGGAGAAGGTCTTGCCGGCGGACGAGATCGTCAGGGTCCGCTCCCACATCTCGGGCAGGGTCGCGACAGGCAGGTGCACGGCATCGCCGAAGACCAGGTGCTCGTAGACCTCGTCGGTCACCACCCACGCGTCGAACTCCCTTGCGAGAGAACAGATCAGCTCGAGCTCGGCTCGGCTGAAGACCTTGCCCGTGGGGTTGTGGGGCGTGTTGAGCAGCACCAGCCGGGTGCGTGACGAGAAGGCGGCCCGCAGCGACTCCTCGTCCACCGCGAAGTCCGGGAAGCGCAGCACCGACGTGCGACGCACCGCGCCCGCCAAGGCGATCGACGCGGCATACGAGTCGTAGTAGGGCTCGAAGGTGACGACCTCGTCGCCCGGCTCGCAGAAGGCGAGGATGGTCGCGGCGATGGCTTCGGTGGCGCCGACGGTGACGAGCACCTCGGACTTCGGGTCGACGCCGAGGCCGTAGAAGCGCGCCTGGTGGGCCGCGACGGCATCGAGCAACTCGGGGACACCGGGGCCAGGCGGGTACTGGTTGCGCCCGCCGTCGATGGCCGCCTTGGCCGCGTCGAGCATTGCCCGGGGCCCGTCGGTGTCGGGGAAGCCCTGGCCGAGGTTGACGGCGCCGTGCTCGGTGGCCAGAGCTGTCATCTCAGCGAAGATCGTGGTGCCGAACGGGGCCAGTGCGGGTTTGCCGGGTGGACGGGCCATGCGCCTGAGGGTATGCCGCGTGACGACCGTGGACCGGAACCTATCCCTCGGCGCGTGGCGGGTGGGCCCGCGCTTCGTCCTCGTCGGCGTGCGCCTCGTCGGCGTGCGCCTCGTCGGCGTGCGCGATGTGTCCGAGCTGACGCCACACGAGCACAAGGGTCACGCCGGAGCCGATGAAGGCGAACCAGAACGGGGCCGCGGCGCCGAAGTGGCGAGCGAGGAGGCCCCCGAGGAACTGGCCCACGAGCAGCCCGACGATCAGCCCCACCCAGTAGACGCTCCCGACCCGGCCCTGGAACTCGTTCGGCGTGCCTCGCTGGCGGACGGCCGAGGAGAGGGAGCCCCACACGAACGCGTACCCGCCGAACACGACCATGATCCCCATGGCGACCCAGGGCACCGTGGTCAGCGCGAGGGCGAGGTGGGTGAGCACCTCGAGCACCAGACAGATCTTCATGAGGCGGGCCAGCGGCACGCGTCGTTCGAGCCGGTCGTAGAGCAGCACCGAGGTCACGCCGCCCACCGCCGAGGCCGTCGTGAGGAGGCCGAACCCCACCGCGCCGACACCCAGCCGCTCCTGCGCCCAGTAGACGAGGACGCCCCAAGGGGCGCCCCAGGTGATGTTGAAGATGAAGATGACGAGGGTGAGGGTGCGGATCGGCGCGTTGCCGGCGATCCAGCGCAGCCCGTCGAGGATGTCGTGGCCGATGTGTTGCTCCGGACGCTCGCGGGTGTCCTCGCGTGGCAGGCGCACCTTCGCGAACAGCGCGGCCGACAGCAGCAGGGCGCTGCCCTGCACCCCGAACGGGACGGCGGACCCCAGGGCGAACAGGCTCGCGCCGACCGCCGGACCGATGAACTGGTTGGCCACGAGAAACCCGGACATCTGCCGGGCGTTGCCGACGCCGAGGTCGGCCTTGGGCACGATCATCGGTAGGACGGCCCGCCAGCCGGTGTCGGCGAAGAGCTCCGCCACACCCACCGCGAACAGGGTCACGAGGAGCAGGGCGATCGAGACCGTGCCCGTGGCGATGGTCACGACCAGGATCGCCAGCACGACCACCCGCACGAGGTTGCCCGTGAGCACGAGCCAGCGGCGATCGACGCGGTCGGCGACGGCGCCGGCATACAGGCCGAGCAGCAGCGTGGGCAGGTTCTGGACCATCGCCGCCGCGGCGATGAGGGCGGGGTCGCGCGTCAGCGAGGCGACGAGCAGGGGACCGGCGGCCAGCGCGATCCCGTCGCCGAGCTGGCCTGTCCAGGAGGACGCCAGGTTCCAGCGGAACGGCACGCCCATGCGTGCCGGTGCGACCCATTCGCCGAGTCGGGACAGGAGGGTGGTCACAAGAGGGCGAGCCTACCGGCGTCCGTGCGAGAGGTCGTCCGGGTTTTCGGGGGGCTCGAGGGGGCCGGGGAGGGGCACGGGAGGGTCACGTCAGAGGCGCTGGCGATTTCTCGATCACGCCCGTGAGCACGTACGATGGTCGGCGGTCCACGTGTGTTCACACACGCAGACCTACTTCGCGCGTCTTCCGCCCGTTGACTCGGCTCGCCGACGAAACGGGGGCGCACCACAGCAGTCCGGTGAGTATGCCGGTGGGGTGCGTTGCAGGCGCCAGGCAGGTAGTCGCACCCATGCGGCCTACCGACGCAACTGACAACGACACAAGGAGACACGGCATGGCCGTCGTTACCATGCGCCAGCTCCTCGAGAGCGGCGTCCACTTCGGGCACCAGACCCGTCGCTGGAACCCCAAGATGAAGCGCTTCATCATGACCGAGCGCAACGGCATCTACATCATCGACCTGCAGCAGTCGTTGACCTACATCAACAACGCCTTCGAGTTCGTCAAGGAGACGGTCGCCCACGGCGGTTCCATCCTCTTCGTCGGCACGAAGAAGCAGGCCCAGGAGCCCATCGCCGAGCAGGCGACCCGGGTCGGGATGCCCTACGTCAACCACCGTTGGCTCGGTGGCATGCTCACCAACTTCAACACGATCTCCAAGCGCCTCACGCGCCTCAAGGAGCTCGAGGAGCTCGACTACGACAACGTCGCAGGGTCGGGCTACACCAAGAAGGAACTCCTGATCTTCAAGCGGGAGAAGGACAAGCTCGAGAAGACCCTCGGCGGCATCCGCAACATGGCCAAGGTCCCCTCGGCCGTGTGGATCGTGGACACCAAGAAGGAGCACCTCGCCGTCTTCGAGGCGCGCAAGCTCGGCCTGCCGGTCATTGCCATCCTCGACACCAACTGCGACCCCGACGAGGTCGACTACAAGATCCCCGGCAACGACGACGCCATTCGCTCCGTCACCCTGCTGACCCGCGTCATCGCCGACGCCGTGGCCGAGGGCCTCATCGCCCGCAGCTCCGGCAAGTCCGGTGAGCAGGCCGAGGGTGTCGTCGCCGGTGACGAGCCGATGGCCGAGTGGGAGCGCGAGCTGCTCGGTGGCGACGCCGCCGAGACCGCCGAGGCTGCCGCCCCGGAGGCCGGCGCTACCGCTGCCGCCGACGCGACCGAGGCTGCCCCTGTCGAGGCTGCCCCTGTCGAGGTTGCCCCCGTCGAGGCTGCTGCTCCCGTCGAGGCGCCCGTCGCCGAGGCCACCGAGGCGCCCGTCGCCGAGGAGCCCGCCGCCCCTGAGGCTGCGGCCGCCACCGAGGAGACCGCCGCCCCCGAGGCGCCGGCCGCCGAGGAGACCGCTGCTGCCGAGGCCAAGGCCTGAGCCCACCCCTTCCGCAGCCCTGCCTGACGGCATGGGCACCTTGTTAGAAATGAGCTGAGAAACATCTATGGCGAACTACACCGCCGCTGACATCAAGGCCCTGCGCGGGTCCACAGGCGCTGGCATGCTCGACGTCAAGAAGGCGCTCGACGAGGCCGACGGCGACCGTGACAAGGCCACCGAGATCCTTCGCGTGAAGGGCCTCAAGGGCGTCACCAAGCGCGAGGGCCGCACCACGTCCAACGGACTGGTCGCTGCCCAGTCCGGTGACGGCGTGGGCACTCTCGTCGAGGTCCTGTGCGAGACCGACTTCGTGGCCAAGAGCGAGAAGTTCATCGCCCTGGCTGCCCAGGTCCTCGCCCAGAGCGTCGCCTCCGGCGCCGCTGACGCGGACGCGCTGCTCAAGAGCTCGCTCGAGGACGGTTCCACCGTCCAGGAGCTGCTCGACAACGCCAACGCAACCATCGGCGAGAAGATCGAGGTCAAGCGCGTCTCCCGCGTCGAGGCCCCGGTCGTCGTGTCCTACCTGCACAAGACCAGCCCCGACCTGCCCGCCCAGATCGGTGTGCTCGTCGGCGCCGAGGGTGGCGACGAGCAGATCGCTCGCGACGTGGCCATGCACGTCGCGGCGTTCAGCCCGACCGTGCTGACTCGTGACGAGGTCGACCCGGCCACCGTCGAGCAGGAGCGTCGCGTCGCCGAGGCCACGGCCAAGGAGGAGGGCAAGCCCGAGGCTGCCCTGCCCAAGATCGTCGAGGGTCGCGTCAACGGCTTCTTCAAGGAGAACGTCCTGCTCGAGCAGCCGTTCGCCAAGGACGCCAAGAAGACCGTCGAGAAGGTCCTCGCCGAGGCCGGCACGAAGGTCACCTCCTTCGTCCGCTACCGCGTCGGCGGCTGACCCGCTCAGTCACGATCCGGCACCACACGACGAGGCCCCCCMCCGGATGGTGGGGGGCCTCGTCGCGTCGTTGGGGTATGCCGGGTAGCCGGCCGCGCCGTCAGCCTGCCGCCTTCTTGACCAGGGCCGCGATCTGCTTCTCGAGGGCCGGCGTCAGCCGCGTGAGGGCGTAGCCGATGGGCCACATGTCGCCGTCGTCCAGCTTGGCGCTGTCGTTGAACTCGAACGTGGCGTAGCGCGCCTTGAACTTGCTGGCGGGCTTGAAGAACGCCACCGCCTTGCCGTCTCGTTTGTACGCGGGCATGCCGTACCAGGTCGAGGGCTCGAGGTCCGGAGCGGCCTTGGTGATGATCTCGTGCAGGCGCTCGGCCAGCTCGCGGTCCTCCGGGGGCATCTCGGCGATCTTGTCGAGCAGGTCCTGCTCGCCGACGGCGCCTTTGGCTTCCTTGGCGCGTTCCTTCATCGCGGCGCGTTCGTCGGCGGTGAACCCGCTCTTGCTGCCGGCGGTCTTCGGCGCGGCCTTCGTGGTGGTCTTCTTCGCGGTGGCCGTCTTGTCGGTGGCCTTCGTCGTGGTCGCCATGGTGTCTCCCCGAGGTCGTGGTGGGCTGTCGAGACCATTCTCCGAGGGGGGCCGCTGCAGCGCTTCTCGAAAACTGACCACTTCTGCCGCATACTCACGCCATGGGGAGACGAACGAAGCACACGCCGCGTCGTCAGGTGGAGCACGAGCTGCCGGACTTCACCCACCTGCCCGAACGGGTGGCTCCCGAGGACCTGACGACCACGCACGACGTCGACCCCGGGCCGGACCCACGCGGTGGACGCGACACGGACACCGAGTTCATGCTGCGGAATGCGGGGATCTGACCCGGGGATCTGACCCGGGAACGCGGACCGATGACCGCTCGACGGGTCGGTCAGAAGATGTGGACGCGCTCCTCCGGAGCCAGCCACATGCCGTCGCCCTCGGTCACCCCGAACGCCTCGTGGAACTCGTCGCAGTTGCGGACGGCGTTCGCCCGCACCTCAGTGGGAGAGTGCGGGTCGATCGCGAGCAGCCGCTTGGCCTCCTCGGTGCGCGCCTTGCCGGACCAGACCTGCGCCCACCCGAGGAAGAACCGCTGCGGCCCGGTGTAGCCGTCGAGCTCGGGTGCGTCCTGGCCCTGCGTCGCGATGCGGTAGGCGGAGTAGCCGATGGCCAGCCCGCCGAGGTCGCCGATGTTCTCGCCCACCGTGAGGGCTCCGTTGACCTTCTCGTCGGGGGCAGCGAGCGGGGAGAGCGTGCTGAACTGGGCGATGAGGGCCTGGGTGCGCTCGTCGAAGCGGGACCGGTCCTCCTCGGTCCACCAGTCGCGCAGGGCCCCGGTGGCGTCGTACCGCGACCCCTGGTCGTCGAAGCCGTGCCCGATCTCGTGACCGATGACGGCACCGATCCCGCCGTAGTTGACGGCGTCGTCGGCGTCCATGTCGAAGAACGGCGGCTGAAGGATGCCGGCCGGGAAGACGATCTCGTTCATCAGCGGGTGGTAGTAGGCGTTGACGGTCTGCGGCAGCATCAGCCACTCGTCGCGGTCGATCGGGCCCCCGAGCTTGTCCAGCTGGCGCTGGAGCTCGAACTCGTTGGCTCGGCGCACGTTGCCCACGAGGTCGTCGTCGATCGTCAGCGAGGAGTAGTCGCGCCAGCGGTCGGGGTAGCCGACCTTGGGCGTGAACGAGGCGAGCTTGGCCAGGGCCTGCTCTCGGGTCTGGGGGCCCATCCAGTCGAGCCCCTCGAAGGACTGCCTGAACGCCTCGACGAGGTTGCCGACGAGCTCGAGCATCCGCTTCTTGGCCTCGGGAGGGAAGAACTCCGCGGCATACAGCTGGCCGACCGCCTCGCCGATCGCCCCCTCGACGAGGGAGACGCCGCGCTTCCAGCGCTCGCGGTTCTCCGGGAGGCCCGAGATGACCCGTCCGGTGAAGTCGAACTCGGCGTCGACCAGCTCCTTGCCCAGCAGCGGCGCCGCCGAGGCGACGACGTGGAAGGCCAACCAGTACTTGAAGTCGTCGAGGGCGACCTCGTCGAGCGCGACGGACAGGCCCTCGAGGTAGGACGGCTGACCCACGACGACGTGCTCGAACGCCTCGCGTGCCTCGAGCCCGCCGACGAAGTCACCCCACAGGACGTTGGGGGCCAGGCCCTCGAGGGCCGCGAAGGCGTAGGGGTTGTAGCTCTTCACCGCGTCGCGGGTGGCGACGTTGTCCCAGTGGTGGCCGGCCAGCCGCGTCTCCAGGGCCACCACGCGGGCGGCCGGCGAGCCGTCCTCCGTCGAGCCGTCGCCGATGCCGGCGAATCCGAGCATCCGGGCCACGTGCGGCAGGTATGCCGTGAGGATGGCCGCGTGCCGCTCCTCGCGGTAGTAGGACTCGTCGGGCAGGCCCAGGCCGCCCTGACCGAGGTAGAGGACGTATTCCTCCGGGTTCTTGGCGTCGGGGGCGACGCCGAAGTCGAACAGGCCCGGTCCACCCTGGCGCTGCAGGCGACCGAGGGCCCGGAACAGGTCGTCGGTCCCGCTGATCGCCGCGATGTCGGCAAGGTCCTTCTCGATCGGGGTCAGCCCCAGTGTCTCGGCTCGGGCCTCGTCCATGAACGAGCGGTAGAGGTCGCCGACCTTGCGGGTGGGCGAGCCGGGAGCGGCGCTGTGGTCCGCCGCGGCCCGCTCGATGATCGTGCGCACCCGCTCGTCGGACTGCTCGCGCAGCATGTCGAAGGTCCCGTAGCGGCCCCGGTCGCCGGGGATCTCGGTCGTGCGGACCCAGGTGCCGTTCGCGTGGCCGAACAGGTCGTCCTGCGGGCGAACCGTCTCGTCGCGATGCCCCGGAAGGATGCCTGACCTCATGCGCTTGTCTCCTTTGGTGCATCGATGGACAGTGGTGTGGCCCGTGGTCCGTGGTCCGTGGAGTGCGGACCACGTGATGGTGACACCCTGCCACGCAGGGCTGACGGTGGTGCAACCGACACCATGCCGCTCCCGGGAGTGTGGAAGGATTCGGTGACCGCCCGCACATCTTCAGGAGGATCCCTCGTGACTGCTGTCCCCGAGCAGACCGCCCCAGCCGGATCGTCCGCCCCTGGATCGTCGGCACCGCATCGCCGGGTCCTGCTCAAGCTGTCCGGCGAGGTCTTCGGTGGTGGTCGCGTCGGACTGGCACCCGAGGTCGTGCGGGGCATCGCCCAGCAGATCGCCCAGTCGGTCAACGAGGGCATCCAGGTGGCCGTCGTGATCGGTGGTGGCAACTTCTTCCGGGGCTCAGAGCTCCAGCAGCAGGGGATGGACCGGACGCGTGCCGACTACATGGGCATGCTCGGCACCGTGATGAACTGCCTCGCCCTGCAGGACTTCCTCGAGAAGGAAGGCATCGAGACCCGCGTCCAGACCGCGATCGCGATGGGCCAGGTCGCCGAGCCATACATCCCTCGTCGCGCCATCCGCCACCTCGAGAAGGGCCGCGTGGTCATCTTCGGCGCGGGCGCGGGCATGCCGTTCTTCTCCACCGACACGGTGTCCGCCCAGCGGGCCCTGGAGATCAAGTGCGACGCGGTCCTGATGAGCAAGAACGGCGTGGACGGCGTCTACGACTCCGACCCGCGCACCAACCCGCAGGCCCGCAAGCTCGACGAGATCAGCTACCAGGAAGCCCTCCAACAGGGCCTGCGCGTGGTCGACGCGGCGGCGTTCAGCCTGTGCATGGAGAACAAGCTGCCGATGGTCGTGTTCGGCATGGAAGGCGAGGGCAACGTGGTGCGGGCGTTGCGCGGTGAGAAGATCGGCACGCTGGTCACGCCGGGCTGAGTCGGCACTCACTGACCCACCCACCAGACTGACCACACCACGACCGGCGTAGCCCCGACAGGGGAGCGCCCGAGAAGGAGCAGGACATGATTGAAGAGACTCTCCTCGAGGCCGAAGAGAAGATGGAAAAGGCCGTCGAGGTCGCCAAGGAGGACTTCGCGGGAATCCGCACGGGCCGGGCGACCCCGGGCATGTTCAACAAGCTCACCGTCGACTACTACGGCGCTCCGACCCCGCTGCAGCAGCTGGCGTCGTTCCAGACGCCGGAGGCACGCACCATCCTGATCACGCCGTTCGACAAGTCGGCGATGCACGAGATCGAGAAGACCCTGCGCGACTCCGACCTGGGCGTGAACCCCAGCAACGACGGCAACGTCATTCGCTGCGTGCTGCCCATGCTCACCGAGGAACGTCGCAAGGACTACGTCAAGCTCGCTCGGCACAAGGGCGAGGACGCCAAGGTGTCGATCCGCAACGTCCGCCGCAAGGCCAAGGACGAGCTGGACAAGCTGGTCAAGGACGGCGACGTGGGCGAGGACGACGGCAGCCGCGCCGAGAAGGAGCTGGACGCGAGCACCAAGAAGTACGTCGAGCTCATCGACGAGCTGCTGAAGGGCAAGGAGACCGAGCTGCGCGAGGTCTGAGCGGCTCGTCCTCAACCTCACCCAGCGCTGGTCATGAACATGTCCCAGTCCCGTCGCGACCGTCGCGCGGCCTCTGACGCCGCGGGCTCTGGCGTGCCCGGAGGGTCGGCCTCGCCGGACACCTCCCGCGACGGTGCGGCTCCCGACGAGTCCGTCCCCGCGTCGGCCCGGGGCGGTCGGCCGTCGAGGGCGGGGCGCAACCTGCCCGCGGCGATCGGGGTCGGCCTCGGCCTGGGCGCACTCATCATCGGCTCTCTGGTCCTGCGCAAGGAGCTGATGCTCGGGATCATCGTGGTGGCCATCGTCGTCGGCGTGTGGGAGCTGCGTCGGGCGCTGGCCCAGGTGTCGATCAACGTGCCCCTGGTCCCCAGTGTGGTCGGCAGCGTCAGCATGCTCGTCTCGGCCTACGTCGGCGGCGGGGAGGCCCTGGTCGTGACCGTCGGCCTGACCTGTGTCGGCATCCTGTTGTGGCGCATCGCCGACGGCGTGCTCGACGCGGTGCGCGACATCGCCGGGGGGTTCTTCGTCGCGGTCTACCCCTCCTTCCTCGCGGGCTTCGCCGCCCTCATGCTGGCCACTCCGCACGACGGCGCCCGCCGGGTCTTCATCTTCCTCCTCGTCGCGGTGCTCAGCGACGTCGGCGGCTACGCCGCCGGTGTCCTGTTCGGCAAGCACCCCATGGCGCCGTCGGTCAGCCCCAAGAAGTCCTGGGAGGGCTTCGCCGGCTCGATGGTCGCGTGCGTCGTCGGCGGTGCGATCGCGGTCGTGCTGACCCTCGACGGGCCGTGGTGGGGTGGCGCGCTGCTGGGAGCGAGTGCAGCGGTGGCTGCCACCGTGGGTGACCTCACCGAGTCCACGATCAAGCGCGACCTGGGCATCAAGGACATGGGCACGCTGCTGCCCGGGCACGGCGGGATCATGGACCGGCTCGACTCCGTGCTGCTCGTCGCGCCGCTGGCCTGGGCCCTGCTCGCCTGGGTCGTCCCACCCGCCTGACACCACGGCATACCCGCGCACCTGCGAGACTGGGGGCACCATGACCACGGACCTCCCCGAGCCCACCAGCGAGCGCCCCCAACCTGGCCAGCTGACCTTCACCGCCCCTCGTCGGGGCAAGCCACCACGGCATCTGGCCGACCTGTCTCCGGCTGAGCGCAAGGAGGCCGTCGAGGCGCTGGGGCACAAGGGCTTCCGGGCCAAGCAGCTGTCGACGCACTACTTCGAACGGCTGGTCGCCTCGCCCGAGGAGATGACCGACCTGCCCAAGGCGATCCGCGACGAGCTCGTGGCCGACCTGCTGCCGACCTTGCTCACCCCCCTCGTGCAGCGCACGGCCGACGACGGCATGACGATCAAGAACGCCTGGAAGCTGCACGACGGTGCCATCGTCGAGTCGGTGCTGATGCGCTATCCCAAGCGCGTGACCATCTGCATCTCGAGCCAGGCCGGCTGCGGCATGAACTGTCCCTTCTGCGCGACCGGACAGGCCGGGCTCACCCGGAACATGAGTGCGGCCGAGATCGTCGAGCAGGTCGTGGCCGGTGCGCGGCTGCTGCGCAGCGGCGAGCTCGCGCAGGGCGCGGGCGGCGCCGGAGCGCGCAGCCACGGCACGGTCGGGAATGCCGAACACCAGGCCGAGCTGGGCGACGAGGACGGCACCGAGGACGGCGACGAGCGTCCTGTCGAGGCGACCGGCCCCACCCGCATCTCGAACGTCGTGTTCATGGGCATGGGCGAGGCGCTGGCCAACTACAAGGCCGCGATCGGCGCGATCCGGCGGCTGACCGACCCCGCGCCGGACGGCCTCGGGATGTCGGCGCGGGGCATCACCATGTCGACGGTCGGCCTCGTCCCGGCGATCGACAAGCTCGCCGCGGAGGGGATCCCGGTCACGCTGGCCCTGTCGCTGCACGCGCCTGACGACGAGCTGCGCAACGAGCTCGTGCCGATCAACACCCGGTGGAGCGTTGACGAGGCCCTCGATGCTGCCCACCGCTACTACGAGGTGACGGGGCGCCGGGTGAGCATCGAGTACGCGCTCATCAAGGACATCAACGACCACGCGTGGCGGGCCGACCTCCTCGGAAAGAAACTCAATGCGCGTGGCCGGGGCTGGGTGCACGTCAACCCGATCCCCCTCAACCCCACGCCGGGCTCGAAGTGGACGGCCTCCCGACCCGGGGTCGAGCAGCAGTTCGTCGAACGGCTGCGCGCCCACGGCATCCCGACGACGATCCGCGACACCCGGGGCCAGGACATCGACGGCGCCTGCGGCCAGCTCGCGGCCTCCACGGCCTAGCGATCACCAGACCAGCCTCGCGTGTGACGCTGTGGTGCTCGCCACACCCGCTGAGAGCGTCCGGTCACAGCGATCGAGCACCGGGCGGGGGCTGGTCTGCCTATGCTCGTGCGGTGATGCTGCGTGCGCCGATCCTGACGGCTGGGGCTTTCCTCCTGCTCCTCACTGGTTGCGCCGCCGGCGACCCCGAGCCTGGGGCCGCCCCGGCGTCGCGCGCGACCCAGTCGACGCAGGCGGCTCCCGCGGGGACCTCGACACCGTCGTCCGGTCACCAGCACTCGGGCAGCACTGCACCGCCTGAGGCTGCACTGCGCACGGGGGAGCGCTTCGTCACCCTCCGGATGCCCGCGGCATACACCCCCAAGGCGCCGGCCGCCCCGGGAACGGACGACTACCGCTGCTTCCTGCTCGACCCCCACCTGACGGCCAAGTCGGTCGTGACCGGCATCAACGTGCTGCCGGGCAACCCCGACGTCGTGCACCACGTGATCCTGTTCCGGGTGCCGCCCGACAAGGTGGCCGCTGCGGAGGCGATGGATCGAAGCCAGACCGGCCAGGGCTGGACCTGCTTCGGTGGGACCGGCGTGGAGAGCCAGGGTGCCGGCCTCAACGGGGCGCCGTGGCTGGGTGCGTGGGCGCCCGGTGGTGGCGAGCGGGTCCTCGCCAAGGACCTCGGTATGCCGGTCGAAGCCGGCTCGCGCATCATCATGCAGGTCCACTACAACCTGCTCGCGGGACGGTCGCCCGACCTGAGCGCCGCCAAGCTGCGCGTGGCCGCCGACGACGGCTCGCGCCAGACCCTCCAGACGGTGCTGCTCCCCGCGCCGGTCGAGGTGCCGTGCCGGCCCGGGAAGAAGGGTCCGCTGTGCGACCGGGCAGCGGCGATGGCCGACGTGCAGCGTCGCTTCGGGGGCGCGAGCCGCGCGGGGGACGCCCTGCACCTGCTGTGCCCCGGCAACAAGGCCGGCCCGACGCAGACCTGTACCCGGACGGTGACCCAGGGGTCGACGATCCGGGCGGTCGCCGGGCACATGCACCTGCTCGGCACCAAGATCTCGATCACCGTCAACAAGGGGAAGGCCAACGAGCGCACCGTCCTCGACATCCCGATCTGGGACTTCGACGACCAGGGGAGCCGCCCGGTCAACCCGGCCGTCAGGATCAAGATCGGGGACACCCTCACGGTGTCGTGTACCCACGACCAGAGCCTGCGCGACAAGCTGCCGTCGTTCCAGGGCCAGCCGGAGCGCTACATCGTCTGGGGCGAGGGCACCACCGACGAGATGTGCCTCGGCATCGTGATGGTCACCCGCCCGTAGTCCTCCCGTCCGCCCCTAGGCTGGTCGCGTGAGCTCCACTCCTGCCGCACCTGCCGAGACGGGCCGAGAGTTCGTCCTGACCGTCTCGTGCGCAGATAGGCGCGGGATCGTGCACGCCGTCTCCGGGGTGATGCTCGACCTGTCGATGACCATCCTCGACAGCCAGCAGTTCGCCGACCTGAGGGCGGGGGAGTTCCACCTGCGGATGCACCTCTTGCGCGAGGGTTCTGCCCTGCCGGTGGAGGCGTTGGACGCGGCGATGGCAAGCGTCGCAACGGAGTTCGCGATGACGTATGCCGCGCACGACCTGTCTCGGCGACGCCGGGTGCTGGTCATGGTGAGCCAGCAGGGTCACTGCCTCAACGACCTGCTGTTCCGGGTCGAGAGCGGGTCGCTGCCGATCGAGGTGCCGGCCATCGTCTCCAACCACGAGGACTTCCGCGCGCTGGCGCAGTGGCACGGCATCCCCTACCACTACGTCCCCGTCACTCGCGACACCAAGCCGGCGGCCGAGGCCGAGCTTCGGCGCCTCGTGGAGCACTACTCGGCCGACACGGTCGCCCTGGCGCGCTACATGCAGATCCTGTCGGGCGAGCTGTGCACCGACTTCCAGGGTCGCATCATCAACATCCACCACTCGCTGCTGCCGAGCTTCAAGGGGGCCAAGCCCTACACCCAGGCCCACGACCGCGGGGTCAAGGTCATCGGTGCGACGGCGCACTACGTCACCGCGGACCTCGACGAGGGCCCGATCATCGAGCAGGACTTTCGGCGCGTCGACCACCGGATGAGCCCGGCCGAGCTGGCGTCGGTGGGACAGGAGCTGGAAGCCATGGCGTTCGCGCGGGCGCTGCGCTGGCACGCCGAGCACCGCGTGGTGCTGCGCGGCCGTCGCACCATCGTCTTCGACTGACGGAGCCGAGGTCAGCTGGGTGGGACGAGGGCTTCCAGAGCCGCCGTGGTTGGCGCCGAAGGGATGAAGCCGGTGCGGGCTGCCCCGGTGACCCACAGCTCGTCGAGGCACGCGGTGGCGAACATGCGCTCATCGCCGGCGCTGGTCGCGCCCACGATCGTGTAGGTCCACGGGCCCTCGAAGCTGCAGCCGCCGTTCCCCGTGAACCAGCCGCCCCAGTCCGAGGTGAGGTCCGAGTTGAGCGCGGCGAGCGTGTCGGCGGGCAGGGCCATGGACCGGTAGCTGCGTGTCGTCAGGGGTTGGATCGGCGTCATCGGATCCCCGGACACGAAGTTCGGCTCCAGGCAGAAGGTCGCGGCGACCAGTGGGGAGTGCAGGAGGTGGGTGCGCGAGGTCGGGTGGGTCCGCAGCCAGGTCTCGTCCGTGCGGCAGTCGAGAGCGGCGCTCGGTGTCGAGGCGGGGCGGGCGTCGACCTCCTCGCCGGCGAGGAGGTCGAGGAACGAGGCCAGTGCGTAGGCGCCACCGCACGTCATCTCGGTGCTGCGGTAGGCCTTGACACGACCCGACTCGTCCTCGAGGGAGAGGGTGAAGGCGGGGCCGGGACGGATCTGGCCGCAGGACTGGCCGCTGGTACCAGACACCATGAGGCCGCGCAGGCGGGACCCGGTGACCTCGGTCGCGGGCAGCCGCCATCCGTCCTCGGGGCCGACCACGGAGGGGCTGGTCGCCGTCGAGGTTGACTGCCGGGGTGACCGGTCGGGACACGCCCATGCTGCGACGGCCCCCGCCGTGTCCACGACGTCCGTCGCGGGAACGCTGGTCAGGGTCGCTGAGCGGGAGCAGTCGGCCGGGGTGAGGAGGGGGCCGGCGGGAACCACCCGGCTCGGCGGGTCGAACGAGCCCAGCAGCAGCCCGGCGGCGACCAGGATGGCGGCCGTTGCGCCGGCGACTCCGAGCTGGCGGGCCCGTCGGGCACGGGCGGCGTAGTGGCGTGCCCCGTCGGCCAGCCCGTCGGTGGCTGGTTGGGCCGGGGCGAGCTCGTGCAGGGCCTCACGGAGTCGGGTGTCGAGGTCGCTCATCGAAGTTCTCCCTCGGTCACGGCGAGTGCAGGACACTGGCGCAGGGTCGCCAGCGCCCGCGCGCTCTGGCTCTTGACGGTCCCGACGGTGCAGCCGAGCAGCTCCGCCGTCTGGACCTCTGTGCGGTCCTCGAAGTAGCGCAGCACGATGACGGCACGTTGCCCCTTCGGGAGGGAGGCGAGCGCCACCAGCAGGTCACGACGCTGGTCGGGGTCGACGCCCCTGGCGGGGAGCTCGGGCAGCTGCTCCGTCGGGTACTCGGCGTTCCACCGCCGACGCCACCAGGCGATGTAGGTGGTCAGCATGACCTTACGGACGTACGCCTCCCGCGGACCGACCTCGATGGAGTCCCATCGGGGCCAGGTCTTCCCGAGAGCCGTCTGGACGAGGTCCTCGGCCCTCTGCCGGTCGCCGGTCAGGAGGAAGGCGGTGCGCAGGAGGGCTGGGCCACGTGCCGTGACGAAGGCGTCGAACCCCGCCGTGGTGGCGTGCTCGGCGGTGCCCACGACGGCCATGCCCCTCTCCTCTCGCTCCACCAGGAAGAGCGGCCGACCCACCCACAAGGTTGTCATCGGGAGCCAGGTCGACCAGCGCCATTCTCCTCGTCCGGCACGAAGTCGACACCGACAACCTTTTGCCGCCCCCAAGGCCTCGTGACCGATAGACGGAAGGGAGGAGCCATGTCGGCAACTCGAGTGCTCGGTGCCGTGTCGGGGGTGTTGCTGCTGGCAGTGGCCGGCTGCAGCGGGGAGGACTCGGCGGCGGCCACGTCGCCACCAGTCACGTCAGGCACCACCGCCACCAGGTCGACCCCGGCCGCGGCTCCCGTGCCGGCGGTGGGTGAGGAGTGGCTGGCCTACCAGGACAGCACATTCCGGATCCAGCTCGTGCGTCCGGACGGCTCGGACGACCATGCCCTCGACACCGTGAGCACCGGACCGGAGGACAATCCCGACTTGTCTCCCGACGGGACGCGCCTGACGTTCGTGGGCTCGGGCGACCAGGCGGGCAGCAACGCCGGGCTGTGGGTGATCGGCACCGACGGCAGCGGCCTGACGCGGGTCGTCAGCTGTGAGACGCCCTGCGAGTACCTCGACGACCCGGCGTGGTCACCCGACGGGTCGCAGATCGCCTACAGCCGCATGCAACCTCACGGTCAGACGGGCGGCACCCTGGAGACCGTGGAGGTGGGGACGGGCAGGACCAGGACGTTGCTCAGCGCGAAGGCGGGGGAGTTCTTCTCCGGCGTACGCTATGCGCCCTCGGGGAAGGCGCTCGTGGTCGAGTGGGTGCTCGCGACCCCCAAGGACCACGAGGACATCAAGGGGGTCACGCTGGCCCGCGTCGACCTCACGAAGACACCGCCCACGGTGACGCGGCTGACCCCTCCTGCGGTGTTCGCGCAGACACCCGACTGGAGTCCCACCGGCGACCTCATCGTCTACGCCGCACTTCCGAAGGCCGGCTCCTCCGCCAACGACCTCTTCCTCGTGCGACCTGACGGCGGCGCCCCCCGACGCCTGACGAACCTCGTGGCCGCAGGGAGCGGGGCCCTCTACCCCGACTTCACCGAGGACGGGTCCGCCGTGGTCTTCCTCGGCGCCGACGCGTCCGGAAAGCCGCGCTTCAGGGTCGTGGACCTGGCCACCGGCGCGGTGTCGCGGGCCCTCGGCGGCCTCGTCGCCGGGGTGCATCCACGATCCAGGCCCGTGCCGTGACCCGACCGTCACGAGCCGTGGTCGACCGCTCGCTGTACCGCCCTGAGGTAACCGAGCGCGGCGACGTGTTGAAGCCTGCGGGTCAGCGGACCGCCGAGACGCGTCAGCCAGCCGGCGGGTCGTGAGTAGGCGCGCACGACGGCGTACACGTCGGCGCCGCGGCGCTCCACGAGGAAGCCCTCCTCGCCGCTCTCGACGTGGCCCTCGAGGGTGCCGTAGCCGAACCCGGTGCGCTCCGGGCCCTCCTCGGCCCAGACGATGCGGCACGGCACGCCGACGACGAGGAGACGGCTCAGGATCTCCACGCCGACAGCAGCCCGCGGGGCCGTCGCCTGTGGCCGCAGCCCCAGTCCTCGCTGGGCCCCATAGGTCATCACGGACTCACTGGCCGATCGGTATGCCGCGTCGCCGGCTCCCAGCCGCCGCTCCACCGCGAGGTGGTGGTAGCCCAGGGGCAGCGGGCCGTCGAGCGTCAGGCCTCGCGGCTGGTAGGTGAACTGGCGTGCGGCCAGGTCAGCGAGCTTCACGGAGCCTCCTCGGTGCGCTCCGCGGTGGACGCGAGGACGATCTGGACGGCTTGCTCGGCGGTCTCGACCAGGTGGATCACCGAACCCATGCCGCGCTCCTGGCCCAGGGCGCGCACGGCGGCCCAGACCGGCACCGTCTCCGACCAGTACTCCTGGCCGACGAGGACGAGCGGCGCGAGCGGGGACTCTCCCGGCGCATAGAAGAGAGGGGTGACCGCCTGGAAGATCTCCTGCACGGTGCCCGCCGCTCCCTCGAGGACGACCAACCCCGCGGTGGCCCGGGCGAGGAGGCCGTCCTCGCGGATCGCGTTGGAGAAGTACTTGCCGATGCCGTCACAGAAGACGTTCGGCGGCTCGTGGCCGTAGAACCACGTGGGGATGCCGAGGCTGCCCGCGCCGTCAGCGCGCGGCAGCTGCGCCCGCACCGCCAGGGCTGAGCTCACCCAGGCAGAGACCGACGGTCGGAACGACGGCACTGCCGCGAGCTGCTCGAGGGCAGCTGCGACCGAGGACTCGTCGCGGGCGAGGGCTCCGAGGTTGGCGGCCTCCATCGCACCGGGTCCGCCACCAGTGGCGACGACCAGTCCTCCCGCAGCGAGGGAACGCCCGAGTCCCGCCGCGGCGGCATACGCCGTGGTGCCACGCGCCAGTGCATGGCCACCCATGACACCGACGACGGGGCGCCCTGCGACGAACTCGTCGAGGGCATCCGTGATGGAGTCGTCGTGGATCGCCCGCAGGAGGGTGACGAAGGCGTCACGGTGCACCGCGCCGTCCCTCATCCATTGGTACGCAAGGAAATCCGGTGTCGACTCGTAGCCGCCTCCAGCGAGTCCGGCATACAGCTCGTCGGCGGTGTAGAGCGAGGCGCGATAGGGGTCGATCGGTGCGTGCGGGTCGGTCGGGAACACCAGCGCGCGGTGCGCACCGAGGTGCGCGCCCAGGGCGGGCGAGAGGCGCCCACCGAGGACCACGAGCCCTTCGATGTCGGTTCGAGCGAGCAGGCTGTCCTCGTATGCCGTGAGGTCGAGGTCCTGGAAGCGCAGGCCGGTGAGCGGGCGGCCTGACGAGAGCACGGCGTCGAGGTCGGCAAGGTTTTCGACCTCCGGGTCGGGGGTGCTCCTGCGGGCGCCGTCCATGGCCTGACTCTAGACGCGGCCGTGGCCTGTCTAGAGTCGGGTGGCATGGACGCGGGCTTCTCACAGGAGGTGGCGACCGACGCCTGGCGCGCCGAGGCAACGCGGTGGATCACCGACGAGCTCGCCGCGGTTGGTCTGGGTGTCACGGGGGACATCGAGCAGCCGCGGATCCGACCGTGGTCGACCCAGCTCGTCGTGCCGAGCGACCACGGCACGGTGTGGTTCAAGGCCAACTGCCCCTCGGCCGCGTTCGAGCCGGCCGTCCACCTCGCCCTCGCGGAGCTCGAGCCGGGGGAGGTCGAGGCGCCGCTGGCGATCGACGCCGAGCGCGGCTGGATGATGACGGCCGACCGCGGGCTGACCCTGGGGGAGCGCCACGACGCCACGCTGGCGGACTGGCAAGCCGTCGTCGCCCGGGCGGCACGCGTCCAGCGTCGTGTGGCAGGCCATGGCGGGACGCTGGTCGAGCGCGGCCTGCCGGACTGCTCTCCGGGCACCGTCCCTCAGCGGTACTCGTGGCTCATCGAGCAGCTGGCCGTCCTGCCGGCCGACCATCCGTCGCATCTCGCCGCTGACGAAGCGCGGTCGTTGCGTGATCGGTCAGCAGTGGTGGACGCCGCCGTGGAAGCACTGCTCGCAGCGCCGATGCCTTCGAGCCTTCAGCACGGTGACCTGCACCCCCGCAACGTGTTCGTCCTCGACGACGGACTGCGCTTCTTCGACTTCGGCGATGCCCAGTGGGCACACGTGCTGGAGGTCCTCGCAGTGCCCTACGGCTTCGCGACCCGGGTCACGCACCAGCCGTGGGCCGAGATCCTCGACGCATACGCCGCGGTCTGGTCCGACGTCATCGATGCCGAGGCGCTCCAGGCGCTGATGGGCCCCGCGATGGTCACCCACGCGGTCAACCGGTCCTTCACCTGGTTCGGTGCCGTCGTGGGAGCGCAGCCCGACGAGCTGGCCGAGTGGGGCGACGCGCCGCTGTACTACCTCAGGCTGGCACTCGAACCGTTCCCGCCGGCTGACCCGGAGTCCGGCCCGTAGCGACCGACGCTAGACGTTGCCGAGCACGCGGTCGACGGCGATCTCGACAACGACCCGTTCGGGGTTCTCCCGTGGCACGCGGTAGCGGGCGGCATAGCGGTCGACCGCGTCGGCCACCGCTGCCGCGTCGGTGAGCACCCGGGCCGTCCCCTCGAAGGAGAGCCAGTGCCGGCCGTCCACCTGGCACACGACTGCGCGACCTCCCAGGGCGGCGTTGCGGGCCTTGCGACTGCTGCCACTGGTGATCACGCGAACGACGAGTTCCGCGCTGTCCCAAGTGAATCCGACCGGCACGACATGGGGTGACCCGTCGGCGCGCAACGTCGTGAGCGTGGCCAGGTGTCGGGCCGTGACGAACTCGAGGGCGGCGGGGGACAGGTCAGCGGGGGCGGTCGACACGAGTGGAGTCTTCCCTAGTGGCCGGTGAGGGCGCTGAGCAGCCTGCCGAGCCGGGCCGGACGGCCGGTGCGCGCCTCCTCGAGGTCGGCGGCGTGAGCCAGCCTGAGACCCGCGTTGATGCCGGCCCACCGCAGGGGTTCGGGCTCCCAGCGTCGGCTGCGGTGCCCGACCCACGGCAGCTCGGTGAGCGGTGTGGGCCGACCAGTCACCAGGTCGGCCAAGGTGCGTCCCGCGAGGTTGGCGGCTGCGACCCCGTCCCCGACGTAGCCCCCTGCCCAGCCCAGGCCGGTGGACCGGTCGTGGCCCACGGAGGGGTGCCAGTCGCGCGCGATCCCCAGCGGGCCACCCCAGGCGTGCGTGAAGCGGACGCCGTCCAGCTGGGGGAGGAGGTCGGTGAGGGTCGCGCGCAGGTCGGCGAAGACCCTGGGCTCGTGGTCGAACTCGGGCCTGATGCGCGAGCCGTAGTGGTAGGGCGCTCCTCGCCCGCCGAACGCCAGTCGGTCGTCGGCCGTCCGCTGGCCGTAGATGATGACGTGGCGCTGGTCGCTGAACACCTCGCGCTCGGCGAGCCCGACCGACTCCCACTGCGCTGCCGTCAGTGGTTCAGTGGCGACCACGAGCGAGTAGACCGGGGCGACGGTGCGGCGCTCGCCGGCGAGCTGCGGCGTCCACGCCTCGGTGGCCCGGATGACGTGGCGCGCCATGACCTGACCGCCGTCGGACAGCGTCGCGCGGCCGGGCTCGATGGTGCTGACCCGCGCCCCCTCGACGAGCTCGGCGCCCTGCGACCGCACGGTCGCAGCCAGGCCGTCGACGAGCATCCGCGGGTGCACCCGGGCGCAGTGTGGGGTGAACGTCGCGCCCTGGACCCGACTGGCGGCCAGCCGCTCGGTCGCCTCGGTGGCGTCGAGCCAGCGGGTGCCGGTGCCCCACTGCTCCGCGTGGGCCACCTCGGCCCGCGCCCTGACGACCTGGGCGTCGGACCGCGCCAGGGCGAGGGAGCCGCCCTTGCGGAATCCGCACTCGATCGCCGCGGATTCCGTTGCCCTGCCGACCTCGTCGACCGTGCGTCGCAGCTCCTCCAGCATGGCCAGGGCGGCGCTGCGACCCCGGCGGCGGGCCAGCGCCTCGGGACCGACCGGCCACAGCGCGGACACCCAACCGCCGTTGCGTCCGCTCGCACCGAAGCCGACCTGCTCGGCCTCGAGGACCAGGACGTCGAGCGAGGGGTCAGACAGCAGCAGGTAGTGCGCCGTCCACAGCCCGGTGAAACCGCCGCCGACGATGACCACGTCCGCACGGGGCGGGACGGGACGTGAGGAGGGCCCGGGTGCCGGCGATGCGGCATACGGGCCCTGCTCATGTCCGTCACTCGACCACAGGGGTTCGGTCACGGGGCGTCGACGCGTGTCAGAGGTGCTTCTCGGCGCCGGTGAGCACCGAGCGGAGACGCGACTCGATGTCGTCGAACTCGGTCTGCCCGATGATCAGCGGCGGCGCGAGCTGGATGACCGGGTCGCCGCGGTCGTCGGCACGGCAGTAGAGCCCGGCGTCGAACAGCGCCTTGGACAGGTAGCCGCGCAGCAGTCGCTCGGACTCCGCGTCGTTGAACGTCTCGCGGGTCTCCTTGTCCTTGACCAGCTCGATGCCGTAGAAGTAGCCGGCGCCGCGGACGTCGCCCACGATCGGCAGGTCGAGCAGCTTCTCGAGGGTGGCCCTGAACTTGGGGGCGTTGTCCTTCACGTGCTGGTTCAGGCCCTCGCGCTCGAAGATGTCGAGGTTGGCCATCGCCACTGCCGCGCTGACCGGGTGGCCGCCGAACGTGTAGCCGTGCGGGAAGTAGGTCGTCCCCTTCTTGAACGGCTCGAAGAGCCGGTCGCTGGCGATCATCGCGCCGATGGGGGAGTAGCCCGAGGTCATGCCCTTGGCACACGTGATGATGTCGGGCACGTAGTTGAAGTCGTCGCACGCGAACATCGAGCCGATGCGGCCGAAGGAGCAGATCACCTCGTCGGAGACGAGCAGGACGTCGTACTCGTCGCAGATCTCGCGGACCCGCTCGAAGTAGCCGGCCGGCGGCGGGAAGCAGCCTCCGGAGTTCTGCACCGGCTCGAGGAACACGGCGGCCACGGTGTCGGGACCCTCGAACTCGATGGCCTCGGCGATCCGGTCGGCGGCCCAGCGGCCGAACGCCTTGTCGTCGTCGCGCAGGTGCTCCGGAGCGCGGTAGGAGTTGGTGTTGGGGACCTTGAAGGCGCCTGGCACGAGCGGCTCGAACATCTCCTTGGCCGCGGGGATGCCGGTGATGGACAGGGCGCCCTGGGGGGTGCCGTGGTAGGCGACCGCGCGGCTGATGACCTTGTGCTTGGTCGGCTTGCCGGTCAGCTTGAAGTACTGCTTGGCCAGCTTCCAGGCCGTCTCGACGGCCTCGCCTCCACCCGTCGTGAAGAACACCCGGTTGAGGTCACCGGGGGCGCCGGCGGCCAGGCGTTCGGCCAGCTCGATGGCGCGGGGATGGGCGTAGGACCACAGCGGGAAGAAGGCGAGCTCCTTGGCCTGCTTGGCGGCCGCCTCGGCGAGCTCCTCGCGGCCGTGGCCGACCTGGACGACGAAGAGCCCGGCGAGTCCGTCGATGTACTCGTTGCCGCGGTCGTCCCAGATCTTGTGGCCCTCACCGCGGGTGATGATGGGGACGCTGTGGCCCATCCCGCCCTCGCTGCGGTCCTCGAACACCGAGTGGCGCGTGAAGTGCATCCACAGGTGGTCGCGAGCGGCCGCGCTGTGCAGCGTGCCGAGCGGCGTGTGCGTGTCGCTGGACGGTTCGAAGATGGACAGGTCAGTGGTCATCGAGTACCCCAGTTGTAGTGCTGTTTGTTGAGTTTCAGGTAGACGAACGTCTCGGTGGTCTGCACCCCGGGGAGGGTGCGGATGCGCCGGGTCAGCAGGTCGAGCAGCTCGGCGTCGTCCTCGCAGACGACCTCGGCCAGCAGGTCGAAGGAACCTGCCGTCGTGACGACGTAGGACACCTCCGACATGGCGGTGAGGGCGTCGCCGACCGGTAGCAGGTCACCGTCGACGCGGATGCCGATCATGGCCTGCCGGCGGAAGCCCACCTGCAGGGGATCGGTGACCGCGACGATCTGCATGACCTCCTGGTCCAGGAGCCGCTGCACGCGCTGGCGCACCGCCGCCTCGGACAGCCCCACGCGCTTCGCGATCGTCGCGTAGGACTGCCGACCGTCCACCTGCAGCTGCTCGATGATCGCCTTCGACACATCGTCGAGGCGCACATCGGTGCTGGTGCTGGCGGGCCGGGTCACGGTGGCCATGGTGTCCTTCGAAACCGCTTCGCGCAAGTCCCAACACGACGGAATCGATCGCCACTGCATCAAATCGGCGACGATTTCCGCATTCTGACGGCCAGAACCTATTGAAATCCGCTGTGAGGCGGCTACAGTGCCACACACCGGAATCAGTAGCCGATCCGCATTGGAGCATCAGTGACTGCCACGTCCGCGGGCCCTCGTGTCCTGCGCAACTTCATCAACGGCGAGTTCGTGGAGGCGCGCACCGATGCGACCTCCGACATCGTCAGCCCGGTGACCGCCCAGGTGGTCGCCACTGCCCCCATCTCGACCGCGGACGATGTCGACGCCGCCTACGCCTCGGCCGCCAAGGCCTTCGAGGAGTGGGGTCAGACCACCCCCAGCGAGCGGCAGCAGGCGCTGCTCAAGTTCGCCGACGCCATCGAGAAGCGGTCCGACGAGTTCGTCAAGCTCGAGTCCGAGAACACCGGCAAGCCGCACGCCCTGACGGCGAGCGAGGAGATCCCGCCGATGGTCGACCAGCTGCGGTTCTTCGCCGGCGCCGCTCGGGTGCTCGAGGGCCGCGCCGCGGGTGAGTACATGAAGGGTCACACCAGCTGGGTCCGTCGCGAGCCGATCGGGGTCGTCGGCCAGGTGACCCCCTGGAACTACCCGATGATGATGGCCGTCTGGAAGATCGGCCCTGCGCTGGCCGCCGGCAACACCATCGTCCTCAAGCCGTCCGACACCACTCCCGAGACGACCCTGCTGATGGCCGAGATCGCCTCGGAGTTCCTGCCGCCGGGCACGTTCAACGTCGTCACGGGTGACCGCGACACCGGTCGCGCGGTCGTCGAGCACAAGACCCCCGCCCTCGTAGCCATCACCGGCTCCGTGCGGGCCGGGATGCAGGTCGCCGAGAGCGCCAGCCGCAATCTCAAGCGCGTCCACCTCGAGCTCGGTGGCAAAGCACCGGTCATCGTCTTCGACGACGCCGACATCGAGGCAGCGGTCGAGGGCATCGCCATCGCCGGCTACTTCAACGCCGGTCAGGACTGCACGGCCGCGACCCGGGTGCTGGCCGCTCCGCACATCCACGACGACTTCGTCGCGGCCCTGGGGGAGTACGCCAAGAACTCGGCGACGGTCGGTCTGCCGGACAACGACGACGCGCTGCTCGGCCCCGTCAACAACCGTGGCCAGCTCGAGCGCATCGAAGGGTTCCTGTCGCGACTGCCCGACCACGCGTCGGTCGCCGCCGGTGGGCACCGGATGTCCGGCCTGGGTGACGGCTTCTTCCTCGAGCCGACCGTGCTCTCGGGGCTGCAGCAGGACGACGAGGCCATCCAGGACGAGATCTTCGGCCCGGTCATCACCGTCCAGCGCTTCACTGACGAGGCGGAGGCCCTGCGGTGGGCCAACGGAGTCGACTACGGCCTGGCCTCCAGCGTCTGGACCAAGGACTTCGGCCGGGCGATGCGGGTGTCCAAGGCCCTCGACTTCGGCTGCGTCTGGATCAACACGCACATCCCGATCGTCGCCGAGATGCCCCACGGAGGGTTCAAGAAGTCCGGCTACGGCAAGGACCTGTCCATGTACGGCTTCGAGGACTACACGCGCATCAAGCACGTGATGGCCAACATCGACAGCTGAGCCACCCGCATCACGCGGTCCAACGCCCCGACTGCCCCCACCCCGCAGGAGAGATCGATGAACGAACAGACCCCCGTCACCCCCATGCAGGCAGCGTTCCTGCGTGGCGTGCTCAGCCGCCGCACCCTCATGGTGGGATCCGCCGGTCTCGGGGTCGCCGCCCTGGCAGCCTGCGGATCCAAGGGCAAGACCGCCACGAACTCGGGCAGCAGCACCACCGCGCCCACGGCCAAGGCGGCCCAGGACATGTCCGACACCGAAAAGGTCATCAACTGGTCGAACTGGCAGCAGTACATCGACGTCTCTGACGACGAGAAGAGCCGCCCGACACTCGATGCCTTCACCAAGGCCACGGGGATCAAGGTCAACTACACCGAGGACTACAACGACAACGACGAGTTCTACGCCAAGGTCCGGCCGCTGCTCGCCGGCGGCCAGGACACCGGTCGCGACGTCTGGTGCTCCACCGACTGGATGGTCGCCCGGCTGATCCGACAGGGTTACGTGCAGCCGCTCGACAAGGCCAACATCCCCAACGCCAAGAACCTCGAGGCAGCCTTCCAAGACGTGTCCTTCGACCCCGGCCGCAAGTACTCCCTGCCTTGGCAGGCCGGCTTCGCCTGCATCGGGTACAACACCAAGGCGACGGGTGGCAAGAAGATCGAGACGATCACCCAGCTGCTCACGGACCCGTCGCTCAAGGGCAAGGTCACCCTGCTGTCGGAGATGCGCGACACCGTCGGTCTCGTCCTGCTCGACCAGGGCAAGGACCCGTCGAACTTCACCGATGCCGACTTCAAGGCCGCGATCGACATGATCCAGAAGGCCAAGGACGCGGGCCAGATCCAGAAGTTCACCGGCAACGAGTACACCGACGGGCTCAGCGCCGGCGACATCGCCGCCTGCGTCGCGTGGTCGGGTGACGTGGCATCGCTCGGGCTCGACGCCCCCGAGCTCGGTCTGACCCTCCCCGCCGCCGGATACACACTGTGGTCGGACAACTTCGTGATCCCCGCGATGGCCAAGCACAAGAAGAACGCCGAGCAGCTGATCAACTACTACTACGACCCCAAGGTGATGGGCGAGGTCGAGGCCTGGGTCAACTACATCTCGCCGGTGACCGGCACCAAGGACGCGGTCGTGGCGATCGACAAGAGCCTGGGCGCCAACCAGCTGATCTTCCCCTCGGCCGAGACCTTGTCCAAGGCGAAGAAGTTCCGGGACCTCACCGCCAAGGAAGAGTCCGAGTACACCCGCATGTTCACCAACCTGGCGACGGGCTGATGGCGACGGAGACGTCCGGGGACCTGCGGCTGACCGGTCTGACCAAGCAGTTCGACACCTTCACCGCGGTCCACCCCATGGACCTCGTGATCCCCCAGGGCTCCTTCTTCGCGCTGCTCGGCCCATCAGGCTGCGGCAAGACGACGACGTTGCGGATGGTGGCCGGGCTCGAGCACCCGAGCGGGGGGCGGATCCACATCGGCGACACGGACATCACCGACACCAAGGCGCACCAGCGCAATGTCAACACGGTGTTCCAGTCCTACGCGCTCTTTCCCCACATGAGTGTGATCGACAACGTCGAGTTCGGGCTCAAGCGCCGAGGCGACAAGGCCGCCAAGGCCAAGGCCAGGGAAGTCCTCGAGCTCGTCCAGCTCGGGGAGGTCGCGACCAAGAAGCCGGCGCAGCTGTCCGGGGGCATGCAGCAGCGCGTCGCGCTCGCCCGTGCGGTCGTCAACCGTCCCGACGTGCTGCTGCTCGACGAGCCCCTCGGCGCCCTCGACCTCAAGCTGCGACGCCAGATGCAGATCGAGCTCAAGCGGATCCAGCAGGAGGTCGGTCTGACCTTCATCCACGTCACCCACGACCAGGAAGAGGCCATGACCATGGCCGACACCATCGCGGTGATGAACGCCGGGCGGATCGAGCAGCTCGGCGACCCGGCCACCCTCTACGAGCGTCCGGCGTCGACGTTCGTGGCCAACTTCCTGGGCCAGTCCAACCTGCTCAAGGCCACGGTGACGGGTGGTGCGACAGGCGCGGAGGTGCCGGTCACGGCATACGACACGCCACTCACGGTGGCTGCTGACCACCTGCCCGAGGGCACCAAGGACATCTGGCTCGGGGTGCGGCCCGAGAAGCTCCGCCTGGGGGAGCACGGAGGACCCAACCGCCTCAGTGGCACGGTCACCGACGTCTCCTTCTCGGGTGTGGCGACGCAGTACCTCGTGCGTATGCCGTGGGGCCAGGAGCTCACCGTCGTGCAGCAGAACGACGGGTCGGGTCGGGCGAGGCGGGGAGACGACGTCACCGTCTCGTGGGCGGCCGAACACGGGTTCGCACTCGACGCGGCGCAGGCCGCGGACGCCGGCGTCGAGGAGGAGGGGTAGTGGCCGAGGTCGCTGCCATCGGCGCGGGGACACCCGTCAACAAGCCCGTCCGTCGGGGTCGCTGGGTTCCCTACGCGCTGCTCGCCCCCGGTCTGTTGTTCCTGCTGGTCTTCTTCGTCGCACCCATGATCACGCTGGGGTCCCAGTCGCTGCAGGAGGGCAACGTCGACGAGGGCTACACGTTCACGGGCAACGTGGGCATCTACGCCGACGCCTTCGAGCGCTACTGGCCGCACCTGGTGCGGTCGGTCGGCTACGCCGGCAGTGCGACGATTCTCGCGCTGTTGCTCGGCTACCCGCTGGCGTACTTCATGGCCCAGAAGGCCGGTCGCTGGAAGAACATCCTGCTCGTCCTCGTGATCGCGCCGTTCTTCACGAGCTTCCTCATTCGCACGCTGGCGTGGCGCAACATCCTGTCCGACGACGGCCCGGTGGTGGCACTGGCCCAGAACACGGGCTTCACGAGCCTGTTGCAGGCCGTGGGCCTCACCGACAACGACACCCTCCTGGCGTCCAAGTTCGCCGTGATCTGCGGACTCACGTACAACTTCCTGCCCTTCATGATCCTGCCTCTGTACGCGTCGCTGGAGCGTCTCGACAGTCGACTCGTCGAGGCGGCGGGCGACCTCTACGCCTCCCCGAGGGAGGCCTTCCGGCGCGTCACGTGGCCGTTGTCGCTGCCCGGGGTCGTCGCCGGCACGTTGCTCACGTTCATCCCGGCCGCGGGCGACTTCATCAACTCGCGGCTGCTCGGCAACACCCAGACCGTGATGATCGGCCAGGTCATCGACAGCCAGTTCCTGCGGGTGCTCGACTACCCCTTGGCCGCGGCGCTGTCGTTCATCCTGCTCATCCTCATCGTCGCCCTGGTGGCTGCCTACGTGCGCAAGGCCGGCACCGAGGAGCTGGTCTGACATGGCCGTCCTCGCCTGGATTCGCCGGCACCTCGTCGCCTTCGCGGCGTTCGCCGTGCTGCTCTACCTGCTCATCCCCAACGTCGTCGTGGCGCTGTTCTCCTTCAACGACCCCGTGGGCAAGTTCAACTACAACTGGGCACGCTTCTCGACGGACGCGTGGACGAACCCGTGCGGGTCTCCCGGGATCTGCAGCTCGCTGGGGCTCAGCCTGCGGATCGGCGTGACTGCATCGGTGGTCGCCACCGTGCTCGGCACGATGGTGGCCCTCGCCCTTGGCCGCTACAGGTTCCGTGGGCGGGCGGCCACGAACCTGCTCATCTTCGTCCCGATGGCCACTCCCGAGGTCGTCATGGGCTCCAGCCTGCTGACCCTGTTCCTCATGCTGGGGATCCCCTCAGGTGCGACGGCGATCCTCATCGCGCACATCATGTTCTGTGTCTCGTTCGTGGTGGTTGCGGTGAAGGCGAGGGTAGCCACGCTCGACCCACGGCTCGAGGAGGCTGCGGCCGACCTGGGTGCCACACCCGCCCAGACGTTCCTGCGGGTGACCCTGCCCCTGGCGGCGCCCGGCATCGCGGCCGGGGCGCTGCTGGCCTTCTCGCTCAGCTTCGACGACTACATCATCACCAACTTCAACGCCTCACCCAGCTCGATCACCTTCCCCATGTTCGTCTGGGGTGCGGCCCAACGTGGCGTCCCGGTCCAGGTCAACGTCATCGGGACAGTCATGTTCCTGGCAGCCCTCGGCTTCGTGATCACCGGGCAGCTCCTCTCCAGCCGACGTCAGAAAGCAGCCTGATCCGCCATGCGCATCCTGATGATCGGCGCCGGCGGCGTCGGTGACGCTGCCGCACGCATCGCCGTCGAACGGGACTTCTTCGAGTCCTTCGTCGTGGCCGACTACGACCTCGGTCGTGCTCAGGCCACGGTCGCGGCGGCGAGCGCCAGGCGTGACGGCGAGCAGCGGCTCGTCGCGGCCCAGGTCGACGCGTCGGATGAGGACGCGGTGGCCGCGCTGGCCCGCGAGCACGGGTCGACGCACGTGTTCAACGCCGTGGACCCGCGGTTCGTCATGCCCATCTTCAGGGGCGCCCTCGCCGCAGGTGCGGGCTACCTCGACATGGCGATGAGCCTGTCCTGCCGCCACCCCGAGGAGCCCTACGCCAAGGTCGGCGTCAAGCTCGGTGACGAGCAGTTCGCCATGCAGGGGGACTGGGAGGAGTCGGGTCAGCTGGCCCTGTTGGGGATCGGGGTCGAGCCGGGGCTGTCGGACGTCCTCGCGCGCTATGCGTCCGACCACCTGTTCTCGACGATCGACGAGCTCGGGACCCGTGACGGCGCCAACCTCGCGGTCCTCGACGACGACGGCAACGAGACCTTCGCACCGAGCTTCTCGATGTGGACCATCATCGAGGAGTGCCTCAACCCGCCGGTGGTGTGGGAGCGCTCGCGGGCCGACGCGGGCGGGGGAGACGTCGAAGCGGGCTTCTTCACCCTGCCGGCGTTCAGCGAGCCCGAGGTCTTCGAGTTCCCCGAGGGCATCGGGCCGGTGGAGTGCGTCCACGTCGAGCACGAGGAGGTGCTCCTCATGCCCCGCTGGCTCGACGCGCAGCGGGTGACCTTCAAGTACGGCCTCGGTGACGAGCTCATCACCATCCTGCGCACCCTGCACACGCTCGGCCTCGACGGCACCGACCCCGTCAGCGTCAAGGGCGTGCAGGTGTCGCCCCGCGACGTCGTCGCCGCGGTGCTGCCCGATCCCGCCACCATCGGCCCGCGGATGCAGGGCAAGACCTGCGCCGGGGTCTGGGTCACGGGCACCGGCAAGGACGGTCAGCCGCGCAGCACCTACCTCTACCACGTGGTGGACAACGAGGAGACGATGCGTGACTACGGCGCCCAGTGCGTCGTCTGGCAGACCGCCGTCAACCCGGTGGTGGCCCTGGAGCTGTTGGCGAACGGCACCTGGAGCGGGTCCGGCGTCCTCGGCCCCGAGGCCTTCGACGCGGCGCCGTTCCTCGAGCTCCTGGCGGCGCCGAAGCCCGGCGGGTACGGCTCGCCCTGGGGCCAGGAAGACCGCTGAGACCATGACCTCGAAACGGCACTAGGGTCGAATCATGACGCGATACGGGCAGCAGTACGGCCCCGACTTCACCTTCCTCGGCGTGGACCGCTGCGACCTCGAAGACGAGAGCACGTATGCCGATGCGGACGTCGTGATCCTCGGTGCGCCCTTCGATGGGGGCACCTCACACCGGCCCGGAACGCGCTTCGGACCCCAGGCCATCCGGATGACCGACTACCTGCCGCACGACGGGTCGCGCCCCTCCCTGGCGCTGCGGACCGACGGCCTCGTCGACCTCCGGGTCGTCGACGCGGGCGACGTCGAGATGTACTCCGGCGACATCGAGCGGTCCCTGCCCAAGCTCGAGGCCGCGGTCGAGCGCGTCACGCGGGCGGGCGCCATACCCGTCGTCCTCGGGGGCGACCACTCGATCGCCTTCCCGGACGCGAAGGGTGTCGCCAACGTCCTCGGCCACGGCCGCATCTCGATGATCCACTTCGACGCGCACGCCGACACCGGTGACATCGAGTTCGGTTCCCTGTGGGGGCACGGCCAGCCCATGCGCCGGCTGATCGAGTCCGGTGCACTGCGAGGCGACCGGTTCCTCCAGGTCGGGCTGCGGGGCTACTGGCCCCCGCCGGAGACCCTCGACTGGATGGCCGGTCAGGAGATGCGGTCGTTCGAGATGACCGAAATCGTGCACCGGGGTCTCGACGAGGTCCTCACCGAGGCGTTCACCATCGCCACGGACGACTGCGACGGTGTCTTCCTGTCGGTGGACATCGACGTCTGCGACCCGGGCCATGCGCCGGGCACCGGCACCCCGGAGCCCGGTGGGCTCTCGGCCCGACAGCTGCTCGACGCCGTGCGCCGGATCTGTCTCGAGCTACCGGTCGTCGGTGTCGACATCGTCGAGGTGAGCCCGCCCTACGACCACGCCGACATCACCGCCGCGCTCGCGAACCGCGTTGTCCTCGAAGCCCTTTCGGCGATCGCGCGCAAACGGCAGGACGAGCGGGAGGGAACTCGCTGGGACCCCTCGCAACCGCTGCTCGCCGGGCGCAACGGAGCCATTCCCGAGGGGCACATCCCGCAGCACCACCACACCCACGCCACGCACGACCACGCACCGGAGGACCACGGCTGATGGCCACCACCCAGAAGACCCTCATCGACTCGGTTCCCAAGGGACTGTTCATCGGCGGCGCGTGGCGCGACGCCACGGGCGGCGGCACCCTTGCCGTCGAGGACCCCTCGAGCGGTGCCACGCTCGCCCACGTGGCCGACGCCACGGTGGCCGACGGCAAGGCGGCCCTCGATGCAGCCGTTGCAGCGCAAGGGGACTGGGCCAAGACGCCTCCGCGCGACCGGGGCGAGATCCTGCGTGCCGCGTTCGAACGGATCACCGAGCGCGCCGAGGACTTCGCCACGCTGATGACCCTCGAGATGGGCAAGACGCTTGCCGAGTCGCGCGGAGAGGTGACCTACGGCGCCGAGTTCTTCCGCTGGTTCTCCGAGGAAGCCGTTCGCATCCACGGTCGCTGGTCGACGGCTCCCAACGGCGCGACCCGGCTGCTCACGATGAAGAAGCCCGTCGGGCCGACCCTGATGATCACGCCGTGGAACTTCCCGCTGGCGATGGGCACGCGCAAGATCGGGCCGGCCATCGCTGCCGGCTGCACCATGGTCGTCAAGCCGGCCAGCCAGACCCCGCTGACCATGCTCGCCCTGGCGGACCTGCTGCGCGAGTGCGGGCTGCCCGCCGGTGTCCTCAACGTCGTCACGACGTCCCAAACGGGTGACGTGATGGAACCCCTCATCCGCGACCCCAGGCTGCGCAAGCTCACCTTCACCGGCTCCACCGGGATCGGTCGCAGGCTGGTCGAGCAGTCGGCCGAACAGCTGCTCAGGGTCTCCATGGAGCTCGGCGGCAACGCCCCGTTCATCGTCTTCGAGGACGCCGACCTCGACCGGGCCGTCGATGGCGCGATGCTCGCCAAGATGCGCAACATCGGTGAGGCGTGCACGGCGGCCAACCGCTTCTTCGTCCACGAGGGTGTGGCTGACGAGTTCGCGAAGAAGTTCGCCGCGCGGATGGCCGGCCTGACCCTCGGCAAGGGCACCAAGAAGGGCGTCGACGTCGGTCCGCTGATCGATGCCAAGGCGCGCGACGGAGTCAGCGAGCTGGTCGAGGACGCCAAGGCCAAGGGGGGCACGGTCCTGACCGGCGGAGGACAGGTCAAGGGCCGGGGCTACTTCTTCGAGCCGACCGTGATCAGCGGGGTGCCCATGACGGCTCGGATGATGAAGGAGGAGATCTTCGGGCCCGTGGCCCCGATCGCCACCTTCCGTACCGAGGCCGAGGCCATCACCAAGGCCAACAGCACCGAGTTCGGCCTCGCCTCGTACGTCTACACGAACGACCTCGGACGGGTGATCCGGGTCAGTGAGGCGCTGGAGTACGGGATGATCGGAATCAACCAGGGGATCATCTCCAATCCGGCAGCCCCCTTCGGCGGCGTCAAGGCTTCCGGTTTCGGCCGGGAGGGTGGCTTCGAGGGCATCGAGGAGTACCTCGAGACCACCTATGTCGGGATTGCCCCTTAAGGGCTGAACTGGGGTCATCCGTTCGGTGCCAAAGTTCACCGAACCGTTTCCACCGGAGGCACATCGACGGTTCAATCTGTCGCATGACCAGCGCTGAACCAGCGGGAGCAAGCGTCCTGTCCATCACCGGCGAACCGCCAGTGCAGTCGCGCAACGTCGGCCGACTGCGATCGCTCGCCGACGTCCTCCTCGAGACGGACGAGAAGCTGCGGCTGGGCCAGACCGCCGGAGCACGCGTCTGGCCCACGGGCTTCGACGCCCTCGACGTGGCCCTGACCGGTGGCTTCCGCTCGGGCGAGCTGGTCCTGCTCGGTGGGCCGCAGGGACTGGGCAAGACGGCGATGGCGCTGCAGATGCTGCGCAACGCCGTCGCGGCCAACCGCAGCGCGGTGCTCTTCTCCTACGAGCACGACGCCCACAGCATCCTGGAGCGGCTCATCGCGATCGAGGCGGGAGCCATCGCCGGCACCGACGCCGTCGGTCTGAACAAGATCAGGGCCGGCTTCGAAGCCAGGCACAGCCGCACGAAGTCGATGCGCGAGCGCTTCGGTGAGACCGTCGGCGGCATGGAGGCCGTCGAGGCCCTCGAGAGCTACGGCCAACGACTGCACGTGCACACCTCGAGCGGGATGCACACCACGCTCGACGAGATCCGTGCCGCCGTTGCCGAGATCATCGAGACCGACGGACGACCCCCACTGGTCCTGGTCGACTACCTCCAGAAGGTCCCGGTGGCAGGGGTCATGGGCGAGGAGGAGCGAGTCTCCATCGTCGTCGAGCGGCTCAAGGACATGGCGCTCGAGCTGGGCGTCCCGGTCCTGGCGATCGTCGCCGCCGACAAGTCCAGCCTGGTGGCCGGCCGGCGGATGCGGGTCAACGACCTGCGTGGCTCGTCGGCCCTCGCCTACGAGGCCGACGTCGTCCTGATCCTCAATGACAAGTACGACATCGTCGCCAAGCACCACCTCGTCTACCACCTGGGTAACGCCGAGCGGTTCCGCCACTGGGTCGTCATGTCGATCGAGAAGAACCGCAACGGCGCCGACCACCTCGAGCTGGAGTTCCAGAAGCGGTTCGACCAGGGCCGGTTCGAGCCAGCCGGTCGCGTGGTCGAGGAGCAGCTCATCGAGGAGCGGGTCTTCCAGGAGTAGGTGTGCCCGGACGCGCCACCCAGGTGGCGCAGGACGGTCGTCCGGCCAGCGGCTCGAGCGGGGTGGGACCGCGTGCCTGCCGACATGCGCGACAATGAACCAGTGACTTCCCCGCGCACCGTCGCCGTCCTCGGCTCGACCGGCTCCATCGGCACCCAGGCCCTGGACGTCATCGCGCGCAACCCCGACCGCTTCCGGGTGGTCGCCCTCTCCGCGGGGTCCAACGTCGAGCTGGTCGCCGAGCAGGCAGTCACGTTCGAGGTCGACCTCGTCGCGGTGGCCCGCGGCACCCACGAGCAGGTCGCCGAGGCGATCGGTGCGTATGCCGCGCGGGCCGGCCGCGCGGCATACCGGCCCCAGGTGGTGGTCGGGGACGACGCTGCGGTGACGGCCGCTGGGTGTGGCGCAGACGTCGTCCTCAACGGAATCACGGGGGCCATCGGGCTGCGTCCGACGCTGGCGGCCCTGGCCGAGGGCTCCACGCTCGCGCTGGCCAACAAGGAGTCGCTCATCGTGGGCGGACCACTGGTCAAGGCCGCCGCCAAGCCGGACCAGATCGTGCCCGTCGACTCCGAGCACTCGGCCATCGCCCAGTGCCTGCGCGGGGGGCGCGCCGACGAGGTGCGCCGGCTGGTGGTCACCGCCAGTGGGGGACCGTTCCGTGGGCGCAGCCGCGAGTTGTTGCGAGCCGTGACCCCGGCTGAGGCGCTCGCGCACCCGAACTTCTCGATGGGGCGGGTCATCACGACCAACTCCGCGACCCTGGTCAACAAGGGGCTCGAGGTGATCGAGGCGCACCTGCTCTTCGACATCCCGTTCGACCGCATCGACGTCGTCGTCCACCCGCAGCAGCTGATCCACTCGATGGTGGAGTTCGTGGACGGTTCGACCATTGCCCAGGCCGGACCGCCGCGGATGCTCGTGCCGATCGCGCTCGGGCTGTCCTGGCCCGAGCGGCTCGCCGACGTCGACGTCCCCGTGGACTGGACCCAGGCGCAGTCGTGGGAGTTCGAACCGCTCGACGACGCGGCCTTCCCGGCCGTGCGCCTTGCCCGACAGGTCGGCGAGGCCGGGGGCACCAGTCCAGCGGTCTACAACGCAGCCAACGAGGTCGCCGTCGATGCCTTCCACGAGGGTCGCATCGGCTTCGTCGAGATCGTCGACACGGTGGCCAGGGTCGTGGAGATCCACGGGTCCGGCGGCGCACGCGGGATCGAATCAGGGACACTGACCGTTGAGGACGTGATGCGCGCGGACGCGTGGGCGCGCGAGGAGGCTCGGAAGGTGCTGGGTTTGCAGACTGGATCGATGACCGAGGAGTCGCTGGCGGACACCGAGGGGGCGCTTCGCTGATGACGGCCCTGCTGTACGTGCTCGGCGTGCTCTTCGTGGTCCTGGGGGTGGGCCTGTCGATCGGGCTGCATGAGATCGGGCACCTCGTCCCCGCCAAGAAGTTCGGGGTCAAGGTCACCCAGTACATGGTCGGCTTCGGGCCGACCGTGTGGTCGACGAGGCGGGGCGAGACCGAGTACGGCATCAAGGTCATCCCGCTCGGCGGCTACATCCGGATGATCGGCATGTTCCCGCCGCGGCCGGGAGACAAACCCGGGACGTTGCGCGTGTCGAGCACCGGCCGGTTCACCCAGCTCGCCGACGAGGCACGTCAGCTCAGCCTCGAGGAGATCAGGCCCGGCGACGAGGACCGCGTCTTCTACAAGCTGTCGGTGCCGAAGAAGGTCGTCGTCATGATGGGCGGCCCGGTGATGAACCTGGTCATCGCCGTCGTGCTGCTCACCGGTCTGGTGACCATCTACGGCATGCAGGTGGAGAAGGACGGGGCGGTCGTGGCCTCGGTCAGCGAGTGCGTCGTGCCCGCCAGCCAGGCGGCCGCCAAGACGACCTGTGCCCCCTCCGACCCCAAGACCCCGGCCTTCATCGCCGGCATCCGGCCCGGCGACCACATCCTGTCCATCGCAGGCCAACCCATCAAGCGCACCATCGATGTCGGCAAGCAGATCCGGCCCAGGGTCGGCGAGCAGACCGAGATCGTGGTGCTGCGCGACGGCGTCCGGGAGACGCTGCGGGTCAGCCCGATCCGCAACACCGTGCAGCAGGTCGGCCCGGACGGCACCCCGCTGGTGGACGCCGACGGTCAGCCCGTGGTCCTCGAGGCCGGTTTCCTCGGGGTCTCCTCGGCTCCCGTGCTGGCCCTCGAGCGCCAGAGCGTCACGGTTGTTCCTGGCATCCTCGGCGATCAGGTCTCGCACATCGCCGGGGTGCTCCTGCACATCCCGCAGCGGATGACCGACGTCGCGCAGGCGGCGTTCGGCTCCGAGGAACGCGACCCGAACGGACCGGTGTCCGTGGTCGGCGTGGGCCGGATGGCCGGAGAAATCTCGTCGGGCTCCATCAAGGGACTCGACGACAGCCTCGGCGGCAAGATCGCGATCCTGGTCAACCTGATGGCCGGCCTCAACCTCGCGCTGTTCGTCTTCAACCTGATCCCGCTGCTGCCCCTGGACGGCGGCCACGTCGCGGGAGCGTTGTGGGAGGGGCTCAAGCGGAACGCGGCACGCCTGCTGAACCGCCCGGACCCCGGGCACGTGGACGTCGCCAAGGCATTGCCCGTCGCCTATGCGGTTTCCTCGGTGCTCATCGTGATGTCCGCGCTGCTCATCTACGCCGACTTCGTCAAGCCCGTCAAGCTCGGCTGACCCCGGCCTCGGGTCGGCCACGCGGCCGGCGCGGAGCCGGCTTCCAGCCGGCGTCGGCCTCCACCTCTCTCTGGGAGATACTCAACGCATGACTGTTGGACTAGGTATGCCGGCCCTGCCCCCGCCCGTGCTCGCGCCCCGCCGCAAGACGCGCAAGATCAAGGTCGGCAAGGTCGAGGTCGGCGGTGACGCCCCCATCTCGGTGCAGTCGATGTGCACGACGCCCACCACCGACATCAACAGCACCCTGCAGCAGATCGCCGAGCTCACCGCCTCGGGCTGCGACATCGTGCGCGTCGCGTGCCCGAGCCAGGACGATGCCGAGGCGCTCCCGGCGATCGCCCGCAAGTCCCAGATCCCGGTCATCGCGGACATCCACTTCCAGCCCAAGTACGTCTTCGCGGCGATCGACGCCGGCTGCGCTGCGGTGCGGGTCAACCCGGGCAACATCCGCAAGTTCGACGACCAGGTGAAGCAGATCGCAGCGGCGGCCAAGGATGCCGGTGTCTCGATCCGGATCGGCGTCAACGCCGGCTCGCTCGACCCCCGGCTTCTCGAGAAGTACGGCAAGGCAACGGCGGAGGCCCTGGTCGAGTCGGCCGTGTGGGAGGCATCCCTCTTCGAGGAGCACGACTTCCACGACTTCAAGATCTCGGTCAAGCACAATGACCCCGTCGTCATGGTCAAGGCCTACGAGATGCTCTCCGAGCGGGGCGACTGGCCGCTGCACCTCGGGGTGACCGAGGCGGGGCCGGCGTTCCAGGGCACCATCAAGTCCGCCACCGCCTTCGGTGCGCTGTTGTCCAAGGGCATCGGCGACACCATCCGCGTGTCGTTGTCCGCCCCGCCGGTCGAGGAGGTCAAGGTCGGCAACCAGATCCTGCAGTCCCTGAACCTCAAGCCGCGCAAGCTCGAGATCGTGTCCTGCCCCTCGTGCGGTCGGGCCCAGGTCGACGTCTACAAGCTTGCCGACGAGGTCACTGCCGGACTGGAGGGGATGACGGTCCCGCTGCGAGTCGCGGTCATGGGCTGTGTCGTTAACGGTCCCGGCGAGGCTCGCGAGGCCGACCTCGGCGTCGCGTCCGGCAACGGCAAGGGCCAGATCTTCGTCAAGGGCGAGGTCATCAAGACTGTGCCCGAGAGCCAGATCGTCGAGACGCTCATCGAGGAGGCGATGCGCATCGCCGACGAGATGGGTGAGCCCATCGACGAGGAAAGCGCCGGGGCTCCGTCGGTCACGGTCGGCTGACCAGGCTCTCGGGCCCGCCCCCACCAGCGGACCCGAGAGTGACCTGTTCCCCGGCTCAGCCCCGCGACCGAGCCAGCAACTTCCCCTCAGCTCACCCCTGCGGGAGCAACCGCGGGTCGATGCCCAGCGCCTGGTCCAGGGTGACCTCGATGTACTCGTTCGGGTCGGGGACGACTGCCGATCGGCCACCGGTGTTGGGGAAGTTGTTGTCGTTCATCACCGCGATCGTGTGGTCGTCGACGACGGCGAGGTCCTCGATGGTCTCGAAGGCGAACGGGAAGAAGGCTCCCAGCTTGCCGACGTTGGCCGGGTCAGGAACGGCCAGGAGGTTCACGAGGAGCTGCTTGTCGGCATACCCGTCGTGGTCCCGGTCCTTGAGGTCCACGGTGAAGACCGCCTTGAAGCGCGCGTTCGGTCCCGCTCCCGCATCGCGTTCGACAACGAGGAGCTCGTGGTCGTTCAGCGCGATCGCATCTCCGATCGAGTCCCCGGGGCTCTCGAGGCGATAGCGCCAGTAGGTGCCGGTGAACTGCGCCCCGAGGTCCTGGTTGACCTTGACCTCGAAGATCCGCAGGTCCGAGGCCAGACCGGCAGCCTTGTCCTCGGCGATGGAACCCTCGAGCATCGGGTAGAGCCGCTGGCCGTTCGGGGAGATCGCCATGCCCTCGAACCCGCGCGACGACGCGAGGTTGGGCTGCTCACCAACTGCGAGCGTGGGGTTCTGGGGCGCCTTCACCCCCGGGGCCGGAACGGGCGCTTCCAGGAGCCGACCGTGTTCGTCCGCGTGGAGCAGGAACGGTCCGAACTCGTCGCCGAACCAGAAGGTGCCGTCGGGCGCGACCTGCATGGACTCAGGGTCGAAGTCCCAGCCGGTCAGCACTCGGTCCGGCGGGGGGCATGCGTAGCCCGCCGGCAGGGTCGCCGCCGCCGCGCAGCCGCCGTCGCGCCAGATCGTCCAGTCGACATGGTGGTCGGGGTCGCTGAGCAGGAACTGCAGACCGAGGAAGGTCGTCGTCCCTGTGCTGGTGTCGGGCCGGATCCGGTTGACGACCAGCTCGAAGTCCTGGCTGTTGCCCTTCTGGCCGTAGCCGTTGTCGGTCATGACGAGGTAGCTGCCGTCGGCGTTGCGGTGCATGGCCGAGAAGCCCTGTACTGGTTGGGCAGGGTAGGGACGCGCAACCGCCGTCGTCCCGGTCTGGAAGTATCCCGACGACGCAGTACCCGGTCGATAGGTCTCGGCCGGGAGCGAGGAGCGCCCGACCAGCCGGGCCTGGGCGGCTGTCGTCGCGGGGTCGGGATCGACGGTGGCGCCCCCGACGCCGGCCGTGGCGCCGCTCGGCGATGAGGCGAGGGCGGTCGCACAGAGGGCGCCGGCTGCGGCAGCCCCGGTCGCACGTTTCCAGGCACGGCGACGGCTTGCGGGACGTGGGCCCGCGAGGGCCCGGTCGTTCGTGGACATGATGGTCTCCTTGGTGAGCTGGTCCGGTGTTGGTGCTGGTGTTGGTTTTCCCGCCTGGTGTCGGCGTTCGTGTCGCTCTTGCTTGTCGCTGCCGCACGAGCGGTGGCTCGTGGATCCGCAGCAAGCTGCGGCAAACTCGACGATCCCGTGGCAGACGCAGCTGCGTCGTCCACCAGGGAGCCCGACTACGTCGCCCCCTCGGCCACAGCTGTGGACCGCAGGACGACGGGAGGGCGGCGTTCTGCGGCGCGCTGACCCGGCGAGCCCTAGGCTGGATCCGTGCTGCGCACTCGAAACCCGGTCCACGCGCTGTCGCCCTCGGACCGCGACGCCGCGTTGGAGGTGTGCGCGCGGAACCTGCCGGCGAACGTGTTCGTGGCCGCCCGCCTCCTCGAGGGAGTGCTCAGCAGCCAGCCCGGAACCGTTCTCGGGCACAAGGTCGGCGGCAGTCTCGAGGCGCTGTGCTGGTCCAGCGCCAACCTCGTCCCGGTGGAGGCCGACGAGCAGACGCTGAGCTTCTTCGCCGACCGGGTCCGCCGCTGGCGCCGCCACTGTGCCTCGATCCTCGGGCCGGCCGACCAGGTGGCCGAGCTCTGGCGGCACCTCGCACCCGCATGGGGACCGGCACGCGCCGTGCGGGCGAACCAGCCGTTGATGAGCAGCATGGACCGGCCCTCAGCCCTCGGGATCGAGCTCGACCCGAGGGTGCGTCCGGCCCGGGAGCACGAGGTGGACCTCGTGATGCCTGCCGCGGCGCACATGTTCGAGGGCGAGATCGGCTACCCGCCCTACACCGGCTCCGGCGCGGCATACCGGTCGGCACTCCTGGCCCTCATCGACCGTGGCCACACCTTCATCGCGGTCGAGGACGGCGCGGTGATCTTCAAGGCCGACGTGGGCTCCGTTGCGCTCGGCTGCGCGCAGCTCCAGGGGGTGTGGCTGGCACCGCACCTGCGGGGGCGCGGACTCTCCGTGCCCCTCATGGCGTCCGTGGTCGAGCAGGTGATGGAGACCCGCGCGCGCTGGGTCACGTTGTACGTCAACGACTTCAACGAGAGTGCCCGGGCCACGTATGCGCGGGTCGGCTTCGAGGACGTCGGTAACTTCTCGACCGTCCTGCTCTGATGAGCGGCGTTCGCTGCTGATGGACCCCTCCTGATGGACCCCTCGCTGCGGTCGGAGCCGCGCCCGGACACACCCGCTGCCGGAAACGCGCTGCTCTGGATGACCGGGTCGCTCGCCCTCTTCGGTGCCTTCCTCGTCGCCGTGCCTGGCCGGGAGACAGCCGGGCGCACGTGGCTGTGGGTCGGCCTCGTCCTGCTGGTCGTCGGTGGCGCGACCTTTGCGCTCGCCCTCAGGGCTCGGCTGTCCTATCGGCGCGAGCACCGCAGCGACTGAAGCCCGGCCTTCATAGCAGGCGGCACTGACAGTGAAGTGGTGGGGTCACTGCGCCAATTCTGTTGTCTGGCAATCGAATTCATCGCTCGTACAGGTTGAAAGGGAGTGTTGCGTGGGCTAGAGTGGACATATGTTCGAACTCGCCGACCTCCACCTTCGACTCCAGTCGGAGCTCGGTCGAGTGCGCGCCGTCGGGGCCGAGGCGTCGGGCGCGGAGTGGGTGGAGCTGGCGGGTTCGTGCCAGCAGCTGATCAACGTCGCGGCGGCGATGCAGACGGTTGCCCTGGCGCACGTGGCCGCGACCGATGACGTCGTGTGTGAGGACGGCACCATCGAGGAGGAGTTCCGGGGCCTCGGCCACCAGCGGCTGGACGCTCCCGCTCTCGTGCAGGACCGGTTGGGGCTCACCACGTCCGGAGCGACTGACCGGGTCGCGACCGCGGTGGACCTCGTGACGCGTCACCCCGCCCTGGTCGAGGCCATGGCGGCTGGGCGGCTCGACACCTACCGCGCCGGGATCGTTGCGGAGGAGCTGGCCGACGCCACGCCGGAGGTCTGCGCCGAGGTGGCCGACCGGATCGGCGAGCGGCTCGGCACCGAAGCAGGCGGTGCGTTGCGCCGCCGGACTCGTCGCGTCCTGGCGTCGGTGGATGCAGACCTCGTGCGGCGCAAGGCCGAGCGCGCGCGGGCCGAGCGGTCGCTGCGTCGCAGCGCCTTCTCTCCCGGGGTGGACGAGTGGAGTGCGAAGGTGCCCGTCGAGGAGTCGCGAACCGCGTGGTCGGTGGTCGACGGGTTGGCCCGGAGCTATGTCCTCGACGGCAAGTGCGCGGGCATCGAGCAGGCCCGGGCAGACGCCCTGATGGATCTCATCCACGCTCGGGCCACCGGTGAGGTCACGGTGCACCTGACGGTCCCGGCCAGCGCGGTCGCCCGCGAGGCCGCCGCCGCAGAGGCGGCTCGTGACGAGGGCGCAAGGAGCGACGGGGACGGCGGCCGACGCGCTGCCGAACTGGTGCCGGTGACGGGATTCGGTATGCCGGGTGTCACCCATGTGCGCGCCTCCTGGGTTGCGTCGGTGGCGCAGCGCCGACAAGGACCGCGCGGTGGCGCGACGGAGCCTGCGCCGGCTGGCGACGCGGGCGCGCCGTCAGCTCCGAAGTCCACCGCATCGTTCCACGTGGTGGCGTGTCACGACACGTCGGGCGCGCTCGCGTCCCTGCCGATGAGCGCGGAGCGCCCAGCCCGAAGGTTTCGGAGCCTCCCAGCTCCAGGGGGCGGGTCCCGTGCAGGCAGTCGCGACTCAGGTCGCTATCGACCTCCCCAGTGGATGATCGACTTCGTCAAGGCGAGGGACGGTCAGTGCCGCTTTCCCGGATGTGCGATCAGTGCGAGGTTCTGCGACGTCGACCACGTGGTCCCGTGGCCCGTGGGCGCGACCGATCCGACCAACCTGGTGTGCCTGTGTCGACGCCATCACCGCATCAAGCAACGGCCACGGTGGCGATCGCGCCTCGACGCGGACGGCGCCCTGGTCTGGACCGATCCCACAGGCCACCTGAGCACCACCGTGCCCTTCGACCAGCTTCAGTGTGGATCTGAGGCCGCCTCAGCGATCACCACCATGAGTGGTGACGCCCACCCGGCGGTGGTCGTGGACGCTGAGGTGGACGTCGAGGTGGGCGTCGAGATAGCCGTGGAAATGGACGGGATCGCCGGGCTGACTTCGCTGCTGGAGGAGGGAGTGCAGCACCTGACCGAGCACCACCTCGTCGAACTGGCCTGCCGTCCCGGCAACCTTACCACCCGCAACCGCCGCGCGCTGCGGACCGGGCGGCGGGTCGACTTCGGCCGCCTCGAGTGGTTCTCGACGAGGGGGCGCTCGAGGGTGGAGATCATCCAGGTGTGCGACCGGCTCGACGCGGACAGACTCCTGTTCCACGGCCATGGCTCCACCTCGCGCCTGATCCGAGGCCCGTCCCCCGAGGACCCGCCTCCGTTCTAGACGGCGAGTCGGCGTGCGCATGGATCGCAGCAGCTCGCCGCTGGCCGCGAGCTCTGCCTGACAGGATGGCGGCATGCCCCGCTCCGTCGCGCCCCTGACCAAGGACATCGTCGGCCTCGCCGGCCTGTTCATCACCTCGGGGACGACCCACCTCGTCAAGCCCGAGCTGTTCGAGCCGCTGGTGCCGAACTCGTTGCCGCGCCGGCGCGAGCTGATCTACCTCTCGGGCGTTGCCGAACTCGCCTGCGCGGCGGGGCTGCTGCACCCGCGCACCCGCCGGTATGCCGGGTGGGCGAGTGCCGCCCTGCTCCTCGCCATCCTGCCGGGCAACGTGCAGATGAGCGCCAACTACGGCAAGCGCGCGCAGCGAAAGGGCACTCCGGCAGCGCAGGCCGCCTTCGCGGGCACCGTGGCACGGCTGCCGCTGCAGCTCCCGTTGATCCGCACCGCCCTCAGGGCCGCTGGGCGCTGACGCGCGCGGGCGGTCGTCGCGCTAGGTCGTGGTCTGGTCTGCCGGCTGCTTGGCGTTGTTCTCGGCGCGATCCCGCGCCGCCTTCGCCTTGGAAATCCTCAGAGCCTCTTGCTCTCGACGATCCATCGATCGCTTTCGTGTAAACGGCCACACGCAGCCATCACCCCCCCGCTTGGGAACCCCCGACCCGACCGACAGACTTCCGCAAAACGGACAAACTCACAAGCCGGCGGGGACCAATACCTGCAGGTCGCACCCCGTCCCCCAGAGATCTGATCGCTGCTGGTTGCGGCGCCCGTCAACCCGACGAAGGCGACGAAGGAAACCGTGGTGAGCACGCGGCATACCGACGGATATCCTCTGGGGGTTGTCCGCCAACCGAGGAGTGCCACGTGGCCCTGCGCATGTCGACCCTGTTCCTGCGAACCCTTCGCGAGGATCCGGCCGATGCCGAGGTGCCGAGCCACCGGTTGCTCGTCCGGGCGGGCTACATCCGACGGGTCAGCCCCGGCATCTACACCTGGCTGCCGCTGGGCCTGCGCGTGCTGCGCAAGGTCGAGACCATCGTCCGCGAGGAGATGGACGAGATCGGCGCCCAGGAGCTGCTCTTCCCTGCGCTGCTGCCCAAGGAACCCTTCGAGGCGAGCGGTCGCTGGACCGAGTACGGCCCCAACATCTTCCGCCTGCAGGACCGCAAGGGCGGCGACTACCTGCTCGGGCCGACCCACGAGGAGATGTTCACGCTCGCGGTCAAGGACCTGTACTCGTCCTACAAGGACCTTCCGCTGGCGATCTACCAGATCCAGACGAAGTACCGCGACGAGGCGCGTCCGCGGGCCGGCGTGCTCCGTGGCCGCGAGTTCGTCATGAAGGACTCCTACTCCTTCGACCTCGACGCGGCCGGCCTCGACAAGGCCTACCAGCTGCACCGCGACGCCTACATCCGCATCTTCGACCGGCTCGGCTTCCACTACGTCATCGTCCAGGCGATGGCCGGTGCCATGGGTGGCAGCAAGAGCGAGGAGTTCCTCGCCACCGCCGAGAACGGCGAGGACACCTACGTCCGCTGCCCGAACTGTGGGTATGCCGCGAACGTCGAGGCCGTGCGCGTCCCCGTCCCCGACGCCATCTCGTATGCTGACGTGCCCGCTGCGCACGCGGAGTCCACCCCGGAC